>JARLIT010000300.1 GCA_031291575.1 Ancalomicrobiaceae bacterium
CAGATGACGCCGCTCGCTCAAGCCGCCCGCGCCACCACATAGGCGATGCCCGCATAGTGGCAGCCGGCAGCGACGGCGACGCAGCTGTGCCAGATGGCATTCTGGAACTTGAGGCTTTCCCACTTGTAGAACACGACGCCGATCGAATAGACGAGCCCGCCGACGGCCACCAGGATCATGGTCGTCGTGGGAAGCGACAAGGTGACGGGCCGGATCGCCACAATCACGACCCAGCCGAGCGCCAAGTAGAGCGCCGTCGACACCCGAGTCCAGCGGCCGGGCAGGAACAGCTTCATCATGCTGCCGCCGATCGCCCCCGACCACACCACGGCCAGCAAGATCCAGGCCCAGAAACGGTCCTCCATCTGCGACACGAGGGCGGTGTAGGTGCCGGCGATCATGATGTAGATCGCGGCGTGGTCGAACCGCCTGAGCAGCCACTTCAGCTGCGATGGCGGCGTCATGTTGTAGGCGCAGGAGAAGCCGAACATCAGGAAGAAGCCGGCCGCGTAGATCGCGACCACGACCCCGTTGCCCGCCTCCCCCGTCGCGGCGATGCGCGAGAACAGCACGGCAAAGGCGATCAGCCCTGCGACGATGGCCACGACATGCACCACGCCATCGGCCAGGAGTTCACCCGGGCTGTACAGCCGCTTGAAGGTCGGAACGTAGAGTTTTGACAGAGTCATGGGCACTCCGAGGTGCTGGGACCGATCGGACACCGGCAAACGACATAAAGCTGCGATGGTGGCAACAGAATGACGGAAGCTGTATGTCAATGCGGGCCGCGGCTTTGTGAGCGATTATCTTTAGGTGCAGTGCCGAAAAGCGATCGAGATCGACCTTACCCACTGCCAGACTCTTCCGCGTCCAAGCCTTTCCCGGACGAAGAGTGGTAGACTTGCAGTATTGGCTGGCCTGCGCCAGTCCGACAAATTGCTTCCGATCTTTGTCATGCCGCGGCGGCGCGTTGTCTATACCGGCTAGACCGATATATCGTCGCCAGAGTGGCACAGCTAGCGGATTTGCACGAGCCTGTCAGCGAGAGCATGGGTGTTCGCTGGCGGGCAAAGGCTCTGGCGCCTTCGACGCCGGTGCATCGCGTGTTCGGACACTCCGACGGACATCGGCGTACCGGCGTTCATAGCGCCTTGATGCCCCAAGTCAGCAGAACGAGGATCAGGAAGGCGAGCGGGACAATGACAGGCGGAACAATCCAGCTGTTCATGACGTGCCTCCTCCCGACCGGAAGATGCCGTCCGCCTTCGTCGGCGCGATCGGCGTGAGTGTATCGCCGGACACCGAGCGCTCGAACAGCTCCGAGAGATCCCGGATATGGTAGTAGCGGCCGGAACGCTCGGACGGCATCACTTTGACGACTTGGCATGTCAGCGACACGCCGATGGATCCGTCATGATAGGCGACAGCGTCGCCGACGGAGAAATGCTCAGACATGGTAGTTTCCTAAGTTAGAGGTTGCGGAGGAAGATCGCCTGCGGTCACGCGGGAGCCCGATTGGCCAATCGTGGCGGCACGGCCCATGGCGACGATGACGGCGTGCGTCTTGCCGTCGTCGATCAGCGCCAGGCGGAAGGGATCGACGTCGATCGCCACGCCGTCGAGCGTCGCCGCCACGATTCCCATCTCGACATTCTGGGGATTGACGACGCGGATGGCGTAGTGGGCCGAGCCGAACCTTAGCGTCACCTCGTACCCCGGCCACTCCCGCGGAATGCAGGGATCGAGAGACAAGATGCCGGCGGCGACACGGATGCCCAGAATGCTTTCCATCCCGGCGCGCTGCATCCAGCCGGCCGAGCCCGAGTACCAGGTCCAGCCACCGCGCCCGATATGGGGGGCGCGACTATAGACATCGGCCGCGACGACGTAGGGTTCGACCTTGTAGCGGTGGACGTCGGCGCGGGTGCGTGCGTGGTTGATGGGATTGATCAGGGACAGCAGGTCGTGTGCCTTGTCCCCTTCGCCCAGCTTGGCGAAGGCCATTACCGACCAGATCGCGCCGTGGGTATATTGGCCGCCGTTCTCACGAATGCCCGGCGGATAACCCTGGATATACCCAGGATCAGGCGAAGATGTGTCGAAAGGCGGGGCAAACAGCAGCGCCAGTCCGATTTCCGGCTTGATCAGTTCGCGCTCGACCGAGGCCATCGCCTCGGCGGCCCGGACCGGATCGCCGGCGCCTGACAACACGCTCCACGATTGGGCGATGGCATCGATCCGGCATTCGGCATTCGCGGCGCTGCCAAGGGGCGTGCCGTCGTCGAAATAGGCCCGGCGATACCAGGCGCCGTCCCAGGCCTCGCGCTCGATCGAGACTTTGAGGGCTCCGGCATGGGCAACCCAGCTGTCGGCCCGGACGCGGTCTCCGCGCGCGATGGCGATCGGCGCCAAGGCTTCCAGCGCCGAGATCAGCAGCCAGCCGAGCCAGACGCTTTCGCCTTCGCCCTCTTCGCCGACCCGGTTCATCCCGTCGTTCCAGTCGCCCGTTCCCATCAACGGCAGACCGTGCCGACCGAGTGCCAGACTGGCATCGAGCGCGATGGCGCAATGCTCATAGAGACTGGCGGTCCGATTGGACGTGGTGGGGAAGTACAGACTGTCGTGTTCGCCTTCGCGCAACACCTGCCCTTCAAGGAAGGGGATCTCGACGTCGAGCACGGCTGTGTCGCCGGTTGCCGTCACATAATGGGCGGCGGCATAGGCGAGCCACGGCCGGTCGTCGGAAATGCGGGTGCGAACACCTTGCCCGGAATGCGGCATCCACCAATGCTGCACATCGCCTTCGCTGAACTGGCGCCCGGCGGCGGCGATGAGATGGCTGCGGACCAGATCGGGACGGGTGGAGACGAGGGAAAATCCGTCCTGCAACTGGTCGCGGAAGCCATAGGCTCCGCTCGACTGATAGAAGCCCGATCGCGCCCAGATGCGGCAGCTGAGGGTCTGATAGGTCAGCCAACCGTTGAGCATGACGTCCATCGACCGGTCGGGCGTGCGCACATGGACGGCGTCGAGGATGTCGTCCCATTGGGCGGTCACGGCAGCTTCGATCGCGTGAGAGTCCGTAGCCCGGCACTGGGCGATCAACCGCCGCGCCGCGCTCGCGTCGGCGGCTTCGCCGAGGAGGAACAGGATTTCGACGCTTGCCCCGGCCGCCAGGTCAATGCGTCGGCGCAGCGCGGCACACGGGTCGAGCCCGGCTCCAACCGCTCCGCTGAAATGCCCCGTCCCGGCAAGTGCCGCAGGATGGGCGAGCGTGCCGTTGCGGCCGATAAACTCGCGCCGGTCGCCCGTCCATTCGATGTGCGGGCCGGGAAAATCGGCAAAGGCAACCCGATGGCCGAAGTCCATGGTCCAGGGATTGCGGGCGAAGATTGCGCCGGTTTCGCTATCCCGTTCGGTCACGATGAACGGCGCGGTCTGGGAGCGCGCAGCGCCGAGCACCCACTCAACATAGGCGGTCACGCTCAGCGAGCGGGCGTGCGTCGAATGGTTGGTCAGCCGCAGTCGGGAGATCTTGATCGAGCCGTCGACCGGCACGAATTGCGTCAGCACCGAAGCGATGCCTTGCGTCTCGAACTCGAAGCGGCTGACGCCGCGTCCGTGCCGAGCAACATAGGTGCCGGTGGCGCTGCGGATCGGCAAGGCCGTCGGGCTCCACAGTGCCCCGGTTTCCTCGTCGCGCAGATAGAAGGCCTCGCCGGGGCGATCGGTGACGGGATCGTTGGACCAGGGCGTCAACTGGTTCTGGCGGCTGTTGACCGACCATGTGGTGCCGCTGCCCTCGGAAGAGACCAGAAAGCCGAAATCAGCATTGGCGATCACATTGATCCAGGGTGCCGGCGTCGACTGACCCGGCCCGAGGATGGTCACGTAGTCCTTGCCGTCGCGGTCGAACCCGCCGAGGCCGTTGAAGAACTCGAGCGCCGGTCGCCGGAACGGATCGATCCGGGCGGTTGCGTGCGAGAGGCGCGCGGCCGGATGGCGGCTTACCGGTTTCGGATCGCTGCGCCGTTCCATCTGGTCGAGGAGGCTGCCGCGCTGTGCGACGATGACGACCCGGGCCACGGCGGCCAGCAGGGCGCGGATGTCCGGCTGCACGAGATCGGAGCGCAGCACGAAGACCCGGCCGAGAGCTTCGTTGCCTGGCCGCAGCGAACGCGACTGGCTGGTCTGGACGAGCATCTCCAGGGCGATCTGCAGGTCCTGGACGTAGGACGCCTGTCGATCGTTGAGGATGACGAAGTCGACGGAAAACTGCTTCATCCGCCAATAATCGTGCGCCTTCAGCAGTTGGCGGGCGATGTCGAGGTAGTCCATGTCGGCGATGCGCAACAGAACGATCGGCAGGTCGCCGGAGATCCCCTGGCCCCACAGGGCCGATTGCGGACCGCTGCCGCGTGCGATGATGTCGGATGCCGGGCGCAGGCCCGGACCGGCATAGACGAGATCGCCGGCAAGCCGCTGGAACAGCGCCGCCTCGCCGGGCGTGATCCCGAGATGACGCAGCTGTACCTGCGCTTGCGTCCAGGCGAGCGTCGCGGCGCGACCAAATGCCGAGGCATCCCGATGCCGGTCGATGAGGTCCATCGCCCCGTCATAGCTCGCCGCGACGACCGTCCAGAACGACACCCGGACGGTCGCGCCCGGTTCGATCTGGATGCGGCGGCGCAGGGCAAAGATCGGGTCGAGGACCGTCCCGACAGTGCCGGACAGGGCCTGGCCGTCGGTCATGGCAACGGCGTCGTCGATGCTGTGTCCGCGCCCGAGAAAGCGGGCCCGGTCGGTTTCGACTTCCGGCCTCGGTGCCGTGTCGCCGTCGACGACAGCCAGATGCGCCGCATAGATCGACGGCTCGCCGGGCGTGCGTTTGCGCCTTGTGGCGACGATGGCGCCGAGATCCGCGCGGAATTCCGTTTCGACGAACAACTTGGAGAAGGCCGGATGCGCGACGTCCTGCGCCTGCGACGCCAGCACCAGTTCGGCGTAAGAGGTGACTTCGATCGTGCGGGAACGGCCACCGCCGTTGCTGATCGAGATGCGGCGGACCTCGGCATCGTCTTCGGTCGAAACGATCACCTCCATCGTCGTGGTCAGGGTGCCGTCGCGGCGGATGAATTCGGCCCGATATTCCTGGAAGCCGACCTTGTAGTCGTCCGGTTCATGTCCGACGGGCTGGAAGCCTGCCGACCAGACCGCGCCGCTTTGGACGTCGCGCAGGAAGATGTAGGAGCCGGTGTCGTCGCAGGTGGCATCCTCCCGCCACCGCGTGATGGCCAGATCGCCCCAACGGCTGTAGCCCGAGCCTGACGCCGTCAGCATCGTAGTGAACCGACCGTTGGACAGGAGATTGACCTCGGGCTTTGCCTGATGCGGGCTGGAGAACGAGCGCCCACCGGCCGGCTGCAGATCCCTCTGTGCAGCGCCGGATTGCGCTTCGGCGGCATAGGGACGCGCGACCAACACGTCCCGCGGCATGCGTTCCTGCAACAGGAGTTCCGTTGCCTGCACCATGGGTTCGGCGTGGAAGCGCGACCGCATGATGCCGTCCAGCAACGTGTCCGCGATGGCGACGATCGACATGCCCTGGTGGTGAGCCATGAACGCCTTGACCACCACGACGTCGACGCCTTTGGGCAGGCGCTCCGGCGTGTAGTCGAGCGCCTCGTAGAAGCCGTAGCGGCCCCGTCCGCCGGCGGCGACCAGCCGGATCAGGTTATCGGCAGCGGCCTTCGGATCGACCATCGCGGCGAGCACGGTGGCATAGGGTGCGATGACCTGACTGCCGCTCAGTCCGCGTTTCAGGCCGAGGCCGGGGACGCCAAAACTCGAATATTGATAGGTCAGTTCGATGTCGCGGGCGTTGTAGGCGGATTCCGAGATGCCCCACGGCAGTCCGAGGCTTTTCGCATAGGAGATCTGGCGGCCCACGGCCAAGGCGGTCGTCTGCTCCAGCAGGCTGCCCTTCGGCGCGCGCATGACGAGCGACGGCATCAGGTATTCGAACATCGAACCCGACCAGGAGACCAGCACCGAGCCGTGCGCAACCGGCGTCACCACACGACCGAGCCGGAACCAGTGGCGGGCGGGAACGTCGCCTTTGGCGATGGCGATGAAGCTGGCGAGCCGCGCTTCCGAGGCGAGCAGATCATAGCAACTGGGATCGAGCACGCCGTCATCGACCAGATAGCCGATCGACAACAGCTTGCGCGACGGATCGAACAGGAATTCGAAATCCATCGCCATGGCCATCGTGCGAGCCGCGGCCTCGAGTGTCACGATCCGCTCGTTCAGCCCCAGACGCGCCGCCTCGCCGAGCGCAAGGTCCGCCGCCTGGGCGGCGATCACGGCGCAGCTGGTCTCGGCCCAGAACACCATGTCGGTCGAGGTTCCATGGCCTTGCTCGAGTGCGAGTGCCCGGGCCATGTCGAGAATGGTCTCCGAGCTGGCAACCGTGACGGCAAGAAGGGCGGCAAGATCCGCGTCCTCAGCCATGGGCTCGCGCACCTTGTCGATGAGTGCGGCAAGATCTGCGTCCAGTTCGGCCCAGGTGACCGTCTGAGTGTGGCGACCATCCCGCAGACGCGCCGCGGCCTCGCGGCAGAGTTCGAGCGCGTCGCCAATGCCGGACAGGATCTGCGCGGTGGGCGCAGCGCGATCGCGCCACTCGGCGAGCGCATTGGCAAGCGCGATCAGATGGCCAGCCAGATTGCCGCTGTCGACCGACGATATGTAGCGTGGAACGAGCGGGTTCAGATCGAGAAGATCGTACCAATTGTAGAAATGCCCGCGGAATTTGGCCAGCGCCGCCATCGATGCCATCGACGCTTCCAGACGCCCGACCGCATCGCTCGTCGCGATCCAACCGAAGTCGCGGGCGCTGGCGACGGCGAGAAGATAGAGGCCGAGATTGGTCGGCGAGGTGCGGTTGGCGACGACCGGAACCGGATCCTCCTGGAAATTGTCCGGTGGCAACATGTGACCCGCGCCGGTCACGAAGGTCTCGAAGTAGCGCCACGTGCATCGGGCGGTCAGCCGGAGGAAGCGGGCATCCCCGCTGGAAAGGCCTAGATCAGCGGCTGCTTCGGGGCTGAGACTGACCCAGCGTGCCACCAGCGGCGACGCCGCCCAGGCGATCGAGAAGGCAAGCGCGATCGTCCACGCTCCCGTGCCGGACAGAAGGCTGGCGAGCAAACCGACGGCGGCGATCGCCACCGCGCCGATCATGCGGCGGTAGAAGCCGCCGACATCGAGCCTCGGAGCATTGGTCGCCGCACCGGCCGGAATCCATTCGAGCATGTGCTTGTGGCTGACCGACAGCCGCCACAGGGTGCGGACGATCGCGTCACCCATCAGCACCGCCTGGTCCGCGAGAAACACCACGTTCAGGGCCGAAAGGCTCGCGGCGACCCCGGTGTCGCGCAGGAGCGCGCGCATGTGGCTCGAAAGCGTGACCGAGGCGCGGCGCAGCGGAACCGCGGCGATGACCGGGATCAGCGTTGGCAGAACCATCATGGCGAGAATGAACAGGGTCCAGATCAGCGCCGGCTCCAGCGGCATCATCCAGCCGACGATCAGCGCGATGACCGAAAACGGCGCCTTCAGACTGCGGCGCAGGTTGTCGAGCATCTTCCAGCGACCGACCGCCGTGATGGCAGCTTTGGCTCCGTGGTTGGGGCCAAAGCCAAAGATCCATGGCAGCAACTGCCAATCACCGCGAGCCCAGCGATGCAGGCGCAGACTGGCGACGTTATAGCGGGTGGGGAATTCCTCGACCACTTCGACGTCCGAGGCCAGCCCGGCGCGAGCGAAGATGCCTTCGAACAGGTCGTGGCTGAGAAGCGTCGCCTCGGGCACGCGGCCCGCGAGCGCCGCCTCGAAGGCGTCAACGTCATAGATGCCCTTGCCGGCATAGGAGCCTTCGCCGAACAGGTCCTGGTAGACATCGGCGACGGCCGCCGCGTAAGGGTCGATGCCGCTGAGGCTGGAGAATACCCGCTGGAAGATCGATCCGTCCCGCCCCAGGGGAAGCGTTGGGGTCACGCGGGGCTGCAGCACGGCGTAGCCGGCGACAACCCGGGCGGTCGCGGCATCGTATGTCGGGCGATTGAGCGGGTGCGCCATCTTGCCGATCAGCCGGTGCACAGAGTCGCGCGGCAGGCGCGTATCGGCGTCGAGGGTGACCACATAGCGGATGGCGGGCGGAACGCTCGGTGCAACGCCGTCGATCGCAATGAAACTGGTATCCGTCGCGCTGCGAAGCAGACGGTTGAGTTCGTGCAGCTTGCCGCGCTTGCGCTCCCAGCCGATCCAGCGGCCTTCGCTTGCGCTCCACTGGCGCCGGCGATGCAGCAAGAGGAAGCGCGGACCGCCCGGCGCCGGACCGTACCGATCGTTCAGCTGGGCGATGCCGGCGGCCGCGGCGGCGAGAAGCTCGGCATCGCCGGCGGCCTCCTCGGTCGCGGCATCGAGCCAGTCGGACACCAATGCAAAGTGGAGGTCGCCGTCGGGGCTGGCGAGATGATGGATCTCAAGCCCTTCGACCTGTTCGGCGATGCCGTCGATGCTGATCAGCAAAGTCGGGACCGCAATGAGCGTGCGGTAGTCTGCCGGGATGCCAGCCTTCAGTCCGAGCGCCGGCAACGGTGTCGCGCGCACGCCTGAGGAGACGCCGCGGTTGACCAGCGCGATCGCGGCATCCATCGCCGGGATGGCGCCCAACAGCAGCAGCAGCCAAATCCAGGCAAACCCCAGGTGGTTGGCAGCCAACGCCCACAGCGGCAGTGCCAGCAGGACGATGAGCGCGATCGCTATCGCGCCTCCATAGCCAAAGATCCCGAACCGGCGGATCAGGCGCGACGGCCATTTCGTCAACGGCAGGCGAAAGCCGAGTTCGGTCTCGAACGCCGGCCGCCCGCCGGCAATGAGATGGTAGCCGGGATCCTTGTGCCTTGCATCCGAGTCGGGCGTCTCTGCGCCACCCGCGCGCTCAGCCGCAGCAACGGCTCGTTCGGCAACCTCCAGCTCGGGCACTCCAGAGCCGCGCGCCAGATCTTCGACGGCGCTGCGGTAGAGATTGCGGGTGGAAAAATCCATCTGCCGGAAGCCGCCCTGGTGCGACAGCGTCTCGTCGACGAGACTGATGCTCTCGACGGCGTCATTCCAGTCGATGTCGGCGATCAGGCGCAGGCTGGTGATGACGTTGCGGACGCTGACGTTGGCCGCGCCCTGCTGACGATGCACCTCGCGGACCACGGCCTCGGCGTCGCTGGCGCGAGTGGCAAGGCGGCGGTCCAGCCAGCTCAGCGCCGGCGCCACCGCGGCGCCCTTGTCCTGCAGTCGGTAGATCAGCTGAACGGCAAATGCATTGGACAGTTCGATGGAGTCATAGGCCGCCAGCGCGCCGGCAATTGCGACCGGCCGGGGGGTGTCGGAATCGAGAAGGCGGTTGGCCAACGCGTCGGCATTCTGCCGTTGCTGCCGGGCGATCATCATGTCCTGCGCCAGCCGTCGCAGATTTTCGATTAGCACGATGCGCAGCGTGATCGGCAAGGCCCAGAGTTCGCCGATCGTCAGCGGCTCGACCTGTTGGTAGGCTCTGGCGAAGCGCAGCAGCATCTCGGGCAGGAACCGGCTATCGGTATGGGCGACGAAGGCCCAGGCGATGCCGAACACGCGCGGATAGCCGCCGAACGGTCCGCCTGCGAGCTTCGGGAGCTGGCGATAGTATCCGGCCGGCAGGTCGGAGCGGATTTCCCGGATCTGCCGCTCGACGACGTAATAATTGTCGACCAGCCATTCGGCGGCCGGGGTGATGGCGTGATCTTCGCCGATGGCCTTTACGAAGATCCGGTAGGCGTCGACCAGCACGGCTCCGTTTGCAGACAGGCGCTTGGCTAGCGGTAGCCCCTTGATCGGGCGGCGGGTGATGACCTGTGCCGCCGCGAGGCTGCGCGCATGCTCCTCGATCCGCTCGGCACTGAACAGCTCTTCGCGGATCGGGTCGCGGCTGTCCCACAAGACCGGTGCAGGCGTATGGCCGGTAACGAAATGCCGAAGGGTCGTCCAGTTCCAAAGTTGCTTCACAAATCAGCTCCTCGATTGACGTCCATGATCAGCACCGCAAATCCCGGCGCGGTGGGGTGGCAGACGGGCAAATACCCGACCGATCCATCCGGCGCCCTCTCTCGCCCCAGGCTCCCCCGAACGGCCGGCATTCGCGCCTCGACCGGCGAGCCGGGCGAAATCGGCCAACGCATGCCGAGCGCATCGCATGCCCTGCCCGTCCCCGGGCCGGGAGATCCCGACGGGGATGTCTCGAAGCCGAGCGGGCCGGCCAACAACGGATAATCCGGGGGCGATACTCAGGCCCGGGCGCACACGGAGGGACCCTGCGCCATGCTAGGCGCGCGCGCGCGAAAAACTCAGGTTCGGAAAGTACCCACGACGTGAGCGCCCACCCGGCCGGGATGTCGGGCTGTCGTTCGGGCGGCCGCGGCGACGATGCGCCATCGGCCGAATGCGTTCATCGCCCCGGGGGCGATCCCGCGCAGATACGCCAAACCAGCGGGCCGGCCGGTTTGGCGGTGCCGCGGAGCACGTCGGTCACGTAGGCTGGACCGATTGGTCCGCTCGATAAGCCTGGAACAGTCGGATTATGCGCAGAGCCTGCGGCGCTTGCCGCGTGCGGGCGGAGACGGCGCTCGACTTGCCCTTTGGGCAAGCTACATCCGACCCGACAGAACCAGCACGACGAGTACGATCAGCACCAGACCGATGAGCCCGATGCCCTGGTTGCCGTAGCCGTAGCCATAGCCGCGGAAGCGGCCGCTGAACCCGCCAAGGAGGAAGATGACGAGCAGAATGATGAGGATTGTTCCAGCAGTCATGATCGAACTCCTTGGGTTGCATGGGCAGCCCGATGGGGGATGTGCTGGACACCAGCACCAGATGACGGCCTCAGTCGGCCTTCATTTCGTTTGGACGGAAAGACCATTCTTGCTGACGCTGACTTCGACCCCCGATGTCTGGTGCTGCTGGTAGACCATATAGCCGCCGATCGCACACACAACGATCGCCGCCCCAAGCAAAAAGAATAGAACATTGCGGGCCATGATTTTTGCTCCCAAAATTCTGAGATAGATATTCCATCGATCTACGATTCAACCAGATCTGACTACGTGTAATCGTAACGGCCGCTGCATTCGACCTATCCACCGAGTTGCGAGATCGGTCGACCGCCGGTGTCGGCGGTTCGGGTCGACAGACTGCATCTTTGCCGCATCAGACGTTCCGTCCGCGTTCTCCCGCCTCCGGCCTGAACCGGGCGCGGGCGAGCGGCCAGCCGTCGGGCGACTGCTATTTCGTCGCAGGCGTGACCTGAGACTGCGCCGGCGCCGTTACATTCGGAACCGATGTAACCGTCATCGACACATTGCCGTAGCCGAAATAGACGAGCGCGCCGAACACGGCAGCGAACAGGATCGCGCTGAACAGCGCGCTCAGGAGCTTGTTGCCGAAGGCGAACGACGCGCCGATGAGGTCGATGACAAACACCACGATGCTTGCGATCAGCACGTGCTCGAACCAGGCGTATTGCGGCGGCAGAAACATTTTCTCATCCCTCACAGTGTCGATATCTTCAATTCGTACTCTGAAGCTATCCGTCGCTCGTCGCGAAGCTGTCGCCCGGCAGGCTCCAAACAACCGCAGGTGTCGGTATCGACGAGCGGCAGCAATCGCGTTCCTAGGAGAGCATAAGTCTGTATTGCGCGTGTTTGCGGGAGCTTCGGAATCTACTTAAAGCAACGGAACTCGCATTCGAGCCGTCCGCGGAGTTGCGGTGTCATTGCGGCGAATGCCCGGATCAGATGCCGACGGAACCGTCAGGGCGGCCCGGCGAGACTGCGCATTTTCCGACGCTCCTGCGGAAAGGACGGAGCAATGGATCCAGGCACTCGCCGGAAACGACACCGAATTCGATGCCAATTCCGGGTCTTCCAGTGGCCTCTCGAGGCGAGATCCCCAGCCAGTGTGGACGACCGTCAATTGGCACTCGGAGCCGGCGCTGCCGTCAGACCGGCATAGTCGGATTTGGACATCCCGGGTAGCTTGTTGAGGAAAGCCACGGTCTGCCAGACATGATCGTCGTCTAGCGATTTTCCAAAACCGGGCATGGCGGTCATCTTGACGCCGTACTTGATGAACTGGAAGTTTTCTTGCTCGTCCGGCTTTCGCGTTGCCGCAAACAGGTTCGGCGGAGACGGATTCAAGCCTTGTGCGATCGGCGTCGGCGCCACCTCGGGTGCGCCATGACAGACCGCACAATTCTCGATGAAGAGCCTGCCACCAGCCTTGATCGTCTCAGGCTTATCGAGCCCGGACGGTACTTTGTTGGCTCCCAGCCGTGCCGCCACCGAAGCTTCCGATACGGCGTGAACGGCCCAGGCGACGATGGGGATGTCCGGGGTGGTGGCGGAAACGTCATAGAGACCCGAATAGATAAAGGCCACGGCTGCGGCACCCCCGAGGATGGCGAGTGCGACGACTGTCCTGACAACGGTGAAAAAGGCGTTCATCTGCAGCTCCTGACCTGGAACATGTTGGATAGATCAAATCCGGTCGGACCGGCGGCCCGATGGCGGCCAGTAGGCAGCCCCTGCGACGGTCGCACCCGATGTTCACGCCCGGCCGGTGCCGTGGCCGATGCCGTCGAGCATGTAACCAACCACGTGCGCGATGGTTCCAGCCGCCTTGTCAGATGCGGCGCGGCAAGCGTGGGGGCGTCGGCGGAGCGGCAACCAAAAAGGGTCCGACCGGACCGGGGGCGGATCCGGTCGGACACTAGGCGTCGGAAGAGATGGAGTGGCTTCCGTCTCCCCTCGCAAATAAACCGGTCACGCCGTCGCGCGCCTCGGCGACCAGCCGGGGCAGAGCAGAGCCTTCGCCATCGTGTGAAAAGCCTGCGATCGTTGCGAACTTACTCGAAATCCCGCCGCGGAATCCGGCGGCATCGGTTTGAGCGGCTCGAGGTCCGCCGAGACGAATGCCGACGACACAATATGTGAAGATAGCAATTCGGCGGCAGGATCGGATACTACTCAGAGGCGCGCCGACCAGCACCTGACGCGCCACTCTCAAACATGGTCTGATAACACCGTTCCTTGCCGTCTGCCGTCATCAGGCATCCCCATGGCGTTATCCTTCTGTCCTTCCAGAGTAATTTTGCGAAAGTTGAAATTCGCATAGCTGACGACTGGGCCAACGGATGGATCAAAACTGCGCCTCGACGATTGACGCGACGACGCTATCCTCCACTTCGCCAGACGGAAGCGGCGACAAGCGCTCAGATCGAAGTACTGAGTATTTCCCGAAGCTATTCGTCTTCTGACCGTCTGGCGTAGCGAAAGCAGACTGGCTCGTATTTGGTGTCGAGTGGCGTGCGATTGCGAACCTCTGTCGAACCAGCTGGGCTCGCCGCGCGCTCAAGCGTTCCGGCACGGTCTGCAACGGGCGGCCGGCACGGATCGGAGCGCAGGCCGCGCACACCGGG
>JARLIT010000301.1 GCA_031291575.1 Ancalomicrobiaceae bacterium
GGCGATCATGCGATTCACCGAATGCCTCAACGATACGACGAAGGACGGCGGCGTCCTGGCCTTCGCCGTCGATCCAGGTCTGGTCAGAACGGCGATGACCGAGCTGCAGCTGACCTCGGAGGCGGGCAAAGCTTATCTGCCGGGCATCCAGCAGTTGTTCGACGATGGGGTGAGCGTTTCGCCTGCCCTGGCCGCCGAGCTCATCGCCGACCTCGCGGCCGGGCGCTTCGACCCGCTCAGCGGTCGGCTGTTGTGCGGCACAGATGATCGCGACGGGCTGGAGCGAGACATGGCGGACCTCGTCGCTCAAGACGCTCGCGCCTTACGTTTCAGTGGGGTCGAACAGGCCAAGCTATAGGTCACGAGGGGAATCCTGCACGCTGCTTAGGTTGGTGCAGATCGCGCCGTTCCGCGCCTCAGACGTGCCTGAAGCTCGGCGGCAAGGGCGAGGCCTTCGCCAAGGTGAAGCTGCTGTCCGCCTCGATGGCCGGAGCGGTTCCGGCTGGGACCATTCAGCGATGGTCAAAGCTCTGGAACCGCTCGCCGATTACGGCATTGCCTAAATGCGGGCCTTAGCCAAGAGTCGCAATGTCCGGCAACCGATTCTGTTGCCGGATGACAACGTGGACCTGCCGACCATGCCTGCTGCCCAATCCGATCCGCGCGACCTGTTGCACCGCTTGTTCGAGGCGGCGATCGCCTCAGCTCAGCCGGCAACCTGCATCCCGCCGCATCTGCCGGCAAAGCCGGTCGGCCGGTTGATCGTCGTCGGCGCCGGCAAGGCGTCGGCTGCCATGGCGCGCGCCGTCGAGGACCATTGGCAGGGCGACATCGAGGGACTCATCGTTACCCGCTACGGCTATGGCGTGCGGTGTGACCGGATCGAGATCGTTGAGGCCGCCCATCCGGTGCCGGATGCGGCCGGGCTCGAGGCAGCCCGCGGCATGCTGGCGCTGGTCGAAACGGCCGGCGTCAACGATACCGTTCTTTGCCTCGTCTCCGGCGGCGGTTCGGCGCTGTTGCCACTGCCTCTGCAAGGTCTCAGCCTCGCCGACAAGCAGGAGGTCAACCGCGCGTTGCTCACCTCCGGGGCGACGATCTCTGAAATGAACTGCGTTCGCCGTCATCTGTCGGCGATCAAGGGAGGCCGGCTCGCCGCCGCGGCCTATCCGGCCAAGGTGGTGACGCTGTTGCTGTCGGACGTTCCGGGCGACAATCCGCGCGACATCGCCTCTGGCCCAAGCGTCGCCGACGATACGACCTGCGCGGACGCACTCGACATCATCAGGCGCTATGGCATCGAGGTGCCGCCCGCGGTGATCGAGGCGCTCGCAACCGGGCGCGGCGAGACGGTGAAGCCGGACGATTATCGCCTGCGGCACATCGAGACCAAGATCATCGCGGCGCCGCAGGCCTCGCTCGAGGCGGCCGCTCGCGTGGCTGAAGCCGCGGGCTTGCCGGCCTATATCCTCTCCGATTCGATCGAGGGCGAGGCGCGCGACGTCGGCAAGACGCTCGCCGGTGTCGTCCGCCAGGTCAAGCTGCGCAATCAACCGTTTCGTACGCCCTGCATTCTTCTCTCCGGCGGCGAGACCACGGTGACGGTCCGAGGCAAAGGCCGCGGCGGACGCAACGTCGAATTTCTCCTCTCCCTTGGCATCGCGCTCGATGGGCTCGAAGATGTCTGGGCGCTGGCCGGCGATACCGACGGCGTCGATGGTATCGAGGAGATCGCCGGTGCGATCCTGACGCCGACGACGCTGAAGCGTGCCTGGGACAAGGACATCCGGCCGAAAGATGCACTGGCCGAGAACGACGGCCACGGCTTCTTCGGCGCGCTCGGTGACCAGATCATTACCGGGCCGACGCTCACCAACGTCAACGATTTCAGGGCCGTGATCATCCTTTAACGAAGCCCCCAGAGGCGATCGCGAAGGCGGCCAAGGGAGCACGCGTCCAAAGTGCTAAGCGACGGACCTCAGGAGAACACGAAAGCCGAGGTGCTCGTTGCGGTCGGATGGCGGGTATCCGTAGCGCATGGTGGTCCGGCAGGCGAGGCGGCCGGGGTTGCCCCAGCTGCTGCCACGGTCGACCCGCCACGAGCCGCTCTGGGGAGGCGAGAAGTCGCCCCGGGTGGTGCGCGGGAAGCCCGCCTCATCCCACCAGTCCTCGCACCAATTGAAGACATTGCCCGCCATGTCGAGTGCGCCGCAGGGCGACACCCCCGTCGGGAAGCTCCCCACGGGTGAGGTGTAAGGGAATCCGTCGTTATGGTCCAAGTCACGACCACCAAAAGCCGCCATGTGCTCGTCTAGCGTCTTCCCATTGCCCATCATGATGGCATCCCCCGGACAAGATGCGTCCAGGTAGTTCGCCTTGGTAGGATCCCAGTCGATCCCCCACGGATACTTGCGGCCGTCGGCGCCTCGTGCCGCCTTTTCCCATTCGGCTTCGCTCGGCAACACCAGCCCGGCCCATACGCAGTAGGCCTTTGCATCGTTCCAAGAGACCATGATCACCGGATGACGATCCTTGTCCCCACCCAACTCGTCGTCGAAATAGGCCGTCTCTGGCTCGGCTCTGCCTATCGCGGTGCAATGCGCTTTGAACTGCCCACGTGTCACGTCGTAGCGGCCGATCCAATAGGAGCGCTCCATGGGGTGGATATGCTTCGGCTTCTCCCAGTCTGGCGCTTCCAAGTCGTCAGTTCCCATGACGAAATCGCCCGCCGGCACCGCGACCATCTCCATGTCCGAGCCGTCCGGCAACCGGAACAGATAGAGCGGCACCTGCCTTCTGTCCGCCGCCGGCACATTCCTGCCCGCGAGCCTGAGCCCCTCGGGCAGCTTCAGCAGGAATGGCTCCACGTTCGGCATCGCGTCTTCCTCCGATCGGCGCGGCGACCACAGCCGCGACACATAATTACACTGAATATCAATATATACTCAGTGTAATGTTGAGCCATGAGGGCCTCCATGTCAATTCCATCTGATCTCCGATCCCGTAAGCGGCTCGCCACGCGAGAAGGCATTTCCAACGTCGCCACGCGCCTCTTCGCCGAGCGGGGATTCGATCATGTGACGGTGGACGAGATCGCGATTGCCGCCGATGTCGGACGCAAGACGGTGTTCAATTACTTTCCCCGCAAGGAGGACATGGTCTTTGATCGGGACGAAGAGGGCCGCGAGGTCTTGCGTGAAGCCCTGCGGCAGCGCGACGCCAAAGTCGCTCCGATCGAGATGCTACGCTTGCTTGCGCATCGGCTGATTGCGGAACAGAGCCCCTACGTCGATTTTTCTTCCAGGAGCGAAGGCTTCATAGAGACCATTCAGGCCAGCGAAACACTCAAGGCCCGGGCCAGGGCGATACGTGCCGAACTGGCGCAAGTCGTAACGGTGGCGCTCGCCGAATGCGGCGGGCGAGACCCCGACGATCCTGACGCCCACCTGGCGGCGGGTCTGCTCCTGGCGACATGGACCGTGGCCTTCATCGAGGCTCACCGGGCCTTTCGGCGGGGGCGAGATACAGAGGAAGCGAAAGCTGCCTTCCTCGCTATCATTGATAAGGCAACCATCGGCCTAAAAGCCGCAATGGCAGGAACGCCATACGTCTGAGCGCCTAACTCCGGCCCGACGACGCTTACGCCGCAGTTGCCTTTTGCGAGACGTCAATTGCGGGCATCAGGCACAAGTCGCCCCGCACCCATCAGCAGACTGTGCGACGCCCGCTCTAAGGGCTGAAAGAAAACGAACCTCAGCCGCAATAGATGAGGTCGCATCTACCTCCGCTCCTGGCGCGCTATCGTCCGTGCATGGTTGGCCCGTCAGTCTCCATTTGCAGTTCGGGCTGCGCCGACCGGATAGACCCAGTTTGATGCCGCGCTTGGGCGCTCTCATGTCGTCGGATATTTCCGTCCGCCAGGCATTGTGACCGATCACGTCGCATATGAGCGATCGTCGTCGGCCTGCAGCACTGATGGTTCAATTGTGCTCAATATTTGCTTGAGAAGATCTGGAAAATTCCGACATCGCCATAGACTGCGGCTTAGCGGATGACGTGCAATGTAGGGGGGCACCCATATCGCGTGCGACTGTTTCTCCATTTCTGTCGGGCGGAGGCGTCTCGAATGGCCAGCACAGCGCAGTTGGCACGGGCTGACTGCCCTATTGCTCTGGAGGCCGTCATTCGTCGCGGTTTGGCAAGTCGCAGCCATATGAGCCACGCACACCGGACGACAGCTCCGACGAGCAGCCGGAAATCGTGCCAGACTGACCACGTAGATCCTCCCGAACCTCGTTGACCAGGGTGCTGTCGATGTCTGTCTTGGAGTGCCCCGCCCTGTGGAACTTCGGGAGAAGTGGTGACGTCGTCGACATCAAGTCGCCCGATACGCTGCCGCTGCGGCCCAAGCTCGCTTTTGCCGGTGCCGCCTACGAGCAAGAATTCACTGAGTATTACCGTAACGTCTACTATCGATATGCGCAGGCAAGCCTCGCCGTCGGTTTGATGCTGATCTTCTGTGATTTCCTTGTGGATCTTATCGCGTTCGGGGATGTTTCGGCGAATAACTATCGTGTCCAACTGTGCTTGCCGATCCTCGCAGGCGGGCTTGCCTATTCGTTTACGCAATTTGCCAGACGGCATTGGCAGATCGTCATGTCCGGTTTCATTGCGGTGGTTGCCACCAGTCTGTTCTGGGTGTTGCTGGCGATCGACGGTCAGGGCGGCATGGGGCTCAAGTCGTGGGTCGGAATTCTCAATTTTGTCTTTCTCGAATTCTATTGCTTCGTCATTCTCGGAGTCCAATTCAGATATGCGCTCGCCTCGGGCCTGATTATTCTCCTGATGTTCGAAGCGGCCATGCTGTACGGCATTGGCAATGGGGGGAATTCAGCCTTTTACTGGTCCTATCACGTCGTCACCCTGTTCCTTCTGGCAGCAGCAGTCGGCTGGTGGCGTGAATTCGTCCTGCGCAAGGACTTCGCGACGCGGACCGCCTTGACCTTGGCCAAGGATCGCATGAAGGACCAGAACGAGCTTCTCGAAATCGAAGTGGAAGAGCGCACCCGCAAGATTCAACATACTCAGGACGTGGCGGTTGAAATTCTGGCGTCTCTGGCCGAGACGCGTGACAACGAAACGGGCAATCATATTCGCCGGACCCAGAATTACGTCAAGGCGCTGGCTCTGAAGCTGCAATCGCACCCAGCGTTTGCTGCCTATCTGGTGGATTGCCAGATCGATATTCTGTTCAAGCATGCGCCGCTGCACGACATCGGCAAGGTCGGCATTCGCGACAGCATCCTGTTGAAGCCGGGCAGTCTCGACCCCGAAGAGTTCGAGATCATGAAGACCCATACGGCGATCGGACACCGAGCGATCGAGACTGCCGAACGGCGGCTCGGAATGTCGGTCGAGTTTCTCGCCTGTGCCAAGGAAATCGCGCTGAACCACCACGAGAGGTGGGATGGCACCGGCTACCCGAACGGACTGAGCGGGAACGCGATCCCGATCTCCGCGCGCCTGATGGCGGTGGCTGACGTCTACGATGCGTTGACCTCCCGCCGCGTCTACAAGGATGCGATCCCGCATGATCAGGCGATCGCCATCATGCTCGAAGGCAGGGGCCGTCACTTCGACCCGAACGTCATTGATGCGTTCGCTGAGATCTCCGACGAATTCAGGGACATCGCAGATCGCTACTCGGATTCGGAGCTGCTGTCCGCGGCGCCGGCGCGGCTCTCTGCCCGCGTGTACGGTGAACGAACGCAGCGCGCAGCCATTGCCTCACGTTTCGCATCGGCGTCGTAGCCGCGATCGGCGAGAAGCACCGTCGGCCCCGACCATCAGCATCGCTGCGATGCCGCGCTTGCTGGCCTCGGTGGGGCGAACAGTGCGCAGCGTCGCGTTAAATGCCTGGAACAGGCGGGCAGTTTGCGCCAACCTGATTGGCGCCTCCGCTCAGATGACATCCGCCGGAGGTCGCCATAAGTCGCCTGCCTCAGTGGAACGCTCGACCCATGCTGCGCCTGATCCTCATCAATCCGAATACCAATCCGGCGACGACCGCCATGATGCGCGCCATCGCCGAACGGGCAGCTCCGCAGGGCACGACCGTGGCCGGGGTCACCGTTTCGCGCGGCGCGTCGCTCATCACTGACGCCGACGAACTCGCGGCTGCGGCTGAGGCGGTGATCGAGCTGGCGCCGGCGCTGGCCGAGGAGTCTGTCGACGGCGCCATCGTCTCTGCCTTCGGCGATCCAGGAGCGACGCAGCTTGCGCGGACACTGCCCTTTCCGGTCACCGGCATTGGCGAGGCGGCGTTTGCCGAGGCGACGGCTGACGGGCGCAGGTTCGCCGTGGTGACCACCACGCCGCGCCTTGTCGACAGCATCGCGGCACTGGCCGTCGCTCATGGCCATGGTCGCCAGTTTCTCGGCGTCGGGCTGACCGACGGCGACCCAGCCGTGCTGACCTACCAGCCGGAGGCGCTGGTTGAAGCGCTCGGTCTCGCTTGCGAGCGGGCCATCGCCGATTGGCGGGCCGAGGCCATCGTCATCGGCGGTGGACCGCTAGGCGAGGCCGCGGCGGAGTTGGTCGGGCGTATTGGCGTGCCCGTCATTGCGCCGATCCCGGCAGCCGTCCGGTTGGCCGTGCGGCGGGTCGGCAAGGTCTGCAGCTGACTGTGAAACCGGGGCGCCAACGCTTGGGCGCGCTTCAGGCGGGTGTGTCCGCAAAGCCGGCCCTGGCGTCAACAGCAAGATCGCGATGAGTTTAGGCCCGTTCGGGCCAAAACTCATCGCGATCGGCATCAAAGAGTTAGAGCGGTTTCATGGCGAAAGCCGCTCACACTTTTCGCCATCCCGCTCTAGCAGCGGCAACTGTTCTGCCGCGTGCCGGGCGATGTCCTGCCGGCGGGCAATCCAGACGGCGCTTCCCGCCCTGTCCAGCCGATCGAGAATCGAGCGCACTGCGGCAAACCGACCTGGGCGGCCGCAGATGCGCAGGTGCAGGCCGATCGACAGCATCGAGGATTTGCCGGCTTCGGCTTCGTCGGTGAGCACGCCGAGCGCTGCGTCGACGTAGGAGGAGAAATCCGCCGGCTGCACGAAGCCATTCGGATGGAAGAACTTCATGTCGTTGGTATCAAAGCCGTAGGGCAGGATCAGCATCGGGCCGCCAGCGGTCGTCTCCCAGTACGGAAGGTCATCGTCAAGGGCGTTGGAATCATAGGAAAAGCCGAGTTCAGCCAGGATCTCGCGCGTCCACGGGCTCTGGCCGCCGCGGCACATGAAGCCGACGGGGGCCACACCGGTCGCGCTCGCGATCACCGCGCGAGACCTGACGATGTCGGCGCGCTCGCTGGCGCGGTCCGCATAGAGCGAATGCGGTCGCCAGCGCCAGCCATGCACTGCGGGTTCGTGGCCAGCCAGGACCACCTCGCGGGCCAGATCGGGCACGCGCTCCACCGCGCGGCCGCACATCATGAAGGTCGCCGCGATGCCGCGCGCGTCAAAGGCATCGAGAAAGCGCCAGAGCCCGGCCCGCATGCCGTAGTCGAACGTCTGCTCCTGTACGAAGTCGCGCACTCCGGCCGGCTGCACGCTTTGCACCTCGCCGTAGCGCTCGGTCTCGTCGTCGCCGTCTTCGATTGACAGTTCGGCGCCTTCTTCGAAATTGACCACCAACGAGACGGCCACGCGGGCGCCGTTCGGCCAGACGATCGCGGGTTTCGACCGCCCGTAGCCGCGCAAGTCGCGAGATATCGACACGTTCATCTGCTCCGCAATCCCGGCCCGAACCCGGCTATCCGCTCGACAACAATGAGGCCGACAAGAGTCGCCACGACCACCACGCCGGAGACGGCGGCGACGCGCACGTCGAGGCTGCCCTCGAGAATCGCCCACAGTTTGATCGGCAGCACCTCGGTACGGGCGTCGGCGAGGAACAGCGACACCGGCACGTTGTCGAAAGACGACAGGAAGGCGACAAGTCCGGAGGCGATGATGCCGCGACTGATCAGCGGCAGCGTGATGCGCCGCAACGTGTAGAAATGGCTGGCGCCAAGACCGAATGAGCATTTGGCGAGCGCCGGGTCGAGCTGCTGCACCGCCGCCCCGACCATGCGGATGACGTAGGGAACGCAGATGATCGCATGGCCGACGACCAGCGTGCCGAGCGACAGTCGAAGGCCGAGTGCGTTCAGGACGACGAGCAACGATAGCGAGAAGGCCATGGCCGGCAAGACCATCGGCGACATGAACAGCGCATCGAGAAGGCGCGCCGGCCAACCACGGCTGCGGGCGATGCCGAGGGCCGCGGCGGTACCAAGCGTGGTTGAAACGAGTGTGGCCAACAGCGCCAGCTTCAGACTGAACAGTGCCGGATCAATGATCTCGGCCGAAGCGAAGAGTTCGACATACCAGCGGATGGACCAACTCGGTGGCGGGAATTTCAGGCTGGAGCCACCGGTAAACGATACCACCAGCACCACCAGCGTCGGCGTGAGCAGGAGGAGCCCGGTCAGCGCCGCAACGAGCCTGACGACAGCCGAAAACAGGCGATCGGCGAGGGTACTAGGCATTGGGCCTCCCGATGTCGGCTTGCTCTGGTTTGAGCGAAACCATGGCGGCGATCCCGGCATCGGCTGAGGCGGCCGGCGCTGCCTCGGCCTTGAGCCGCGCCGTGCGGGCAGCGGTCCTGTCCTTGCCGAGCCGGTCGACGGCCACGACAACCGCGATGACAGCGGCGGTAAAGATCAGCGACAGCGCGGCGGCGAACGGCCAGGCCTGCTCGCCCACCGCCTGCTGATAGATGTAAAGCGGCATCAGGATGATGCGGCCGCCGCCGATGAGGGATTGGGTGATGAAGGCGGTCGACGCCGCGGCAAAGACCAGGAGCCAGCCGGCGACGGCGCCCGGCCGGGTCAACGGCAAGATGACGGTGAAGAACACGCGGACGCGGCTGGCTCCGAGCCCCTCGGCGGCCTTCGGCAGCGTCGGATCGAGGCGGATGAGGCTGTTGATCAGTGGCAGCGCCATCAATGGCAACTGGATCTGGGTCAGCGCCAGAATGAGCCCGCCCCACGTGTAAATGAGGCGCGCCGGCTGATCCCAGATCCCGAGAGCCTGCATGATCGAATTGACGATGCCTTCGCGCCCCAAGATGACGATCCAGGCAAATGTCCTGACCACGGTGCTGGTGAGAAGCGGCAGCATGATCAGAAACGTCAGGATGGTCCGCAGCCGCGGGCCGGCCGCCAGATAGACGAGGCCGAGCGGATAGGCGAGGCAGAGCGACAAGGTTGCCACTTCCGCCCCGATGAGAAGCGTATCGGCCAGGATGCTGAACGCCAACCCATCGTCGGCGAAGCGGCGATACTGGTCGAACCCGAGTTCGGTGAACTCGGGGCTTTGGAAGAAACTGAGTGCACCGAGCACGGTCAGAGGCAGGACGAAGCCGACGAGAAACAGGGCTGCCAGCGGTAAGGCTGGCAGCAAGTCGCGCAACGTTCCCGATTTCGATTTTGTCACGGATTCAGATCCGAACGTCTTTGGTGAAGCGATTGATCCATTCGCCGCGCAAGGACTGGAACTTCGTCCAGTCGAGCAGCGTGTTGCTGGCGACGAGATCCTCGACGCTGTTGGCAACGGTCAGATTGGCTCCGGTCAGCTTGACGCGCTTGTTGGTCGGCATCATCACCCAGGGCGAGGCCTCGAGCCCGGTCTGCACATCGAGCGACATGACCGTGTCGAGGTATTCGAGCACGCGCTCGGGATCCTGGTTGTTCTTGACGATTTGCGCGCTGGTGCGAATGACGACGGCGCCGGACTTCGGCTTGGCAAAGGCGATGTCGACGCCCTTGGCGGCAAGCAGCGCCACGTTGTTCCAGAAGTTGAAGGCGATATCGATCTCGCCCTGCTGGAACAGCGCGGCCAGCGCGCCGGGCGATGGTGCGATGGCGCCGATATTCGGCAGAAGCGTCTTCAGCGCTTCGAATCCCGGCTCGACGTTCGTCTCCGAGCCGCCGTGGAGTTTGGCGATCTCGACCAAGAAGGCCGTGCCGAGGCTCGACCCGAGACCGGTGATGCCGACGCGGCCCTTGTACGCCGGGTTCCACAAATCCTCCCACGAGGTCGGCGGTGTGGTGATCTTCTTCGGGTTATAGGCAATGCCGATCAATTGCACGGTGATGACCGGCGCATAGCCGTCCTTGTGGCGGAAGGCGTCGGGAATGTCGGCAAAGCTTTTCGATTTCTCGATCGGGAATTTTTCGAGGATGCCGGCATTGATCGCCGCATTGAGCGGCCCTTCATCGAACAGCACGACGTCGAACGGCGGGGCGTTGCGCGAAGCTTGGATCTTGCCGATCTGGTCGACGTTGAGGAGCGGCGAGAAGCTGACGCCGGGGCCCGACTTGGCAAAGGCTGGGCCGACAACCGCCTTGAAGGCCTCATCGAAGCTGCCGGGATAGGTCGTGGCGACGATGCCGTTGGCGGCGAGCGCCCGGCGCGGTGTGATGCCCGCGGCGAACGCGGCTGCGGCCGTGGAGGCGGCAAGGAAGTTCCGGCGAGACAGACGCATGCTAGTCCTCCTGGTCAGGTTGGCGGGGCCGGGAATACCCCGATGCTGGAAAGGTCGGTGATTGCGAGACCGACGGCAGCGCCCGGCCTCGGGCGATCGCTCTGGGCCGTACGGGAACGGTGGATTTTCACCGTCTCGCCAGATGCGAGTTCGGCCTCGATGACTTCGGTGCCCCCGAGCGGCAACACCGCCGTCAATCGGGCCTGGAGGGCGCCCGGCGTTGCTGTCGGCACGAGCTTGAGGTTTTCCGGACGCAGCGAGACGAGCACACGGCTCCCCGGCTGTGCCGCCGCTGACTGGCGTGGCGACAGGACAAGGTCGTATCCGGCGGACAGACGGATATCGCCTGTGCTCGATATCGTCCCGCCGATGAGATTGGCATGGCCGATGAACTGGTTGACGAACAGGCTGGCGGGCCGGTCGTAGAGCGCCTCCGGCGTGTCGATCTGCTCGATGCGGCCATGGTTCATGACGACAACACGGTCGGCCATCGATAAGGCCTCCTCCTGATCGTGCGTCACCATGATCGAGGTGACGCCATAGCCGTTCAGGAGCCGTTTGATCTCGATCTGCATGTCGAGGCGCAGGTTCTTGTCGAGGGCGGAAAACGGTTCGTCGAGCAGAATCACCGCAGGCTCGACCGCCAGAGCGCGGGCAAGCGCCACCCGCTGCTGCTGCCCGCCGGAGAGTTCCGCCGGCCGCCGATCGGCGAAGTGTTGCATCTGGACCAGCGCCAGCATCTCGGCGACCTTGGCGGCCACCCGTTCCCGGCGTTCGCCGCGGGCCTTGAGCCCGTAGGCGACGTTTTCGAACACCGAAAGATGCGGAAACAGCGCATAGCTTTGAAACACCATGCCGACGCCGCGCCGGTTGGCCGGCACCGCCTCGACGTGTCTGCCGTCGAGCTGCACCGCACCGGCATCGGGCACAATGAAGCCGCCGATGATCTGCAGAAGTGTCGTCTTGCCGCAGCCGGACGGGCCGAGCAGCGCGACGAATTCGCCCGGCGCCACATCGAGGGATATGGCTTCGAGCGCTCGCGTCGCCCCGAAGTGATGCTCGATCCCGGTGAGCGTTAGCCGATGTCCATGCGCGCGCTCCATCACACGGCCTCCAAGGCGGCTGCGTGGGCACCGGTCGGGCTCCGCCGGCGTGGCGCGGGGGACATTGAGGCGATGCTGGGCATTGCGGTAGGCATGGACGGTCTCCGTTGCTTTGCATATTCGCAAAGACCGTGCCATTCCTGTATGTCTCTATAAAATATTGATAAATATGGACGTATAGGAAGCAAACGTAAAATTGGCGCCAATTTTACCTGGATATTGGCGCCTATTATGTCGCCAATGTGCCGACGAAAGTGGCAGCGACACTGTTCACAATCGGGCGACGATTGCTATAACAGCCTCATGAAACGATTGAAGCCGCCTGCCTCGCCAACCACAGCCGTGCACGGCATGGACGATGATCCCGTTGTGCAGGGGCTGCTCGTCACCATTAGCCAGAAGCGGCTACGCCCAGGAGCGAAACTCGGCGAGGACCGGCTGGCGGAGGCCTTCGGCACCACCCGCATCCACATTCGCCAGGCACTTGCGCATCTCGCCTCGCGCCATGTCGTGACCCAGATCCCCAATCGGGGCGCCTTCATTCATACCCCGACTTGGGAAGAAGCTCAGGCGATCTTCGCCGCCAGGCGCATTATCGAGGCCGCTGCCGTCGAAGCGGCGATCGATCGACTTGACGACAGGGCCATCGAAGCCCTCAACGCCCATGCGGCACGCGAGGCGGCGGACAGCAAGAACGACCGCTGGTCCTCGCTGGCTCTGACTGCGGACTTCCATGTGCTGATCGCTGAATTATCCGGCAATCCGGTGCTGTTGGAGATCGCCCGCGGACTGATCCTGCGGACTTCGCTCGCCATCGCGACATTCGAGACGCCGGGATCGCACGATTGTTCGCCCGAGGCACATCCCGATATCGCCGATCTGATCATCGCCCGCGACAAGGTCGGGGCGCTCGCCGCGCTGAGCCATCATCTCGGCGAAATGGAAGCGCGTATCCGGCCAGCTGGTGCTGTCGCCGATCCGAACGACATCGGCGCCATCCTGAAAGACGTCGGAATCAAGCCAATGCGGCGGCGCCAGTCGCACGTTTGATGCGCGGATCCGGGGCGACGCAGTTGTCAGCGGAGCATCCGCCCGGGCGCTTCGCTTGGCTCGATCGCTGTTCCGGTCGGCTCAGACGAGAGCGCCTTATGTGCGCCCAATTGGACGCACGGCGCACCAAGGGTCGCGCAAGACCATTCGTCAAGGGCTTGCAACTTTGGACCAATAGCAGGCCTGAAGTCAGACCGATGTTCGCGGCCTTGTCCTCAGTGGTGTCGAATTTAGCGCGCCTTCCGGGACACAGCTGCGAACACGCATATGATTGACGTATTTAGATAATTTCAGAAAACGCCGTGGCCCGAATTGCCGCTTCGGCCCGCCCGGAGGGCGCTCAGCGCAGACCTTCGACAATCTCCATGAACCGCTTGACGCGATTGCCGTCGACCGGGTTCCAGGTATTGCCATCGACCTTGAAGTGGGTGCCGATGACGACTCCGTCGGCGCACGACAAGACATCGCGGACGTTGCCGGGGTTGACGCCGGTATTGGCGAAGACCGGAACGTCGGTCACGGCTTCACAGACCCGGCGCAACCCGGATTGGTCGACCGCTTCGCCCGTCAATGGACCCGACACTAGGATCGCGTCCGCCAACGACGAGAAGACAGCGCTGCGGGCCTTCAATTCAAGCGGCCGCTGGTCGAGCGCATAGGCAAACTCGGCGTTGATGTTGAACAGCAGCTTCAGGTCCTGCCGGTGCACCTGAGCCCTCAGCCTGGAGGCGCCGGCGCAATCGGGCGCCCACAGCCCCATGTCGGAGGCGAAAACGCCGGTAAAGATCTCGCGCACGAAGCTGGCCCCGGTCGCGGCCGCGATGGCGACGCTCGCTGCCGGGTCCCAAAGATAATTGACGCCGAACGGCACGCGGATATGCGGCTTGGCCGCCTGAACGATGGCCGTCATTGCGGCAATCCCCTCCGGCGGCGCCGTGCGCACATAGGGGCGATCGTTCTCGTTGCCGAACATGATGGCATCGACGCCGCCGTCCTGCAGCTTCTCGATGTCGCTCAGCACGTCGTCGATGAGCTTCGACACCCCGCCCTTGGGATCGTAGCCCGGAGCCCCCGGCAGCGCGCCGATATGGCCCATCGCGATCACCACTTTCTTCTTGGTGCCGAAGAAATCAAATACCATTGAGGGCACTCCCTATCGGTCTGAGCGGAGTTGA
>JARLIT010000302.1 GCA_031291575.1 Ancalomicrobiaceae bacterium
GGTCCGAGGTAGTGTCTAGCCTCCGATGGCGGTCCGGCCATCGAAGCGAGACCTGACAGAGCGGCGATGCGCATCCTGATTGTCGAAGACAATGGGCAATTATCGGATTGGCTGGCCCGGCTGCTACGCAAGACAGGCTATACGGTCGACAGCGTCGCCGATGGCGAGGATGCCGATCAGGTGCTGCGCGGCGATGCCTATCAACTGGCCATCATCGATCTCGGACTGCCCGGCATCGGCGGTATCGAGGTCATCCGCCGGGCGCGAGCCCGCGGTTCGATGACGCCGATGCTGGTGTTGACGGCCAACGACACGGTCAGCGATCGCGTGCGCGGGCTCGATGCCGGCGCCGACGACTACCTCGCCAAGCCGTTCGATGTGGCCGAGCTCGAAGCCCGCGTCCGCGCCCAGTTGCGCCGGTCCGGCCCGATCCGCAACCCGTTGATCACGGTCGGCCCGCTCGCCTTCGACACCAATGCGCGCCAGTTCCATCTCGCCGGCGAGCCGATGCAACTGACCCCGCGCGAGCAGTCGGTTCTGGAGGCGCTCGTCCGGCGCGCCGGCCACACGATCCCCAAGGGCGACCTGGTCGAGACCGTGTTCGGCCTCGACGACGACGTCGCGCCAAACGCCATCGAAATCTACGTCCACCGCGTCCGCAAGAAGCTGGAAGGCTCGGGCGTCGCCATCGCAACGCTGCGCGGCATCGGCTACCTGTTGCGCCACGAACCGGGCGGCCTGCCATGAGGCCCCTTCCGGCCTTGCCGACCGCCCATAGCCTGCGGCTCAATCTGGTCCTCTGGCTGGTGGCGCCGCTTGGCATCATCGCCGCGGTGATGGCCTGGATTGCCTATTCCAATGCGGCGCTGACCGCTGCGGCCGTCACCGACCGGATCCTCGCGGCCTCCGCCCAGACCATCGCCGAGCAGGTCAAGGTCGAGAACGGCGAAGCGACGGCGCTGATCCCGCCCTCTGCGCTCGGCATTTTCGCCACCGGCGCGGGCGATCGGGTCGTCTACAAGGTTCTCGACCCGACGGATGATCTGATCGCCGGAATTGCCGACGTGCCTGTGCCGGCGCGGCGCCCGAGCGTGGCGACGCCGGTGTATTTCGAGGCCGCATTCCGTGGCCAGCCGTTCCGCGGCATCGCCATGATCCAACCTGTCGTCGGCTTCACCGATCCGCGCGATGCCTCCGGCGAGGTGACGGTGATCGTCGCCGCGACCGAACATGACGAGGCGGCGATGACGCGATCGCTGTGGCTGCAGGGCATCCAGCCGATCGGGATTCTCCTGGTGCTCGTCGCCGGCCTCGGCTGGTTCGGCCTCAACCGTGGTCTGAAGCCCCTCGATCGCATCCGCCGCGATCTTGCCGACCGGTCCGAGACCGATTTGTCGCCGCTGTCCGTCGCCGGGCTGCCGAGCGAGGTGCATCCCCTGGTCACCGCCTTCAATGGCGCGCTCGGTCGGATCGAAAGCTATATCGCCGCTCAGCGCCGCTTCGTCGCCAATGCGGCGCATCAGTTGCACACCCCGCTGACGCTCCTGAAGATGCAGACCCACTACGGGCTGACCGAGGAGACGGTCGCGGCCAAGGACGAGGCGTTGTCGGCGCTCGATTCGGGGCTCGGTCAACTGAGCCGCCTCATCAATCAACTGCTGACGCTGGCCCGCGCCGAGCCGCACACGCCGACGAAGCCCGACGTCAAGCCGGCCGACATCGTCGCCCTGGCGATGGAGGCGCTCGCCAATCTGGCACCGTTGGCGCTCGACAAGGCGATCGATCTCAGTTTCGAACGGGACCCGCGCGAGCACTCCGGGCCGTTGCTGGTTGCCGCCTCGCCGACGCTTCTTCGGGAGATGGTCGCCAATCTGGTCGACAACGCCCTGTGCTATACGCCTGTCGGCGGTCGGGTTGCCGTTCTTCTCGGGCGGCAGGACGCGTCGGGTGCATCCCCGGCCGAAGCTGTCATCCGCGTCGTCGATACCGGGCCCGGCATTCCGCCCGATGAACGCGAACGGGTATTCGAGCGCTTCTATCGCGTCCTGCGCCCGGGCGTGGAGGGAAACGGTCTCGGCTTGGCCATCGTGCGCGAGATCGCCTCTGGAGCGGGGGGATCCGTCAGCCTCGCTGATGGGCCGGGCGGTGTCGGGCTCGAAGCCGTGGTGCGATTGCCGCTGCTGGCCCATCCATCGGAACGAGAAAACCCG
This sequence comes from Ancalomicrobiaceae bacterium, assembly GCA_031291575.1. Lineage (GTDB taxonomy): Bacteria > Pseudomonadota > Alphaproteobacteria > Rhizobiales > Ancalomicrobiaceae > CAIYYN01. The sequence continues at coordinate 2,211 of JARLIT010000302.1, forward strand.
CCGGCCGCATGATGCGTTCCGACGGGTTCCCCCCCAGCGCCCCCGCGCCGCTTGGGCCGTGAATAACTCGTGCGGTCAATGCCCCTGCGTCGGCGGCGGCCGCCAGCGCGCCAGCCGGTTCTCGATGCGGGTCATCACCCATTCGGCCGTCAAGACCACGATGACGATCAACACGATCGCCGCATACATCGCCGCGGTGTCATGCACGCCGCGGGCCTCCTGGATCAGAAAGCCGATACCGTAGCGCGCGCCGACGAACTCGCCGACGATGGCGCCGACGATGGCGAAGGAAAACGAAATGTGCAGCGAGGCGAAGATCCAGCTCATGGCGGAGGGAATGATCACTGCGGTCGTCACCGCCCAGGGCTTGGCCCCGAGGATCTGCGCATTGGCGATCATTGCCCGGTCGGCCTCGCGCACCCCCTGGAAGGCATTGGAGAACACCACGAAAAACACCATGACGAAGGCCAGCGCCACCTTCGACCACAGCCCGAAGCCCAACAGCAGGATGAAGATCGGCGCCAACACCACGCGCGGAATGGCGTTGAGCGTCTTGATGTAGGGAGCGAAAATATCGGCCGCGAGCTTGTTGCGGCCAAGCGCCACGCCGCAGACGATACCGAGCGCCGAGCCGGTGAAGAAGCCGATGATCGCCTCCTCCATCGTCAGCCAAAGATGGTACCAGAGGCTGGCTTCGTCGGTTCCCTCGACGATCAGCTCACATAGCCGCGCCGCGATCGCCGTCGGGTAGGAATAGAAGAAGGCGTCGATGACGCCGGACCGTGCCGCCCCTTCCCACAGGCTGAGGAGCGCCGCCAGGATACCCAGGCGCCAAGCGAGCACGAGCAGACGGTGACGGCGGCTGGCGGCAATTGCGGCCGCCTCGATTTCGGCGTCGGAGGTGCCGGGCGCGTAGATGATTTCGGACTGGTTGATGGCGATTGTGCCGGCGGTGCTCATAGACGGTCCTCCTCAGGCGGCAGCCAGCGTGCCGGCCTCAACCTCTTCCTTCAGGTCCGCCCAGATGCGGCGGGAAATGGCGATGAACGTCTCGTCGTAGCGGACCTCGGAGATGATGCGCGGTCGGGGAATGTCGATCCGGTGTACCGACTTGATGGTCGCCGGCCTTGTGGTCAGCACATAGACCGTGTCGGCGAGCCCGATGGCTTCCTCGAGATCGTGCGTGACGAAAACGACGGCCGCACCGGTCTCCGACCACAGCCGCAGCAGTTCCTCGTGCATCAGCACGCGAGTCTGCACGTCGAGCGCCGAGAACGGCTCGTCCATCAGCAGGATTTCGGGGTTGTTGATGAACGTCTGGGCCAGCGCCACGCGCTTTTTCATGCCGCCGGACAGTTGATGCGGATAGTGCCGTTCGAATTTGGCGAGGCCGACCCGCGCCAGCCAGTCGCGGGCTTTGTCGTAGGCCTCCGCCTTCGCCCGCCCGCGGAACAGCGGACCGGCGACGACGTTGTCGATGACATTGCGCCAGGGAAACAGCGCGTCGGCCTGGAAGGTGAAGCCGATGCGCGGATCGATGCCGGAAACCGGCTTGCCGAACACTTTCACCTGACCGCTCGAGGGATGGCCGAGGCCGGTGATGAGGTTCAACGTCGTCGACTTGCCGCAGCCGGTCGGACCGACGAGGGCGACGAATTCGCCGCGCCTGACCGTCAGGCTGAAGTCCTTCAGCGTGGAAAAGGCGTGCCCGTCCGGCGACAGGAAGCGGCGGCTGACGTTGATCAGTTCGATGGCGGGGGTGTCGGACATGGCAGTTCCTCGGCGGAGGGCAGCGGACTTTGCATCCGGCCGCCGGCCAATGTTCGCCCCCGTCATTGCGAGCGAAGCGAAGCAATCCAGAGATTTTCCAGGCTAAGCCTGGATTACTTCGTTTCGCTCGCAATGACGAGGAATGCTCAGCAAACGCCCTAATTCGCAGCCTTGACGAATTCGGTCGTGTAGGTCTTCGTCAGGTCGATCGACTTGCCCTTGACGTTTTTGGAGAAGCCCGACAGCACGGCGAGAACGGTCGCCGGTCCGTCGTCCGGCATCACGCCGTCGGCGGTGAACATCGCTTTGCCGGAGGCGAGCGCCTTGACGTACATGTCGCGATTGCCGGCGAAGTATTCCTTCGGCATCTTGTCGGCAATTTCGTCGGCGGAGTGCGTATCGATGAACTTCAGCGTCTTGACGAAGGCATTGGCCAGCTTCTGCGTCGCTTCCTTGTGCTTCTCCACCCAGCCCGACTCCATGTAGAGCGAAGCGGCCGGGTAGGTTCCGCCGAGCGCCGCCTTGGTCAGCTCCTTGGTGCGCATGTCGATGAGGATCTTGGCCTCGCCGGTCGACAGCAGCCGCGAGATCGTCGGCTCGGTGGTCATGCCGGCCTGGATCGCATCCTGCTGCAGAGCCGCGATGAACGTGTTTCCGGCGCCGACCGGCACTGAGGTGAATTCGCCGAGTTTCACGCCCTGCTTGACGGCGAGATACTGCGTCAGGAAGTTGGTCGACGAGCCGAGCCCGGTGACGCCGAGGCTCTTACCCTTGAAATCCGCCGGCGACTTGATCTCGGGGTGCTTGGCGGAGACCAGTTCCACCTCGCCGGGGGCTTGGCTCAGCTGCACGATCGATTCGACGAACTTGCCCTTGGCCTGCAGATCGACGCAGTGATCGTAGAAGCCGACCACCGCCTGCACAGCGCCGGCAAGCAATTCGTCCTCGGCATCGACGCCGGCCGGCTCGGACAGGAGTTCGACCTCGAGCCCCTCATCCTTGAAATACCCAAGCGATTCGGCCAGCTTGGCCGGCAGATAGATCTGCTTCTCGACGCCGCCGACCATGATGGTGATCTTCTCGGCAAAGGCCGAAGATGTGCCGGCGATGACAGCCAGCGCGGCAATTCCGGACAAAAGCACCGATTTTTTGCGCATGTTTCCCTCCCCGTGTTCGGCTGTGTTGGCGCGGGGCTTTCTAGCGCACCCGTCGTCATACCGATCGAGAAAATACGTAGCGAGTTGGAGCTTTCAGCCGGCTGTCAGCAACGCGCGAAATTTCGCCTCGGCTGCTTCGCCTTGTCCTACCTCGGGCTGGGGATGAGCGTCTTTCCCGATATCGTTCTGGGTCGGATCACCATCCAGCCTGGCGCGTCGCCAGACGCGAGCCTGCGCTTCGTGCTGATCGGCACCGACATGCTGATCCCGGTCATCCGCCTATGCCGGCTATTCCTACTGGGGCGCGCGGCAAGGGCAGCAGCGAGGGATATCATTCAGCGACGAAGCGACCCGACGCATATTCAGCAACAGAGCAATTTGAGTAGTTTCCATCTCTGAC
>JARLIT010000303.1 GCA_031291575.1 Ancalomicrobiaceae bacterium
GACTATCGCACCTATGATTTCGTCTGCGCGCTTCGGGCCGTCACCTCGATCGACGGCATGACGGCGGATTTCTTCCCCTTCGACATGGGCTTCCTCGGCCGCGCCGCCACCCGCATCATCAACGAGGTCAAAGGCATCAACCGCGTCGTGTATGACGTGACGAGCAAGCCGCCCGGGACCATCGAGTGGGAATGACAGGCTCAGCTGCGGATTCTGTGAGATAGTCTGGTGTTTTTTTGGCGTGGATTGACCATTCTATTGGCGCCGATCGTTGGTGAGACCGAATAGACGCCAAGTATGGTATGGCGGAAACGAACTCAAGACTGGACAAGACTTGGCGGCAAGGTCGCCGCCGCCAGATAGAGTTGACGGTAGGCGCTGACCAGACGATCGAGGGTGAACGCCCGATTTCGCCCGCTGGGATTAGGCAGAACCCATACCGCAGCACCGCCGAAGGCGACCGGCCGCGGGCCCCATGCGATGTCTCGTTGATCTGATAGGATCGAATAGGCAGCCTTGCCGAGAAAACCGACGAAGCGTGGCGCATATCGCTTGATCTTTTGTTCAAAATGCGTGGCGGCTGCCCTGAATTCCGGAGCCGATAGTTGATCCGCCCGCGCCGTTGGCCGCTCGACAACGGTCGTGAGGCCACACCCGTACTGCAGAACCGTGCGATCGTTGTTGGGGAGGATCTCGTCGGGCGTGAATCCGGCGAGATGGATGACGCGCCAGAAGCGATTGCTTCTTCCGGCAAAATGATGCCCTGCCGCCGCCGCAGTCATTCCGGGATTGATCCCGCAGAAGACCACCGCAAGGCGTTCGGAGATGATGTCCGGGAGTGCGCTGGCCATGCGATGCTCCACAAATCCAGAGAGCGACGATTGAGCTTTCGGTATTTCCTTGGCAAAACCGCCTGTGCCGATTGCAAAGGGACGGAACGGCCAGTTCTGAGTGACCGCGAACGGGAGCCGCAGCATGGAAGAGAACGAGATTCAAGCGGCACTGAATCGCCATTGGGCCGCCGCGGACGCAAATGACTTCGACGGTGAGCATGACATATACCGGGAGGACGCAGTGCTTGAGTACCCGCAATCGGGCGAGCGCATCAGGGGCCGGCACAACATCCAAGCCTCTCGCGTTGCGCAGCCGAACGCGAAGCGCTTCCAGGTGCGCCGCATCGTTGGCGCGGGCGACCTGTGGATCACCGAATTCATCCTCACGTATGATGATCGGCCATCCTATTCGGTGAGCGTCATGGAGTTCGTGGATGGCAAGGTGGCCCGCGAGACGCAATACTTTGCCGATCCGTTCGAGCCCGGAGCTTCGCGCGCGCAATGGGTCGAGCGAATGAACTGAAACCGGCATGACAGGCGTGGCCCCGCGCGTGCTGGATCGGGCAGAGCTGCCCGTCGATACCGCCCAACTCGCTCGTTTCCTCATCGGCAAAATGCTCGTCCGCACGCTGGCCGAAGGCGCGATGGGCGGCCGCATCGTCGAGACCGAAGCATACGACATTGGCGACCCCGCGGGTCACGCCTATCGCGGCATGACTGCGCGCAATAGAACGCTTTTCCTCGAGCGCGGACATGCATACGTCTATCTCGCCTATGGCATTTCGTTCATGCTGAACGTCGCCAGTGAGGTGTCCGGCGTCGGCGCGGGTGTCCTGATCCGGGCGATCGAGCCAACCTTTGGCATCGCGCCGATGAAACGAAATCGCGGCACCGAGCGGGTGCGAGACTTGGCGCGCGGCCCGGGACGATTGACCCAGGCCTTGGCGATTGATCGCCAACTGGACGGCCTTGATCTCTGCCAAGAGGGTCCGCTGTGGCTCGGATCCGACGGTCAGGACACGGACGAAGTCGGGCTGAGCAAACGAATCGGCCTTACGCGCGCGGCCGACAGTCCACTGCGCTTCTACGTTCGGAACAATCGATTCGTCAGCGGTCCATTGGCGCTCAATGGATGAAGGAACCAATCTTACCGGTTGGCCCCTCCTGGTCGATCGACCGCCACTGGTGACCTGAGACCAATTTCCCTTGATTTCTACGCAATGACGGATCTGGCCTACGCCTCCAGGACCTTCCTCAGCGACGCCTCGATGTGGCCGCCGCAATAGGCGTCGCCATAGTCGTGTCGGGCCTTGGCGGCCAGCTTCACCAACGGCGGCAGGGCAGCGACCCGCCGCGTCAGGGCCGCGGTCAACGGCGCGCTCTCCTCGAGCATCGCCGCGATGGTGCCGAAGCGGTCGGCCATCGTCGACCACAGGATAGCGGTCACGATATCGGCAACGCCTGGCGTGTCGCCGCCGAGCAGAAACCCGGAGCCCGCTTTCAGGCCGTGGCGGCGGCCGGTCTCCTCCCACAGCGACATCCATTTTTTCAGGCGCGGGACGAACTCCTGCCAGCGTTGCGCTGTCCACATCATTCGCCCGCCATCCAGCGTGATGTCGTCGATCACGTCGTTGGCGTCGTTGACGATCTTCATGGTCAAGGCACGCAACGGCCCGGATGTGGGCATGAGATCGAGCGTCTCGCCGAGATAGAGGATAATCGCCGGCATTTCGGCGATGGCGAAGTCGGCCGTTTTGTCGATCAACAGCGGCGGCCCCATGAACGGCACCGGCATGTCGCCGACCGGCCCCTCCATCAGCTTCACGATCGCGGCGTCGCCGCATTCGGTCCAGGTTTTTCCGGCATAGGCCAGGACGGCTCGCACGAACTGACCCCGGAACGGAACGGACCAGTAGTAGAGGTCATAGTCAGACATCTTGTGGGCTCCCGGGCCGGCGTCTACCGATTGTGTCGCAAAGCACATGCGGTTTCTGCCCAATCAAACGGCAGAAGCGTCTCTGGCAGGCGCGTTTTGACCTTACCGATAGGGGCTTCCAAAGGCGAATTCAAGGAATTGCCCAGCCGATAGCGATCGCCATCGAAACCGCGCCGACCCGGAATCCATCAACCGACAGCGGCAAACGGATCGATGATGCGGCGCCCGGTGGTGATCGCGACCACGCGGGCCGCTGGGGGTATGGTATAGTCCTCAGCATGTGGAGCGGCGCAGCTATGGAAAGTCTGCCGATCAGTCGAGCGTTCACTTTGTTGGAACCAGGACCGGTGGTCCTGATCACCACCCATAACGGACGCAAAGACAACGTGATGACGATCACGTGGACCATGGTTCTGGACTTTTCCGCGACATTCGCCATCACGACGGGACCCTGGAACTATTCCTATGCGGCCCTTCAGTCGACGAAGGAATGCGTGATCTCCATCCCCACTGTCGACCTGATCGACGAAGTCGTCGGAATAGGGACCTGCTCTGGAAAAGACACGGACAAGTTCGAGAAGTTCGGTTTGACCCGGGTGAAGGCCGAGCATGTTCGGGCGCCGCTCATCGAGCAGTGTATCGCCAATATCGAATGCCGGGTCGTCGACGTGATCGACCAGCACAGCATCATCGTGCTCAGCGGCGTTGCTGCCTATTATGATAGCTTGCGCAAGGAGAACCGGACCATCCATGCCATCGGTGATGGAACATTTGTCGTGGACGGTCGCCGGATCGACAGAAAAGAGATGATGAAATCGAAGCTTCCGGGCGGACTATAGTCTTGATCCGTTTGTCTTTTGAAATGTGGAGCTGACTGTCCTTCGCGCGCGGGACCACGATGACCGGCCCATCAGGATTCGCGCAAAGTCGCCGGCTGCCGGTCTGCCGGACAACCGTGATCGCTACCGCGCCTCGGCTGCGTCACCCCTGCCGCTCGCGCTTCAGCAGTTCGCGCTTGCGCTCGAGGCCCCAGCGATAGCCGGAAAGGGCGCCGTCGCTCCTGACCACCCGATGGCAGGGGACCGCGACGGCCAGCTTGTTGGCCGCACAGGCGCCGGCGACGGCTCTGACCGCGCTGGGATCGCCGATCGTCCGTGCCAGATCGGAATAGCTCACCGTGGTGCCGGCCGGAATACGCCGCAGCGCCTGCCAGACGCGCAGTTGGAAGGCCGTGCCGCGCAGGTCGAGCGGCAGGTCGAGGCCGGTCGATGGATGTTCGACGAAGGCGACCACCTCGGCGACGCGGGCGGCCGTGTCGGCGTCGGCAGCGAGGAGGTCGGCCAGCGGAAACCGGGCCTCGAGGTCCCGCAACAGTTCGATCGGATCGTCGCCGAGGAGGATGGCGCAGATGCCCCTGTCGGTCGAGGCAATGAGGACGAGACCGAGCGACGATTGGCCGTAGGCGTAGCGGATGGCCACATCCTTGCCACCGGAACGGAATGCCGACGGCGTCATCCCGAGCGCTTCGTCGGCGGTCTCATAGGCTCGGCTCGATGAATTGAAGCCGGCATCGTAGATCGCCGCCGTCACGCTTGTCTCGCCGCCGGAAAGCCGGTCGCGCAGCCGCACCGCGCGATGCGCCGTGGCGTAAGCCTTCGGGGAAAGCCCGGTCACCGCCTTGAACACTCGCTGGAAATGGAACGGGCTGAGGCTCGCCCGATCCGCCAGGGCGGCGAGGCCCGGCGGTTCTTCGGCGGTTTCGATCGCCCGGCAGGCGTCGGCGACGAGCGCGGCATGGGTGTGGGCGGCGCCCGCGTCGTTCGGCCGGCAGCGCCGGCAGGCACGATAGCCGTCCGTCTCGGCTTCGACCGGCGAGGCGAAGAAGCAGACGTTTTCCGGCTTGGCGGGGCGCGAGCGGCAGGAGGGGCGGCAGTAGACGCCGGTCGTCCTGACTGCATAGACGAACGAGCCGTCGGCGGTTGCATCGCGCGCCGCGACGAGTGCCCAGCGCGGGTCGGCGGTGATGATGGCCGCGGCCTCGTCGGCGCCGGACGTCCTCGTCAGTCTTCTCTCCATCGTCGCATCGGTCATCGCATCCACCCCATCGTCTCGGATGTGGCGATCCTGCACTTGTCGAGTAACCTTCGCATCCCGCTTCTTGCGCGGCAATTCCGCGATTGACCGACGGAGCTGGCGAGGCGGGGAGGGCATCTACCGTCGGCTCCACCAGCGCTACTGCGTGACGCGCCTGAGCTTGCCGCGCCGCGCGCCGCGCCCGGAGGACCTGAGGAAGCGGATCTCGCGGTCGAAGAAGGCGCTCGCCTCTTCTTCCCGCGTCAGCGAGACCACGGTCAGATTTTCGAGCCGGGTGAGCGCGGCGAAGATCCGTCGCCGGCGGTCGGGGCTCAAGGCGCTCAAGGCGTCGTCCATCACCACCCAGGTCGGCCGGTGCAGCACCAGACGGGCGAAGGCCAGCACCTGCTGCTCATCGAGGCCGAACCGTTTGTCCCAGCGCTCGACGACGTCGAGGCTGGCGGCGAGCCGTTTCAGTCCCACCTCGATCAGGGCGTGCTCGAGTGCCTCCCTGGGGAAGCGCTTGGCCGGATCGGGATAGGCCAGCGCGCCGGCGAGCGAGCCGAGTGGGAAATAGGGCCGCTCGGACATGAACATCATGTCGCTGAGCGGCGGGCGCTCGATCCTGCCGCGGCCGCGCGACCACAGGCCAGCGAGCGCCAGGAACAAGGTCGACTTGCCGGCGGCGATCTCGCCCGTCACCTGCACCCGCTCGCCGGCTTCGATGGCGGCGGATTCGGCGAATTCGGCCCGTCCGTCGGGGAGCATCAGTTCGAAGCCGTCGAAGACGATGCGGTTGTCATCCGTCTCCACGAGATCGATGTGGCCGCGGGTGCCGTTCGGCCGGTCGAGCGCTTCCAGTGCCTCGTGCAGGTTCTCGACGCGCTTCAACGTGGCGCGCCAATCGGCGAGACGGGAGAAATTGTCGACGAACCACCTAAGCGACGACTGCACCTGGTTGAAGGAATTGACCACCATCATCAACCCGCCGAGGGTGAGTGATCCGGAAAAATAGCCGGGCGCGGCGACGACGACAGGAACGACCATGGCAAGCCAACCATAGCCCGACGTCACCCAGGTGAGCCGGGCGAGATCGTTGGCGAGCCGACGCATGGCGGTGGCGACGCCGCGGAAGACAATCGACAGGGCGCGGTTCTCGTCCGCCTCGCCGCCGTAGAGCGTGATGCCTTCGGCCGATTCCGCCACGCGGACGAGCGCGAAGCGCATTTCAGCCTCGCGGGCATAGCGTTTGGCGTTGTCCTCGACCATCGGCCGGCCGACGAGAAGCGTCAGCGTCGAGCCGGCGGCGGAGAACAGAAGCGCGCACCAGACCATGTAACCGGGAATGACGACGTGATAGCCGGCGATTGGCAGGCTGATGGTGGAGGAGAGGAGCCACAGCACGCCGATGAAGGAGATCAGCATCAGGCTCGCCTGGAGGAGCGAGGCGCCGAGTTCGGCGGTGAGTTCGGCGAGGTGGCGCGCGTCCTCGTGGATGCGCTGGTCCGGATTGGTGCCGATCTCGCCGGCAAAGTTCAGGAGATAGGCATGCTTGGATCTCAGCCAAACGTCGAGCAGCCCCTCGGTCAAGAAAGACCTCAGTCGGATCTTGATGATCTCGGTGAACCATGTCTGGAAGACGATCATCGCCAGCAGCGTGCCGGCGATATAGAGATAACGCAGCGCGTTAAGGAAGAAGGCGGATGCGTCGTGCCTCTCGATGGCGTTGTAGAAGTCGCCCTGCCAGCTGGTCAGCCAGATCTGGCCGCCCATGTTGCCGACGATGACGCAAACGAGGCCGATGACCAGGCCGAACAGGATGCGCCGTCCTGGCCAACCGCGCATGCGCGCGAGCACGCTACGCACCTGTTGATAGGTACCCGGGATCACCGGCAGCGGCACGAGCGGTTCTTCATGCGATTGGGAAGGGGACGAATGCGTCGAGCCGGTCATTCACGCTACTCTAGCTTCCGAGAATCAGAGTGCATCGACATCATATGCGCTGAGCCGCGGCAAGAGTGCGGCTCGAACGCTGATCGCACAATCATCCGCAGATAGCCAAGAGGACCGCCCATGTCCCGCATCGATGACCTTCTCTCCCGAATGACGCTCGACGAAAAGATCGGGCAACTGGTCATGCAGGCGCTCGGCGCCGGCACGATCGTCACTGGGCCGGGGGCGGCGACCGACTCCTCGGTCGACGATGTGCGGCAAGGCCGCATCGGCTCGATCCTCAACCTCGTCGGTCGCGACCGCATCCTGGCACTGCAGAAGATCGCGGTCGAGGAGACCCGGCTCGGCATTCCCCTCCTCGTCGGGCTTGACGTCATCCACGGCTATCTGACCGACGCGCCGGTACCGCTCGCCGAAACCGCCGCCTTCCGGCCGGATCTGTGGGAGGAGACGGCGCGCATGGCGGCCGAAGAGGCGGCCGAAGACGGCGTGCACCTGACATTCGCGCCGATGCTTGATCTGGCGCGCGATCCGCGCTGGGGGCGCATGGTCGAGGGGCCGGGCGAAGACCCCTATGTCGGGCGTGTCATGGCGGCCGCCAAGACGGCCGGCTTCCAGGGGCGGGACCTGACCGATCCCCTGTCGATCGGCGCCACGGCCAAGCATTTCGTCGCCTATGGGGCGGTCAATGCAGGTCGCGAGTACGCCTCCGTCGAGGTCTCCGACCGGACGCTGCACGAATTCTATCTGCCGGCGTTCAAGGCGGCGGTCGATGCCGGCACCGTCGCCATCATGCCGGCCTTCCACGATATCGCCGGACGGCCGATGTCGGGCGACAAGGCGCTCCTCACCGGCCTGGTGCGCGATACCTGGGGCTTCGACGGCATCTACGTGTCCGACTACGATGCCATCGGCGAGCTCGTCGCCCATGGTGTCGCTGCCGACATGGCGGAGGCCGCCGCCATCGGGCTCGAGGCCGGCATGGATATCGACATGATGAGCGCGGCCTACCGCGAGGGGTTGAAGCCGGCGATCGAACGCGGGCTGGTTTCGGTTGACCTTCTCGACGCGACGGTGCGTCGCGTGCTGGCGGTCAAGGAGAGGCTTGGGCTGTTCGACAATCCTTACGCTCGCGGCACGATCGCCGTAGCGCGGCCGCGCCAGGAGCGGCGGGCGCTGGTGCGTGCGGTGGGCGCGGCCTCCTGCGTGCTGCTGAAGAACGACGACGCGGTGCTGCCGCTGGCGCCGACCGGCGGGCGGATCGCGCTCATCGGTCCGTTTGCCACCACCAAGCGCGAGATGATCGGCGCCTGGTACGGACTTGGCGACCGGGAGGAGGCGGTGACGATCGAGGCGGGCGTCAGGGCTGGCTTCCCGCATCGCGAGGTCGTCGTCGTCGAGGGCGTCAGCGGGCTCGGCACCGAAACGGATGGCATCGCCGAGGCCGTTGCGGCGGCCGGCGAGGCCGATCTCGTGCTGTTGGCGGTCGGCGAGGCGGCGGAACTGTCCGGCGAGGCGGCGAGCCGGGTGCGGCCGGGCTTCACCGGCCGGCAGGCTGAACTGGTCAGCGCCGTCATCGCCACCGGCAAGCCGGTGGTGATCCTGCTCGTCTGCGGCCGGCCGCTGATCGAGACGGAAGCCTTTGCCGCCGCTGCCGCGGTTCTGGTGATCTGGCATCCGGGCTCGGAAGGGGGCGCGGCAGTCGCCGAGGTGCTCAGCGGCCGCCGTCCGCCGTCGGGCAAACTGCCGGTGAGCTGGCCGAGCCATCTCGGCCAGGTGCCGATCTTCTACGCGCAACGCAATACCGGGCGGCCCTACGCCGAGGGTGAGTTCTTCGTCACCAAATATGTCGATGCGTCGAACGAGCCGCTCTATCCATTCGGCTACGGGCTCTCCTATACGACGTTCGAACTCGGCGAGCCGATCGTTGAGGCGACGCGCTTCAAGCCCGGCGAGACGGTGAATGTGACGGTCCGGCTGGCCAATACCGGCCCCGTGTCGGCCGATACCACCGTCTTCCTGTTCTCGCATGACTGTGTCGCCTCGACAGCGCGGCCGATCCTGGAACTGAAGCGGTTCCAGACCGTGACGCTGGCTGCGGGCGAGGAGACGTTCTTGCATTTCGATCTGGAGCCGGCCGACTTCGAATGCCTCGGTCCGGACCTCGTGCCTAGGGCCGAGCCGGGCGACTTCGTGCTGTCGGTCGGGTTCTCGGCCGATCGGCGGCTCGTCAAGACGGTCAGGGTGACGCTCGGCGACTGAGCGGCCTCAGGTCCGGGTCTGCGGCGGCAGGAAGACGGAGACGGTGAACAGTGCCGCGCAGACGAGCATGATGGCGAGCGTCACCGGGCCGCCGCCGAGGCTGGCGGCAATGAAGGCAAAGACGATGCCGCCGATCTGCTGCGCCATGCCGAGCCAGGCCGATGCCTGACCGGCGATGTCCGGGAATGGCCGCATGGCGATGGCGGTCGCCGCCGGCTGCACCAGCCCCCAGGCGACATAGAACGGCAGGATGGCGATCAGATAGATCCACCATTGGGTGGCGCCGGCCGAATAGGCGACGATCGGTCCGAGGCACCCCAACAGCATGCCGGCGGCGCCGATGCGCAGAACGACGCGCGGGATCAGCCGTTGCGCCAGTTTCATCGATAGGACGCCGCCGAGGAGGAAGCCGCCGGAGCCGAGCGTGTAGATGAGCGAGGCCTCGAAGCGTGCCATGCCGAGCTTGCCGATCAAGAGGAAGGCCGAGGTGGTGAGCCAGGAGAACAGGCCGCCGTAGGCTGAGGCAAAGGCCAGGGCCCCGACCAGAAAGGCGCGGTTGCGGAGGAGCTTCGACAGGGTCGCGAACAGCGACACATTGGGCCCCCGTTCGGATCTGGGTGCCTGCGTCTCCGGCAGGAAGCGCAGCAGACCGGCGAACAAGATGGTGGCGTAGATGGCAAGGAAGGCGGGGGCGCCGCGCCAGCCGGCCAGTTGCGCTCCGGCCACGCCGATCATCGGCGCGATCAGCGGCGCCAATCCGTAAAGGGCGCCGATGTGCGACAGCGCCGCGCCGGCCCGCTCCGGCGCGATAGTGTCGCGCACCAGCGTGCGGGCGACGATCGGTCCGGCGGCGGCGGCCAAGCCTTGGATGAAGCGGGCGAGCGTCAGAATCGTGATGTCGGGGGAGACGGCGGCCAGGACCGAACTGGCGATGAAGACTGCGATGGCGGCAAGCGCCGTCGGGCGTCGGCCGAAGCGGTCGGCAGCCGTGCCGACGAACAGATGCGCGATGGCGAAGCCGAGGGTGAAGGCCAGCATCGTGCGCTGGGCGCCGGCGACGTCGACATGCAGGTCGCGGCCGACATCGACCAGCACGGTCAGGAACACGTCGGTCGAGAACGGCAACAGCGCGATCATGGCCGCAGCGGAATAGATGATCCTCGGCGCGGAGCCGTCGCCCTGCGGCGGCGCGTCGGTTCGTCGTGATGTCATGCGGTCAGGAGGCTCGAGGAGGGTGGGAGATCGTCGGCCGTTGATACGATGCGCCCGTCGCCTTGTCACCCCAGGGCCCGTCCGGAGTTGGGTCGGAGCGGCCGGTCGTCACCGAGGTGCCGAGGCTCAGCGACGGCCGCTTTTGTCCTGGCGCCACAGACTCGCCAGCGCCAGATCACCGTCAGCACGCCCGCAACCGACGCCGATGTTCAATCTAGCCACAGAGAGCATGAACATAAGCCACTAGGAGTTGACCAATATTTCATATCTCCGCATTAGCATGTTATCGTTAAGAATGAGGCCAGGCCCGATGCCTATCCCGGAGAACTGCGCTCGCTCATTCGCTTGGCGCAATCTGCTGTCCACAATGACAGGCTCGTGGCGAGCGCGGGTAATCGCTGCTGCCCTGGCGATCGTGCTCATTGCCCTCGCAGCCTGTGCAATATTGGGTGCCGGCTGGTCATACCGCGTCGGGGAGCAAGCCCAGCATGACATGCTGGTAAGCGAGGCATTTGAGGCAGCAAGATACGCCGTCGCGTCAGAAGAGTCGCTTGAGCGAAAGTATCGGCTAGAACCCGGAGAGCAAATTCTATCCAGGCATCAGCAGGCCGCATCATCGCTTGTTGCTGCTCTGGGGCGAGCAAGGGATTTTCACGCTGACGTTGCCGTTATTGATCGCGTGTTGTCAATGCATAGCCTATATTTAGATTCTATCAAACGCATGTTCGATGCGGTAAATTCCAAAAATGCAGAATTGGTCCTGAAGATCGATGGCCAGGAAGTCGATCCTCTCTTCGGTCGAATTGAGGAACTTGTTTTCGATACTGCAGATGCGCACCGGTCCGATGCGTTGCGTCATCAGGTGACACTTCGATCAACGCAGTTCGCTGTCTTGGTTGCGATGCTTTGCGTGTTCATCCCCGGAATTGTTCTTATTGCATACTTTGGTGTGCTGCTGAAGCGCTATCGCGATGACGCGTCGGCCAGTCTCGTCCGCGAAGCATCTGCGCTTGCCCAACGCGAGTTGAGGTTTCGCTCCCTTGTTCAAAATACGACGGACGTCATCCTGATTTGCACAGCCGATGGACACCTGACCTATCATAGTCCGGCTGCCGAAGTAGAATGGGGCTATGGTCCGAACGATCTCCAAGGCAGGCCACTCGAAGACTTGATTCACGCGGATGATCGGATAGCCTACCGCGAATTATGGACGTCGTTGCTTGGAGCGCCGTCGAAGACCTGCAAGACTGAGTTGCAGATCAAAAAGGCGGACGACAGCTTCCGCTACGTGTCACTCGTGCTCAGCAACCGGCTGGAAGAGCCGAGCGTTGCCGGCATTGTGGCGACGGCACAAGACATTACCGACCACAAGGCCTTCGAGGAACTCCTCTCGCAGCAAGCCTTCTACGATTCCCTCACCGGCTTGCCGAACCGTGCGCTGTTTCGTGATCGTCTGGAACAGGCGTTGTCACGAGGTGCACGTCGACACGGTCGCGTTGGCTTGCTGTTTCTCGATTTGGACAACTTCAAGCAAATCAACGACAGCTTCGGTCATGGCGTGGGCGACGAACTTCTGAAGCACGTCGCTGCCAGGCTGAAGGAAACGATCCATAGTGACAATACGATAGCGCGCTTGGGAGGTGACGAATTCGTGGTGCTGATCGAGTTCGTCGCCGCCGACAGCGATGCCACACAAATTGCCGAACGCATTGCCGAAAGCATCAAGGCGCCGTTCAGCTGCAATGATCACTCGTTCGTAATGTCAGCCAGTATCGGTCTCACAATCAGCGACGCTGGGCATACAAACTGGGACAGCATGCTCCGGGATGCCGACATTGCCATGTATCGGGCAAAAAGCGCCGGAAAAGCCCAGTTCGTTGTGTTCGACAGTTCGATGCAGACTGACGTGCTCGCCCGTTTCATCCTTGAAAATGACCTTCGGGAAGCGGTGCGTCAAAGCCAGTTCGTTGTCTATTACCAGCCGATTGTGACGCTGGCGGCAGGGATCGTCACCGAGGTAGAAGCTCTCGTTCGCTGGCAGCATCCAACCCGCGGCCTCATCTTGCCGGGCGAGTTCATTCCGCAGGCGGAGGCGTCCGGCATGATTATTCCGATCGGCAAATGGGTTTTGGGAGAGGCCTGCCGACAGGTCGCGGTCTGGCAACGAGAGTTCCCGAAGTCTCAGCCGCTGACTGTCAGCGTCAATCTCTCGTCGCTGCAATTCCAGCAACCGACGCTCCTCGACGAAATCAAGTACGCACTGGACCAATCCGGACTTTCAGCCAGTAGCCTCAAACTAGAGTTGACCGAAAGCGCCTTGATGAAAAACGTCGAATCGACGGTTGCCACTTTGTGGAAGCTCAAGGAATTGGGAGTCAGGATTGCCATCGACGATTTCGGTACTGGCTACTCATCTCTAGCCTACTTGAAACGCTTGCCAATTGACGTCCTGAAAATCGACCGCTCGTTCGTTACGGGAATCTGCGAGGACGAGGAGGACAAGGCGATTGTTCACGCCATTGTCGCAATGGCCAAGTCGCTCAATCTTTCGATCACGGCCGAAGGCATCGAGACGGAATCCCAGCTGTCGATGCTTCGGTCGATGACCTGCGAACAAGGCCAAGGCTATCTCTTCCATCGACCGCTCGACGGCACCGCGTTCGAAGCTGTCATGCGCCAGAGTACACCTGCCAGGAGCATCCGGTCGCAGGCCGTTGATTATGTCGCGCGGACAGGGGTCTGACGAGAGCTCTCGGCTCTCCTTGCCGGAAATGTCCTGGCAATGACCGCTGTTGGCGCGTTGTTGCCATCAACTTTGGCGCCTCTCTGCATAGAATTCTTAATAATTCGGGCACAGCGTCAGCGAGGTCTAACACCTCCAGAAAGGGCTGCCACATGTCAGCGATCATCGGCGCTACATCGAGTCAGTATTTTCAAGCTGCGACACCTGTCGCATCGACGGCAAAAACGGATTCCCCATCGGCTGCCGCACAGCAACTGCAGACAGCAAGCACGTCGGCAACGGTCGAATCTGATACGACTCTGAATGCAGACGGAACTTATGGCTCGAAACATACCGTGGTTAAGCCAGGATCGAGTCCCACCACTCAACCTCAAACGTCTAGTCCCGCGACATCGGTCGATATTGAGGTTTAGGTTCTCTACTTGTCGGGACCTGCCAGTCAAGGATTGTTGTGCCGACTGTCGTCTATCGCACGGCAGCCGGCAAGATGTCGGCGGTCTACGGCGCGTCGAACAAGGGCGATCTGGCTCAATACGAGGCGCGTGCGGTCATCGCAGCGCCTCCAGCCTCGAAATCATCGCCGCGCTGACCTTGTAGCGGCCAATTGCCGACAGGAATTCCTTGCTTTTGTCACGACGTGCAAGGGCTTCTTTTCGCTGACGCAAGGTGAGCCTGGGCGGCCGGCCGAAGCTCTGCTGGCGTGTCGTGCGGCTGCAGCCAAAGGTGAATATCGCAATTGCATCAGACCGCGCTCCTAAAAGCTTCGGACCGGATGACCACTTGTGGCGGCTGCCCTCCAGTTCCAGGCGCTTGAGGCTTCGCCGGACAACGTGGCGCGGCCGGTGTTGCCCGAACCGGTCGGCGCGACAATGGTATCGGCACGTTCGCGGCTTTGATCCGATGCGCACGTCGACTTGTCACCTCGGGGGCCCGGTTCAGCGGTGTCTCAGTTTGAATTGTCCGGGTGTCGGTTTCGCCCGGCCAGGCGGCGCGAATAGAAGACGCCGAGCGCGCCGGCGAGGATCATGACAGCTCCGATCGCCGCCCACATTATCGAGGGGCCCTGGATGGGTTCGCAATCGGCAAAGCAGAGAATTGGCTGAACATGCACGATTCCCGTTCCCTGTAGCAGCCACAGGAGACCAAGCAACGTGGCCGCTACGCCGACGAGAAATACGATCATCTTCACGGGCGTCATCCGGTAGTTCTGGCTTTCACCCAAGCGCGATCACCAGCCCGTCGTCGCCGGCAAGCCTCAGCCGGTCTGCGAGCGTCTCGCCATCGCGCCCGCCCTTCACCGAGAGGATGACGCGTCCGCCGTCCGCTTCCGGCAACGCGGTATCGATCGGCTGCGCCCCGAGGTTCAGGGCGATGATGAAGCGCTCGGCGCCCCAGTTGCGCTCGAAGGCGAGAAGATTGCCCTCGACCTTGACGACATTGATGTTGCCGACGGCGAGCGCTTCGTGGGCCCGTCTGAGCTGGATCAGCCGGCGGTAGAGGTTCAGCATCGAGCCGGGATCGGTTTCCTCGGCGGCGACGTTCCTGGTCTCGTAGCCGGGCTGGATCGGCAGCCACGGTTCGACCGAGGAAAAGCCGGCATGCGGCGAGGCATCCCACTGCATCGGCGTGCGGGCGATGTCGCGGTTGTGGCCGGGAAGGCCGGGTTCGTTCTTTTCCTGCGGGTCCTGCACCCGGTCGGGCGGGATGATGCCGGATAGAAGCCCGATCTCGTCGCCATAGTAGATCGTCGGCGTGCCGCGGGCGGTGAGCAGGTACATCGCGGCAACGCGCGCCTGCGCCGGACCGAGACGCGAGGCGATGCGGCCGTTGTCGTGGTTGCCGAGCACCCAGTTCGGCCAGGCGCCCTCCGGCAGATTGGCTTCGTACGCCTCGATCAACCCGGCGACGACGTCGGCCTTCCAGGGTTCCATCAGCAGGCGGAAGTTGAAGGGCAGATGCGCGGCGTCGAGATTGTCGCCGTAGTAGGCGCAAAGCCGTTCGATGGTGAGATAGAGCTCGCCGATCAGCACTGTGTCGGGGAATTCGTCGGTGACCCTGCGGATGCCCTTGACGAGATCGATGATGCCCGGTTGGTCGCTGGTCATCGTGTCCAGGATCTGGCGCACCTGGGGCTCGTCCTGCCTCCAGTCGGGGTTCGGCGGGTTGTCGCGCCAATCGGGATCCTTGAGGAGGTGCCAGATGACGTCGACGCGGAAACCGTCGATGCCGCGTCTCAGCCAGAAGCGCAGGACGTCGTGCATGGCGGCGACGACGTCCGGATTGCGCCAGTTGAGGTCGCACTGCTCTTTCAGGAAGGCGTGATAGTAGTATTGCTGACGAGCCTCGCACCATTGCCAGCCGCCGCCGCCGAACATCGAGCGCCAGTTATTGGGCGGGCCGCCGTCGGGCGCCGCATCGCGCCACATGTACCAGTCGGCCTTGGGATTGTCGCGGCTCGACGAACTCTCGATGAACCATGGATGCTGATCGGAGGTGTGGTTGGGGACGTAGTCCATGATCAGCTTCAGCCCACGCCGATGCGCCTCGGCAATCAGCCGGTCGAGGTCGTCGAGCGTGCCAAAGCGGGAATCGACGCCGCAATAGTCGGAGATGTCGTAGCCGAAATCCTTCATCGGCGACGGGTAGACCGGCGACAGCCACAGCGCGTCGACGCCGAGTTTGCCGAAATAGTCGAGGCGGGAGAGAATGCCGGCAATGTCGCCGACGCCGTCACCGTTCGTGTCCTGCAGCGAGCGCGGGTAGACCTGATAGACGATGCCGCGCTTCCACCACGGATGGGCAGCGGCTTTGGAATGCGCAAATGGAGCGTGCTCGGTCATCAGTGCCTCCCGAAGGTGATGCGCTCCTTATTCCAGGGAGCGTCCGGCGCGTGGTGCCGGTCGAGGTGGCGTGTCCTGGCGGCGGGGCGGCGCAGATGCGCTTTCCTGCCGCCTTGCGGGACCCGAGCGGGATCCCCGGCCGACACGCCTCCGGCTCGGCAAGCATACGGTCCAATTGGTTAAAGTCCGTCTCCCAGGTGCCGCGAAGGTGCCCGATGGCGTGATCGAGCCTGACCGACGGGGGCAATCCGCAGCGTCTCCGGTCCCGGAACGGTCGGTACCGGCAATTCGTCCTGCCGCGCGTGGGATGGCTGAATCGCGCTTACGCCGGGGCCTGCGCCTGGCCGGAGATGAACTTGCGGAAGCGCTCCGTGCCGCCGTCGTTGAACAGGTCGGCCGGCGCGCCTTCGGCCTCCACCTGACCCTGATGCAGGAACATCACGTGGCTCGACACCTCGCGGGCGAAGCCCATCTCGTGGGTGACGACCAGCATGGTGCGGCCTTCCTCGGCGAGCGAACGCATGACGCGCAGCACTTCGCCGACGAGTTCAGGGTCGAGCGCCGATGTCGGCTCGTCGAACAGCATGACACTCGGGTGCATGGCGAGCGCGCGGGCGATGGCGGCGCGCTGCTGCTGGCCGCCGGAAAGGTTGGAGGGGTATTGGTTCGCCTTGTCGGCGATGCCCACCTTGGCAAGCAGCTCCTTGGCCTCCTCGATGCATTCCGCCCGCGGCCGCTTCTGCACGTGCACAGGCGCCTCGATGAGGTTTTCGAGGATCGTCATGTGAGACCAGAGGTTGAAGTTCTGGAACACCATGCCGAGACGGGAGCGGATGCGGTCGACCTGGCGTTGGCTGACCGGCACCACGTGGCCGTCGCTGCGCCGCTTCATCTCGATGGTCTCACCGGCAACCGTGACGACGCCCTCGTCTGGGGTCTCCAACAGGTTGATGCACCTCAGGAAGGTCGATTTGCCGGAGCCGGAGGAGCCGAGAATGGAAATGACGTCGCCTTCATGCGCCGTCAGCGAGATGCCACGCAGGACCTCGAGCTTGCCGAAGGTCTTGTGCATGTTCGCGACCGTGATGGCGATCGGGGCGGATGAGTTCATGGCGGACGGCCTCGGGCAGTCGGACGTTTAGGGGCGCGGTCAGTACACTCGCCGGCGCAGATGCGGTGAGACCACGTATTCGAGCCAGACGAAGACCCTGGCGAGGATATAGTTGAAGACGTAGTAGATCGCGCCGGCGATCAACAGCGGCGTATAGGTGATGAGCGTGTCGTTGCGGATCTTGAGGGCGACGCTCAGCACGTCCCATAGCGTGATGAGGGAGACGAGCGCGGTGGCCTTGGTCATCGAGATGACCTCGGTCGAATAGGCCGGCAGCGCCTGGCGGGCGGCGATTGGCAGGATGATGCGGCGGAACAGGAGGAAGCCGGACATGCCGCAGGCCCGCGCCGCCTCCACCTGGCCGCGCGGCACGGCGGCAAGCGCGCCGCGGAAGATCTCGCTGGTATAGCCGGCGGTGCACAGTGCCAGCGACAAGACGGCGCAGTAGAACGGTTCGCGCAGGAACGGCCACAGGAAGCTGTGCCGCGCAAAGGGGATCGACGGCAGGCCGTAGTAGATGATGAAGAGCTGGATCAGCAGCGGCGAGCCGCGGAAGATGAAGATGAACAGGCGGGCGAACAGCGAAAAGGGCAGGATGCCCGATACCCGCATCCACGTCACGCAAGCCGCGACGAAGCCGCCGAAGAGGATCGACAGGAACCAGACCTCGATGGTGACCGGCAGGGCGGCGATCAGTCTGAGGAAGGTCAGCCAGATAAAGTCGAGGCTCATCATGGCGTCACCCGTGCATGCGTTTCAGGCCGCGCGTGGCGCGCTTTTCAGCGGCCTCGAAGAAGCGGTCTGTGACGAAGGTCAGGGTGAGGTAGAGCCCAAGCCCGGCGAGATAGAACGCGAACGGTTGACGCGTCGAACCGGCACCAACCTGGGCGGTGCGCATCAGTTCGGTGAGGCCGGTCACCGAGATCAGCG
Organism: Ancalomicrobiaceae bacterium; assembly: GCA_031291575.1. Classification (GTDB taxonomy): domain Bacteria; phylum Pseudomonadota; class Alphaproteobacteria; order Rhizobiales; family Ancalomicrobiaceae; genus CAIYYN01. The sequence goes on from JARLIT010000303.1 coordinate 17,894, forward strand.
AGGAATCCTTCAACGCCACCTGCCAAAGATTGCCGAGGCCGGGGATGGCGTAACGCAGCACCTGCGGAACGATGATGCGGCGGAACATCAGCAGGCGGTGCATGCCGACGGCGCGCGCGGCTTCCAACTCGCCCGGTGCGATGGCGAGATAGGCGCCGCGATAGACTTCGGCCTGATACGCGCCGGAAATAACGCCTACGCCGAGGGCTCCTGCCGCAAAAGCAGGCACGCCGACGAAGCCCTCGATGCCCACGAGATTGCCGACGGCCGTGAGCAGCGCCGAGGAGCCGAAATAGACGAAATAGATGACGAGCAGTTCCGGCAAGCCGCGAAAGAGCGAGGCATAGGCATCGCCGATGGTTGCGCCGACCTTGTGGCCGCTGAGTTTGGACCAGGCGATGAGCGAGCCCAGGACCGAGCCGATCAGCAGCCCGGTCAGCGACACGGCGAGCGTCATCAGGGCCCCGGCTATGAGCGCCAAGCCCCAACCCTTGTCGCCGAACCCCAGCATGTCAAAGACAGTCACTCGCCTTCGCCCCCATGTCGGCCAGCCCAGCCGATCGATTCCATCCCGGACCGCCGCCGCCGTTCTTCCCCGTCTTAAGCGGAGTGTGCAGCATGACGAACAGTTCGTGCAAGATTCAAGCCTAAAGGTCACCCACCGCCGGCATGTCGTTCGATTTTGCCGTCCGCTTCGCGCTCAGCCGGCAAAACGAGCTCTCATAAAAAGCAAAAGCGGGGCAATGCGCCCCGCTTTCGTCCGTCGGTGCAGCAAAACACCAAAATCAGGGCGTGGTGTCGATCTTGAACCACTTCAGCGAGTACTTCTTCACCGAACCATCGGCAAACGCGGCCTTCAATGCATCGTTGAACTTGGCAGTCAGGTCGGCGTCCGCCTTGCGCAGACCCATGCCGACGCCAATGCCGAATTCGCCGCCGGCGAACTGGGGACCGATGATGGCGTAGTCCTTGGAATCGGGCTGATCGAGGACGGCGGCCAGGATCGGATAGTCATCGAGCTCGGCATCGATGCGGCCGGACTTGAGGTCCAGGTCGCGCTCGTCGGTGGTCTTGTATTCCTTGACGGTGGCGATGTCCTTGAGGTGCGCGTCGGCGAAAGTGGCGTGCGTGGTCGAAACCTGGACGCCGACGGTCTTGCCCTTCAGTGCGGCGCGCAGCTCGTCGAGCGCCTTGCCGGCTTCGGCGGGCGACTTGGTCAGATCGAAGACCTTACCATTCGAGGCGAGCTTGGCCAGCGGGCTGTCCTTGGCGGCAACGAAGCCGGCCGGAGCGTTGGCATAGGGGGCGCTGAAGTCGATCTGGCCTTTGCGCTCGTCGGTGATCGACATGCCGTCCATGATGACGTCGAATTTGCCGGCTTGCAGGCCGGGGATCATGCCGTCCCAATCCTGGGCGATGATCTTGCACTCGACCTTGATGCGGGCGCAGAGATCCTGCACCAGATCCGGCTCGAAGCCGACGATCTTGCTCGACGAGTCGGTGAGGTTGTACGGCGCATAAGCGCCCTCCATGCCGATGACAACGGTCTTCCAATCCTTCGCATGGGCCGCCGTGGCAAACGTTGCGGCGATCAGGCTCATGCCAATGGCGAGGGGGAGTCTCATGGGGCGTATCCTTTTCGAAAACGTCACTCTTGTCACATGAATGCCGCCGCTCGGTCGCCTCGTCCGGGCGACGCGGGCAGCGCAAACGGAACGTTCATGGCACATGCAAACCGTTTGCCACGCACCGGCAGAGGGGCCACCGGCGTTTGGCTGGCATCCACCATATGACGGTTATCGCCAACACGCATCCGCATGTTCGCGATCCCGACTGTTTATTCGACGTTGGCGACCAAGGGCTTTGACTTCACCCCGCGGCCTGGACCGTGAAGGCCGCGCGGAAGCGGGCGAGCGCCAACTCGTCGTCGCCGGAGGCAAAAGATTCCAACCCCACCGTGCCGCGGTAGCCCATCTTGGCGAGGGCGGAGGCAATTGCCGGATAGTTGATCTCGCCGGTTCCGGGCTCCATCCGACCGGGGACGTCGGCGACCTGGATTTCTCCGATATGCGGCAAGGCCTTGCGGCAGAGTTCGATGAGGTTCCCCTCGCCGATCTGGGCATGGTAGAGGTCGAGCATCAGCTTCAGCGACGGCCGGTTCACGCTGGCGACCAGTGCCAGACAGTCTTCGGCGCGCCCGAACGGCACGCCGGGATGGTCGACGGGCGCGTTGAGGTTTTCGAGCACGAA
>JARLIT010000304.1 GCA_031291575.1 Ancalomicrobiaceae bacterium
ACGCGGCCGCGCAAGGACGCCACCAGTTGCTGCCCGCGCGCGATCGACACACGGAAGTGCGAGGTGCCGGCGGCAAGATCGAGATGATGCAGGTAATAGGGCTTCACCCGGAGCCGGACGAGCCCCCGCATCAGCGCTTCGAGCGTCGCCGCATCGTCGTTGACGCCTTTCAACAGCACCGTCTGGGCGAGAAGCGGCACGCCGCCATCGACGAGCCGGCCAATGGCCGCCGCAGCCGCCGGCGTCAGTTCGCGCGGATGGTTGACGTGGACGACCATCCACACCGCGACGCGGCGCTTCAACAGCGCCACGAAGTCCGCGGTCACGCGCGCCGGATCGGCCAGAACCGCACGGCTGTGGACGCGGACGACGCCGAGATGGTCGATCGCCTCCAGACCGTCGAGGATGCGCCCGAGCCGCCGGTCGGAGAGAACGAGCGGGTCGCCACCGGTCAGGATCACCTCGAAGATCTCGGGACGATCGGCGATATAGCGCAGCGCCGCTTCGAGCTCGGTCTCGTCGAGGCTGCCGCCGTCCGGACCGACCGCCTCGCGGCGGAAGCAGAACCGGCAATAGACCTGGCAGAGATGCGTCGGCTTCAACAGCACCCGGTCGGGATAGCGGTGCACGATACCGGGGACCTTGGCATGTACGTCGTCGCCGATCGGATCGAGAAGTTCTTCCGGCGCGATGACGGCCTCGGCCAAATCGGGAACGAATTGGCGGGCGATGGGATCTGCCGAGCCGCCCTCGCCTGCACCCTCCCCGATCAGCGCCACCACATGCGGTGTCAGGCGGACCTGGAACCGCTCGGCGACAGCGCTGAGCGCCTCGGTGGCGGATGCCGGCAACACCCCGTGTGCGACAAGATCCGCGATGCGGGTCAGCGCGCGCGCTTCTTCACCCGTCGCAGGCGGCGGCAGCGCGGACCTCGTGCCGCTCACGCCGCGACCTCGACCACGCCATCGATCCCGGCGAGTTTTCCCAGCTGTTTCAGCCGCTTCAAGACGACGTCGCCGTCGAGGTCGGCCAGCCTCCGCGGCAGCTTGATGACGAGGGCGTTGCTACGGCGCTCGATCCCGATCTCCGGCAGATGGCCGGACATGCCAGCCGACAGGTTCATCGCCACCCGCTGCGCCGAGCCAAGCGCACGCGCCCGCTCGCGCATCGGTTGCGGTACCAACTGGATCAGCCGCGGCGACAGCGCATCGTCGATGAGCCCCATGTGCCGGTAGAAGACCGTCAGCGCCAAGAAGGCGCGGCTGGCATGGTCGACGCCGACGAAGGAGCCATTGGCGACGATATTGAGGCTCTGCTCGCCGCGATAGTCCGGATGCGTGCGCCAGCCGATATCGGCGAGGTGACAGGCGGCGATCCTGAGCCGCGCCTCGTCCTCGGTCTCCGAGAACCCCATGGCAGCCAGCACCTTGGCTGCCCAGGCGGCCAGTTCGAGCCCATGTTTGGGATCGCGGGCCCGCAACAGCGACAGTTCCTCGGCCGAGACGATGAGCGGATCTGTCGCCCGCTCCTCTGGCGACAGAAGGCCGTAGAGGTGGCCCTCGCGCAGGCCCAGCGCAGACAGGACGATGTCCTTCGGCTTGCCGATGCGGATGATCTGGCCGAGCACGACGGCGCCATAGCCCAACAGATCGCGCCGTTGCCGGGAAATCACTTCGATGCGCGACAGGGTTTCCAGGTCACCGCGCGACACGATACGGCAGAACTCCGCCATATCGCTCGCCGGCACCGAATAGTTCTGCATGACGTGCAAGGGATAGTCGCGCTGGAACAGATCGAGCCGGGCGAGCGACCGCCAGGTGCCGCCGACGGCATAGAAGCTGCGGCCGGCGACGGCGGCGAGAATGTCCGATTTCTCCAGCGCATCGGCGGCGAGCTTTTCCGCCTTGCGCAGACTGCCGAGCGCAGCCTCGGACAGGCGGATGCCGCCAAGCGGATAGGTGCGGCCGGTGCCGATGCGATCGCCCAGAATGTCGATCAGCTCCAGGCTGCCGCCGCCGAGATCGCCGGCAACGCCGTCCGGCCGGTGGATGCCGGCAACGACGCCGAGCGCTGCCATGCGCGCCTCTTCGGCGCCCGAGAGCACATTGACCTCGACCTGACAGATGCGTTCGATCGCGGTGATGAATGCCTCGCCGTTCGCCGCATCGCGTGCCGCGGCCGTGGCGAGGACGTGGAACTCCTTGGCCTGGCACTGGTCGGCGAGGAGACGGAAGCGCCGGGCGGCGGCGAGCGCCAGATCGACGGAATTATCCCCGAGCTTGCCCGTCTGGGCGATGCCCTTGCCGAGGCCGGCAAGCACCTTCTCGTTGAACAGCACCGTCGGCGCTCGGCAGCGGCGCTCGTACACGACGAGACGCACCGAGTTCGAGCCGATGTCCATGACGGCGATCGGCCCGGAGCCGTTCAGGCGTCCGGGCGCCTCGGCATGCCAGTGGGCCTCGATGAAACCGGGATTGATGGGACTCGTTTCGGGCTCGGCCATACGCTTACTTGCGCGCCGCTTCGTGGGCGATGGAGCGTGGCGAGTCGGACTTGAGGGATTGTCCACGGCCTGACAACGACGGGTTGGTCATGAAGTATTCGTGCGCGTTGAACGGTTCCTCGCCCGGCAAGGGGCCGATTCGCTCATGCGTCCCGTCGGCAAGGATGCGCCAGCTCTGCTGGTTGTCCTTGAGATTGGCCACCATGATCTGATCGAGGACCTGTTCATGCACGGTTACGTTGGTCAGCGGCGCAAGCGCCTCGACTCGCCGATCGAGATTGCGGGGCATCATGTCGGCGGAGCCGATATAGACCTTCGCCTGCGACGAGGGAAGTCCGTGGCCGTTGCCGAAGCAGAAGATGCGGCTGTGCTCGAGAAAGCGGCCGACGATCGACTTCGCCCGGATATTGTCGGATAGGCCAGGCACGCCCGGCCTCAGGCAGCAGATGCCGCGCACGATCAGCTCGATCTGCACGCCGGCCTGGCTCGCCTCATAGAGCTTGTCGATGAGGCCGGCATCAACCAGGCTGTTCATCTTCATCCAGATCTGCGCCGGCCGGCCGGCCTTGGCGTGGCCGATCTCAGCATCCACGTGCCCGATGATGGCCGATCGCAGCGACAGGGGCGATACTGCCATCTTTTCCAGCCGCTGCGGCTCCGCATAGCCGGTGATGTAGTTGAAGATGCGGGCGACGTCGCGCCCGATCACGGGATCGGCGGTGAACAGCGACAGGTCGGTGTAGATGCGCGCGGTGATCGGGTGATAGTTGCCGGTGCCGATATGGCAGTAGGTGGCGAGTTCGCCCATCTCGCGCCGGACCACCAGCGACAGCTTGGCGTGCGTCTTCAATTCGACGAAGCCGAATACCACCTGCGCGCCGGCCCGTTCGAGGTCTCGGGCCCAGCGGATGTTCGCCTCTTCGTCGAAACGCGCCTTCAGCTCGACGACCGCGGTAACCGACTTGCCGAGTTCGGCAGCCTCCGCCAGCGCCTTGACGATCGGGGAGTTCTTCGAGGTGCGGTAGAGCGTCTGCTTGATGGCGACGACGTCCGGATCGTGCGCGGCCTGGTTCAGGTACTGCACCACCGTGTCGAACGTCTCGTAGGGGTGGTGGACGACCAGTTCCTTGCGCTTGATGGCGGCGAAGATGTCACCGCCGAATTCCTTGACGCGCTCGGGGAAGCGCGGCGTATAGGGCGTGAACTTCAGTTCCGGCAGGTCGACGCTGACCAGTTGCGAGGTCTCGTTCAAGGCGAGCACGCCGTCGGCCAGGAATACGCCGTCATGGTCGACGCCGAGCGCATCGGCGACGAACAGCCGCAGCTTCTCCGGCGTCGAGGACTCGATCTCCATGCGGATGACATTGCCGCGGCGGCGGCGCTTCAGCATGGTCTCAAACACGCGAACGAGGTCTTCCGCTTCTTCCTCGATTTCAATGTCGGTGTCGCGGATGACACGGAAGGCGCCCTTGGCCACGACCCGGTAGCCCGGGAACAACCCGCCGATGTGACGGCCGATCAGGTTCTCCAGGCTGATGAAGCGCTTGGCGCCCAGCTTCGTTTCGTCGGCCGGCAGCTCGATGAAGCGCGACAGGGTCGCCGGAATGCGGATCAGCGCCGTCATCGAGCCGGCGGCGACCGGATGCACGCGCTGCAGGTCGAGAACGAGCGAGAAGCCGAGGTTCGGAATGAAGGGGAAGGGATGCGCCGGATCGCAGGCGAGCGGCGTCAGCACCGGGAAGACCTGGGACAGGAAATACTGCTCGACCCAGTCTTCTTCCGCCGGCTTGAGGTCGCTCGCATCGACGATGGTGATGCCGTGGTCAACGAGTTCGACCCTCAGGCTGTTCCACAGCCGCTGCTGCTCGGCGGTCAGTTCATCGACGCTGCTGAAGATCTTCACCAGCTGTTCGGACGGGGTGAGGCCGTCGTCGGATCGCGTCTGGATGCCGGCATGCTTTTGTTCGGTCAGGCCCGAGACGCGGACCATGAAGAATTCGTCGAGGTTGTTGGCTGAGATCGACAGGAAGCGCAGCCGTTCGAGGATCGGGTGGTTGGCGTTGGCGGATTCCTCCAACACCCGGCGGTTGAACGCCAGCCAGGACAATTCGCGGTTGGTGAAGCGCGTCGGATCGTTCACGGGCTCGGCGGAGACAGGCTCCGCAACGCTCACAGGTTCGAAAGCCGGCTCAAGCGTCTCAGCCTTGGTGTCCATCGTCGTATCCCTCGTTCATGCATGACGCTTAGCCGAAATTTATGACACTTCTTACCCGTCGTGTCGCGCGCCACACGCACCCGACCGGATCATGTCCACTACGGTCGCGGTGCGAGGGGACAATACGCCACCTGCTGCGCCGCCGCGACCCCGCAGCGCGTCGTCCGGCCCCCGGCGGATCATGCGCCGGTCACTCCTCCGGCGGCTCGAAACCCGGCAGCAGCGGCTCCTCCGCGGCTCCGTCGAACAACACTTCGGCGGCAAACGGCTTGGTGATCGCTGCCTTTCTGGCGAGCGCAGCACGATCGAGTCGCTCGACCGCGTCGCCGGCGGCCGCAAACGTCCGTTCGATGCGCTGGGCAATGAAGCGGATGACCTGCGGATCGACCGTCGTCTGGCGGTCGACAAACAACTTGCCGAGCAGTTGCTCCATCAGACGGTCGTCGGGCGCGCCGATCATCACCGGCGTAGCAGCTCTCAACCGGGAAGCAAGATCCGGCAGGTTCAGCCGCCACTCGGCCGGTGGTGTCCTGGAGGTCAGCATCAACCGGCCGCCGCCGGCGGTGACCGCGTTGATCAGATGGAATAGCCCGGCCTCGTCGATGCCCCCGTCGAGATCTTCGACGATCACCGTCTCGCCGGCGTGTTCGGCCGCCAGGGCATGCCAGTCGGCGGTATCGGCGGTAAAGATCGGGGCCGCGCTCGCCGCCGCCAGAATGGCCGCCAGATGGCTCTTGCCGCTCGCCGCTTCCCCAACCAGGAGCATGACCGGCGACGGCCAATTCGGCCACCGCCCGATCGCCTCGACGGCGGCTCGGTTAGCCTCGCCGACGGCAAACTCGGCAAGCCCCAGTCGGCGCGGCGTCTCGAACGTCAGGGTCAATTGCCTCGTCAATGCGCAGGAGTCCTCTAGTGGAGCGAATTTGACATTTGAGTCCCTGCCGACAGCGCGATCAAACTCAAATGTCAAATTCAAGGCTCCGCTAAAATCAAGGAGTTGCTGGTGGTCCTGCGAGTCCGACACTTGCCTCGGAGCCCAGGGCCAGCAGGACGCAAATGTCGGAATCGAATCACCAACCCGGGCTCAGGCCCCGGGATCGGGTTCGTGCGACATGAGTTTCAGCCAGAACCACAGATAGGAAGCCCCCGAGGCGACCGTCAATGCCGCCACTGTCGGGATCCCCACCATCCTGAGACCGGCGATGTCGAGGTGATAGGCGTCGTGGGCGAGGAGGAGACCGGCGAGCACGATCTGTCCGGCGGTATTCACCTTGGAGATCATCTGTGGCTTCACCACGACCTTGCGCCCCAGGAACCAGGACAGAAGGATCGCTCCGACGATGAGCACGTCACGCGACACGATGATGATGACCAGCCAGCGCGGCACCATATCTTCGACCGCCATCGTCACGTAGATGGCGACCAGGAGCGTCTTGTCGGCGAGCGGATCGAGGTGCGCGCCGAGTTCGCTGCGCAAGTTCCAATGCCGGGCGATGAAGCCGTCGATGGCATCGGAGGCGCCGGCGATGATGAACAGCCAGAAGGCGAGCGCCAGCCGGCCTTCCGTGATCGCCAGCACGACGCACGGCACGAAGATGAGCCGGAGGATGGAGATGAGGTTCGGCAGCGTGATGGCGGAGTTCACGGCGCGTGCTCGCATTTTCGCCAATGGATTTGGCTGTTTTGTTCGAAGTGAGCGACCTTCGCATCAAAGACAATGCCTGAAGGCGAGCGGTTTGCCAAATCGCTGCCGATTCGCAGAAATGCGTGCAGCGAAGGCGGCACCAATCTTCATGGGTATCGAGGCTCGGCTCCGCCTCGCACCTCACCATGACGGAAAACCCAACGCTCAACCTTCACGCCGAGGTGTACGCCGCAACGCGTGCCTCAAAGCACGAAGGCGGGCGGAATAGCCAGCGATGCATTGCGACGACAAGTCCACCGTCGCTGTTGCATTTCGCCGCCCGATCGGCGAATACCCACGGGAATTGGTCCCGGCAGCGCCCGGGGCTCTGCCGCGGAGGCATGACTTGGCCGATCATCCGAATTCCTGGACCTACAGCCAAGCCGGCGTCGACATCGATGCAGGCAACGAACTGGTCCGGCGCATCAAACCCGCCGTCAGATCGACCGCCCGCATCGGCGCCGATGCCGAGATCGGCGGCTTCGGCGGCCTGTTCGATCTTGCCGCCTGCAAGTACCGGGATCCGGTGCTGGTCGCCGCCAACGATGGCGTCGGCACGAAACTGAAGCTTGCCATCGACGCGGGTCTCCACGACACGGTCGGCATCGATCTCGTCGCCATGTCGGTCAACGACCTCGTGGTGCAGGGGGCCGAGCCCTTATTCTTCCTCGATTATTTCGCCTGCGGCAAACTTGCCATCGACACCGCCGCGGCGGTCGTCGAAGGCATCGCTAGCGGCTGCCGCGAAGCCGGCGCCGCCCTCATCGGTGGCGAGACGGCGGAAATGCCGGGCATGTATGGCGACGGCGACTATGACCTCGCCGGCTTTGCCGTCGGCGCAGTCGAGCGCGACAAGATCCTGCCGGCAAAGACCATTCGAGCCGGCGACGTCATCCTGGGACTGGCCTCTTCAGGCGTGCATTCGAACGGCTTTTCGCTGGTGCGCAAGCTCGTCGGCGTTTCCGGCCTGACGCTGGAAGACGAGGCGCCGTTTGCTCCCGGGGCAAGCCTCGGGCGCGCGCTGTTGACCCCGACCCGCATCTACGTGAAGCCGCTGTTGTCCGCGCTGAAGGCGAACGACGGCATCAAGGGTCTCGCCCATATCACCGGCGGCGGCTTCTGGGAGAACATCCCGCGCGTGCTCCCCGAAAATACCGGCGCAGCGATCGACCTCGCGCGTATTCCGGTCCTGCCGGTGTTCAAGTGGCTGGCGAAGACCGGCGGTATCGCCCCCAATGAAATGCTGCGCACTTTCAACTGCGGCATCGGCATGATCGTCGTCGTCGAGGCGAGCGCCGCCGACGCCGTGACGGACCATCTGGCCAACTTGGGTGAAACTGTCGTTCGTCTCGGCGACATCGTCGAGCGGCCCGGCAGCCCGGAAGTGGTCGGATCAGGCGCGTTGGGTCTCACATGAGCCCCGCTCGTGCTCCGGGCCCACGCAAACGCGTCGGCATCCTGATTTCCGGTGGCGGCTCCAATATGGCCGCGCTGATCGCCGCGGCGCGCGATCCCGCCTTCCCCGCCGAGATCGCCCTCGTCGTGTCGAACCGCGCCAATGCCGGCGGGCTTGCGAAGGCCGAAGCGGCGGGCGTGGCGACAACGGTCATCGACCACAAGCAGTTCTCGGACCGAGAGTCGTTCGACCGCGCCGTCGATGCCGCGCTCAACGAGGCGCGCGTCGACATCCTGTGCATGGCCGGCTTCATGCGTATCGTTTCGAACTGGTTCGCCGAAACCTGGCGCGATCGTGCCCTCAACATCCATCCGGCGCTGTTGCCGGCCTACACCGGTCTGCACACCCATGCCCGCGCCATCGCCGACGGGGTGAAGCTGGCCGGAGCCACGGTGCATTTCGTCCGGCCGGAACTCGATGTCGGCCCGATCATCATCCAGGCCGCGGTGCCGGTTCTCGACACAGACACGCCGGACGCGCTCGCTGCCCGCGTGCTCGTCGAAGAGCACCGCATCTACCCCCAGGCGCTCGCCTGGGTCGCCTCGGGCCGCGCCAGCGTGGTGCGCCGCGACGACGGAACGGAGCACGTCGTGCTCGTCGCGCCGCCCCCCACGTCTCCAGCCCTGGTCTCCCCGGCGCTCGACGACTGACCCTAAGCCGCCCTGAGGTCGGCGAGGAAAGCCTCGACTGCAGCGCGCAGCCGCGCCGCCTGACCGCCCAGCTCGCGCGCGGCCTCCGCCGACATCTGCGCCGCCGAATCCGTCTCGCGCGCCGCTTCGCCGAATTTCGAAATCGTGCCGATCAGCGCGGTCGACTGCTCGCCGACCACCGACACCTCGCCTGTGATGGTGCCGACGTGGCCAATCTGCAATTCCATTGCGCCGGCCGATTCCCGCGCCATCTGACCGAGCGTGCCGATGGTCATGGTGATGGCGCCGATGGCGTCGACCGCGTTCAGCGTCGCCGACTGGATATTGGCGATCTGCGAGCCGATCTCCTCGGTCGCCTTGCCGGTCTGGGCGGCGAGGCTCTTCACTTCCGAAGCCACCACGGCGAAGCCGCGCCCGGCCTCGCCGGCGCGTGCCGCCTCGATGGTTGCGTTCAAGGCCAGAAGATTGGTCTGGTCGGCGATCTCGCGGATCAGTTTCACCACTTCTCCGATACGGGTAGCAGCCTCCGCCAGGTTATCGACGGTGCGGCGCGTCTCGGCGGCCTGCGTCTCGGCATCGGCGCTGACGCGTGCCGCCTCCGACATGCTGCGGGCGATATCGCGCGAATGTCCGGCCATTCGCTCGGTATCGCCCGTCACCGTGCGCACGCGGCGTTCCGATGCTTCGGCACTCTCGGACGCGGCGCGGCCGTGGAACGCGGTCAGATCGGCAATGCGAGACAGCGATGAGGCGTTGGCCTCCACCTGTAGCGACGCCGCCGCGACCGTCGTCACCACATCGAGGATCTTGGCCTCGAATTCAGCGGCGAGCTCCACCATCGTCGCGCGCCGGGCTTCGGCCTGCCGACGGTCTTTATCCGCCGCCTCGGCGTTCATATGCTCGATCTTGGCGAGCCCGTCGCGGAACACCGCCACTGCCCGACCGATGCGGCCGAGTTCGTTGGAATAGGCGATATAGGGAATGTCGCTCGCGAGGTCGCCGTCGATCAGGTGCCCCATGCGCCGCGTCAACCTCGACACGCCATGGGTGATCGAGCGGGCGATCAATGCCACCACGATCAGGGTGACGGCCAGCACCGCGCCGGCGATGCCGAGCTTGCTGATCAGCCGCGACCAAAGGTTGGACATGCGCAATTCGAGAATGCGCTTCAATTCGACCGACCAGACGCCCCACTGCCGGTCCGCCTCCGCCTGCAAGGCCGAGTGCTTGGCGGTGAGCGCTGCGATGCCCTTGAAGGTTCCGGCCGAAGCGATCGCGTCGGAGATCTTCGTCGCCTCCGCCTTCAGCGCCAGAGCGGCCGCATGGATGGCACCCTGCCCCGGCTCGGTCGACTGTTTGAGGCTGCCGTCACTGGAGCCCTTCACCGCGTTGCCGAGCGAGCTGTCGATATTGTCGATGGCGGTCGAGAAGCGGCCGATGGCGAGAAGCAGCGCCGCGCGTACGTCGAAGGCTGGCTTATCGACGCCGTCGAGCCCGGCGGCGGCATCGAACACGGCGCGCGCCGAATCGGCCAGCTCGGGCAATTTCACCGTCGCGGCGTCCATCATGTAGTAGCTGTCGAGATCCGGATCGAGCGTCAGGTTGGAGCCGTCATCGATCTTTGCGATCAGGCCGATGATTGCCGAGCGCACCCCATCCGCATTGTCAGGCTTGGCCGCCTCGGTGGCGATCGCCGCATGCGGCCCTTCGGTCGACATGCCGGCGTCATATTGGCTGCCGCTCGCATCGACCTCGGCCCGGTGCGCGCCGACTGCCGCGCCGGCCTTCGCCGGATCCTTGAGAGTATCGGCAAGCATCGGCCAGACGGACTGCAAATAGTAGACGCCGTCGACTTCCTTGGCGGCAAAGCCGATATCTTGCATCGACTGGGCGTAGAACAGGTTCCCGAGCAGCCCGATCGGGATCAGGAACAGCACCGAAACAAGCGCCAGTTTTGCGCCGATGGTGGCGCGCCCTCGAATCCTGCCCAACATGTGTCCGTCTCACCCCAAGCCAGCTTAAACAATGCGCCAATTCTGAATTGAGTTTAGTGAATCATCGGTAAATGCCGGTTATGATACATAACGGTTGAGTACAAATTCCGGCGAAACGCAAGTAAAGGCAGCATGTATATCTCGGGCATTACCGGCAAACAATTTCATATATGAATTATCGAATACGTTCACAGGGAGTTGGCGAGCACAAGAAATGGGCAAATAGCCCAATCGTTCAATTCCGGATGGACGTGCCGCGAGGGTGCACCGTTTGAGACATGCATATTTCACATAAATAATATGCATATTTCGCAAGGCATCACGACTTTCCCGGGCAAGCCATTCAGTCGAAACGATTGCAACCGGCAGCTCCAACAGATTAGCCAGCATTGCAAAGAAGAGCACAAACAGAACGATCTGATTTGGTGACTATTGTCCCGGATCGTCTGCCCCCGAGCGCCCGGGCAATCTGCGCATCGTCGACCGGTTTCAGGCCGGCCGCACCCAAATGCGGTTATCGTGAAACGCAGCACCGCCATATGGAGCGACCGGATCGGCGCCGGTCAGCACGTTGATTCCCTCGCCGCTTTCGAACGCCGAATTGGGCCACAGCCCTTCCGAGATCATCACGCCCGGCTTCACGCCGTCGAAGATCTTGACGTGAAGCACCACCTCGCCGCGCTCATTGCCGAGCCGTGCGCGGTCGCCGGCCTTCAGACCCAGCCGTACCGCGTCATCCGGGTGGATCGCCACCTCGGGGCGCCCCTCACGTGCCCGGCCTGTCGGGCTCTCCGAAAAGCTGGAATTGAGAAAACTGCGCGCCGGCGAAGTCGCCAGCCGGAACGGATGTTCCGCGTCGGCCGTCTCGATGGCATCCCACTGATCGGGCAGGTCCGGCATCGTCGCCCAAGGCCCCATCGGGCCATCGTTGGCATTGGGCACCTTGGTCCAGTTCGGCTTGAAGCGGAATTTTCCGTCCCTGTGGCCGAAGCCGGCGACGTAGTGCGCCTTGTCGAACGCCGGTTGGCAATCGATGAACTTGCGTTCCTCCAACTCGGCGAGCGTCCCCCAGCCGGACTTCTGCAGCGACCAGTCGATATGCTCGCGCGGGGTCATGGCAAACCCCGGATGCGTCGCGCCGAGGCGCCTGGCGAGTTCCGATATGACGAAGTGGTTTTCGCGCGCCTGGCCCGGCGCATCCACCAGCTTGGGACCCAACAGGATGTGCTGATGTCCGCCGCCACGATAGAGGTCGTCGTGCTCGAGGAACATGGTGGCAGGCAGCACGATGTCCGCCATTCTCGCCGTGTCGGTCAGAAACTGCTCGTGCACCGCGACAAACAGGTCGTCGCGCTGGAAACCGGCGCGCACCTTGCGCTGGTCGGGCGCGACGTTCATCGGATTGGTGTTCTGGATCAGCATGGCGGTGACTGGAGGGCCGTATTTCAGCGCCTCGGGCTCGCCGGTCAAGACCGCGCCGATTCGCGACTGATCGAGCTTGCGGGTGGTGATCGGGCCTTGATCGCGCCCCTCGATCAGCGTCTTGTTCAGATGGAAGATGCCGGAATTGGAATGGAAGGCGCCGCCGCCTTCGTATTGCCAGAGGCCGGCGACGGTGGCGATGGAGAGCGCCGCATGCATGGCGACCGCGCCGTTGCGCTGGCGCGAGAAGCCGTAGCCGAGGCGCAGGAACGTGCGCTTGTTTTCCCCGATCAGCTTGGCGAAGGCCTCGATCTCGGCAACCGTCAGCCCAGTGATCGCCGAAGCCCATTCCGGGCCCCGGCTCATCAGATGCGCTTCCAGGTCGTCCGGCGCGTCGGCGTATTTCGCCATGTAGGCGCGATCGGCATATCCATCGCGGAAGAGGACATGCATCACGGCGCAAGCGAGAGCCGCGTCGGTGCCGGGCCGCAACACCAGCCCGAGGTCGGCCTGCTCGACGGTGGCGTTGCGGTAGATGTCGACGGCGACGATCTTGGCGCCGCGCGTCTTTCTCGCCTTGACCGCATGGGTCATCACGTTGACCTGGGTGGCGACCGCATTGGTGCCCCAGATGACGACGACGTCGGCCTTGGCCATCTCGCGCGGATCGGGCCCGGCGAGCCGGCCGGTGCCGGCCATGTAGCCGGTCCAGGCCATGTTGGTGCAGATCGTGTCGTACATGCGCGAATAGCCGAGCGCGTGCCTGAGACGGTTGATGCCGTCGCGCTGCACGAGGCCCATCGTGCCGGCGTAGTAGTAGGGCCAGACAGTCTCGGGGCCGTGGATGGCCGCGGCGCGCACGAACTCCGCGGCGATCCGGTCGAGCGCCGCCTCCCAGGAAATGCGGCGGAACTGGCCCGAACCCTTCGGGCCAATGCGCTCCAGCGGATAGAGGAGCCGCTCGGGATGGTGGACGCGCTCGGAATAGCGCGCCACTTTGGCGCAGATGACGCCGGCCGTGTAGCTGTTGTCCTCGGAGCCACGCACCTTGCCGACCCGCCCGCCGTCAAGAATCTCGACATCGAGCGCGCAGGCCGACGGACAGTCGTGCGGGCAGACCGAATGGCCGATGCGGGCGGGCTGGTTCAAGGCAGCGACTCCGGCTGTTGGGTCGATGAGATTATCCGTACTTTAGCGGATGCGACAGGGGGTGGAGCGGCAAGGGCTCTGCCTCACCCCCTGGGCGTCGGCCTTCGTGCTTCGAGGTTCGGCCCGTGGCCTTCATGCTGAGGAGCGAAGCGCAGCCGAGCCTCAAACCACGAAGGCCGGAAGGCACGAAAGCCCGCCTTAACTCACCCCCGATACGCCTGCGTTGCCAGGCGGATGCCGCGCTTCTCGTCGAGATAGGCGGCGATGCGATCCTGCCATTGGGTCTCCGAGCCGGGCGAATGCCAGAACACGCCCTGCGCCGCGTGGCTCTCGATCGTGTCCGGGCCGCGGACGGATTTGCGGAAGGCGCTGGCCTCGTACATCCTTTGGGCAAGTGCTGGCGCGCCGTCCTCGACAGCGCCGTCCCAGATGACGCAGGCCCCGCCGTGGCTCCAGTCGACGACGCGCAGCGAGCCGATCTGCAGCATGATGACCGCCTGTCCCGGCCCCGGGTCGGCGGCATCCGGCACCGAACCGGTCTGGAAACGCGCAAAAGACGCATCGGGCCCGAACAGCCCTCGCGCCACCTCCGCGCCCTGCCCTTCGAACACCACCCAGGCCTCGTCGACCAGCGAGGCGCGATAGACTGCCTCCCAGAAGGCGCGGCGCTCGCCCCAATGCTCGGGCTGCGCCATCCGCGCCACCACCTCGAAGAACATGCGGAGCGACTGTTCCGACAGCCAGCGCCGGACGATGGAATCGTTGACCGCGCTGCCCGGCCAGGATCCCGGCATCAGGCGCGGATCGCCGAAATGGGCGAGGATGAAGCGGCTGAACGGATCGCGGATCGCCCGATCGGGTGTCTCTCGCCGGAACGGGGCGAGGAGCGCATCGACGGCGAGCGGAGCCAGCACCGGCGAGACCAGCTTGCCGTGATCGTCGAGCGCCCACAGCGCCACCTTTTCGAGCCGGTCGAGGGGATCGCGGTTGTCGGCGGCGCGGCAGCGCTCCAACCCGGCGGCATGTACGGCGACGATGAGGCCGGCGTCGCTCGGCAGTCTGCCGAGCTTCAATTCGCCGAGAAGCCGGGCCGGCCGGACGTTGCGCGCCCAAGCCCGGTCGCTGAGGCGCCGGATGGCCGCGTCGGGATCGAACAGCGCGTAGACGTCGGCCAGCATCGACCACGGCGGGCCGGCGGTCGCGGCAGCCGTGGCGAGGCAGCGGGAGATGACGGCGAGTTCCGGCCGATCGCGTCGGAAGAAGAGGATGTAGCTCGAGGCGAGCGCGCGGTAGGGTCTGAGCCGAGCCATGCGGATGACGGCGCGCAAATAGACGGCCAGCACCGCCTTGTCCTCGGCGATTGCCGGCCGCGTCGTCCACAGACAGAAGGCGGCATCGACGAGATCGGCGCGGGAGAGTTCGCCGCCCGCCCTGACCGTGGCGAGAATGCGCCGCGCGATGGCGTTGTAGTCCTTCGGGGACGGCCGCATCAGCCCGGGACCGACGATGTCGACCTTGGCACCGGCCGCCTCCGCCGCCGTCGCGCCGGACCGCGGTTCGGCAAAGCGCCATGGGCCGGAAAGCGCCTGTGCCGCCGCCCTGAGCCCGGATGTCGGCTGCTCCGCCATCGTCACGGATCCGTCGTTGCGGCTGGCGGTGGAGCGCTCGGCGACACCGGCACACGCGGCGTCAGCCTGGAGCCGCGCTTGCCGATGGCACTGACGTCGACCAGATGGTCGATTTCCGTCTTCATCGCGTCGGTGATCGTGAGAATCCGCTTCAGACCCTCCTCGGTATCGACCTCCATGACGAAGCGCAGATCGATGCGGCGGTTCTTCTCCCAGGCCTCGCGCGTCTCGTGCGGATCGATCGGCCGGGTGGAGGAATAGCCGGAGACCGAGATGATCTCCTGGCCGTGCTGGTTGCGCAAGCTGCGGACGGTCGGCGTCTGCGACACGATCTCGCGATAGGTGGCGACCGCGCGCTCGGCCGAGAGCTCCCAGTTGCGCCGGTCGCGCTCTTTCGGATCCGGCACGCCGGTCGTATCGGTATGGCCCTCGATGAACACCGTCTCGACCGTCGGCCCGACTGTGGAAGGGGCGCAAGCCGGCCTGTCGCCCGAGACCCGGCAGGACGCATATTGCGGCAGCACGCGATCGAGCACGCGGGCGATCTTGTCGACGTTGATGCGCGCCTTGTCGCTGAGATCGGAGTGATTGACGTCGAATTTCACCGCGTTCTCGGTGAGGCGCAGGACGCCGTTCGCCTGGTCGATGGCAACATCGAGCCCTTCGGTCGCCAACTGTGTCTGCAAGTCGTCGAGCAGTTGCCGGCGGGCTTGATTGGCGCGCTCGATCTTGCCGATATCGTCGCGCACGTTGTTTTCCATGCGCTGCAGCTTCAGGGCGACGTCCTGGGCGACGTTGATGGAATTCTCCTGCACCGTCGTCGTCTTCTGGAAATCGAGGGCGAACGCCATCAGCATGATGATGAAGATGAACAGCACGCCGACCATCATGTCGGTCATCGAGACGAAGTAGTTCTCGCCCGTGGCATCGGGTTCGGCGGCCGAATCGTGCTCAGCGAACATGTCCGCCTCTCCTCACTCGCGCATCAGCCGCCCTGGCGCGGCGCCAGGGTCTCCTTCAACACGCCGACGGATTCGGCGAGATCTCCCGCGCCTTCCGACAGACCGGCGACATGGCCGGACAACCGATCGACGGCGGCGGCCAGACCGCGATCGATCGCCTCCGTATGCTCGGCGAGCACGTCCAATTGCCGCCGCGTCTCTTCGGCCAATCGCGCCAGCGCCCGACCAAGGTCCTCGTCGACCTTGCCGAAACGTGCCTCGTATTCATGCCAGACCAGATTCAGCCGGTCGATATGGCCGGAAATCGTGTCCGAAAGGCGCTTGGCCGCCTTCTGGCTTTCGTCGAGCGCGGCCACCGAGCGGCCCATGGTCTCGGCCATGCGCTCGGATGCCCCGGCCAGCCGGTCGCTCGTCTGCAGCAAGGGCGCGGCAGCCGTGCGGACGAGGTCCGCGGTCCGCCCGAACGCGTCGGCGACCGATTTCGACTGGCCCACTGCCTCCTTGACGGCACCGGCCTGGGTGACCATCGCCGCCTCGGCCAATCGCATCGCCTGCACCATGCGGTCGACTTCGGACGTAATCGCCACGAGCACATTCTGAAAGCCGTGCTCCAGCACGCCGGCCGCCGCGGCCGAGGCACGATCGACCATGCCGAGCGCCGTCTCCTGCGCATCGAGCGCACGGCGGCGGGTCTCCGCCATCTGCTCGGCCATGCCGGCCTGGAAGCCGCCGAGCCCGGCGCGCAAGCCCTCGACCTGCGCCTCGAGTTGCGTCAGCACACGCCCCATCGTCTCCTCGATGCGGGCCGAAGCGCCACCGGCGGCCGTCGCCAGATCCGCGTCGATGCGGCCGTGGGCCCGCTCGAACAGCGCCTGCATCGCCGACACCATGTCGGCGAGCTGGGCGCGGCTCGCCTCGCTCGATTGCCCGAACACCGAGCCCGTCTGGATGATCAGGCCGTTCAGGCGGTCGGCGGTCTCGTTGATCCGCGCCGAGAAGTCGATTCCGGTGCCGGCGAGCCCTTGCTGCGTCGCGGCAAGCGTCTCCTGCAGCGTTTTGAGCAGCCCCCCCAATTCGCGCAGTTCCGTCCCGGCGCCACCACGCATGGATTCCAGGAAGCGCTCCAGCAAATCCTCGATTCCGGTGCGGCTCTGGGTATCGAGGCGGTCGGCAGTCTCCTGGATCGCCAACGTCAACGGCTCGATCGCCTCGCGCATGGCGAGTTGCAACGGCGGGGCGACGGCGACAGCCAGCCGCTCGTGGAAGGCCTCGCCGTTCAATTCGCGCAGTTCGGCCAACTGCGCCGTCTGGATGCGGGTCATTTCCAGCGTCAGCGACTGCGGCGCGCGGAACTGCAATCCGTCCTCGATGGTCCGGCACAGCCGGTCGAACGCCCCCTCGACCGCGATCGCATAGGCGCGAAACAGCATCGACAGCGCGATCGAAGCCCCGAGGCCGGCAATCGATGTCGCAAACTTGAAGGTGGCCACCTGCAACAACCGCGACGTGGCGATGCGCATCGCCTGGGTATCGTTCGAGGTGGTGCCGGCCGCCGCCTCGTTCAGCGCCAGGACGAGGCCGACGAAGGTCAACAGAAGGCCGATGCCGACGAAATAGCCCGGCAGGCTCGGCATCATCTTCAGGCCCATCAGCCGATCTCGGGCCAGCGCGACATTGAGGATCGTCTGCGGCCGGACCGTATAGGAGAGCGGCTCGTCTGGATGCTCCGGCCGGACCAGCGTATCGTCGAACACCTTCCAGCCCGAGCCGATGATCGGGTGGCGGCCGAACTCGACAGCGAGTTGCCGACGCGCCGCGAAAAAGCCCGGGCCGCCGCGGGCGGGCGCGAGCGAGCGGATGCGCCGTGTGACGGGGCCGAGCGCCGCAGTGACAAGAACGACGTGGCAGATCAGATGCGCAACGGCGAGGCCGGCCGCCAGCGACAGGATGACGGCCGCCAGCGAGAAGGCGAATTCCCGGCTGCCGAGCCGCTCGATCGATCCGCCGGCCGCCTCGGCGAGCACCGACACCATGTCACGAAGCGGCATCGGCGCGACGTTCGACTCGATCAGAAACGTCACGACGAACGTCGTCGCCCAGTAGGCGATCATGCGCGCCGGGAACGACCAAAGGACGGGCGATGCCAGAAATCCCATCGGGAGATATGTCCGACTGAGCGAAAATGTCGGCGCACCTTAGTGCGGTTTCTTCGCCGATTGAACCGCCCTCGTGTGGCGATGGCGAAGTTCGCACAGTTCCGTCGGCCGGATCGCACGGCCGGCCGGACGTCCCGCGGGCACGGCGAGGCGCCGGATCTGGTTTGCGCTCGCCCCCCGACTGCGTGTAGGTTGGCGCCGATATTTCCCCCGATTTCCCAACCCCAACGACGCTGGGCTCTCTTCAGGAGGTTCCGTTGCAGATGAAACGCCATTTCAAGGCCACGACCGCCCTCATCCTGTTTCTCGGCGCATCGCCTGCCCTCGCCGTCAGCCCGGCGATCGAAACCGGCAAGCTGCCGGACGCGCTGAGGCAGCTGTTCGGCGACAAACTCGATCCGTTCATCCCCGCCTTCTCGGTCAGCCATGCCGGCGATACGACCAAGGTGACGATCGACTTCGCCATGATCGCCGAGCGAACCGGCATCCCCGGCCTCAGCGTCTCGTCGAAGCCGTTCACCCT
>JARLIT010000039.1 GCA_031291575.1 Ancalomicrobiaceae bacterium
CCGCTCGATCTCGACGTCTCGGCCTTTCCCGTTGGCATGTCGACCCGCACGGTCCTCGCCAAGGTCGAGATCGTGTTGTGGCGCAAGGCCGCCAGCACGTTCCACCTCGAATGCGGCCGGTCGTTCGCACCCTATGTGCATGGCTTCGTCGCCGAGGCAGCGCGGGAGTTCCTGGGGCAGGGCGGCTGACACCGCAAATTGGCGGGTGGAACGAAGAGACGGCCGCTCGCATGACTGCTGGACCAACGCGCCCCCAGCGTTCGGCAACGCGGTGATTCAGCTTATCGATGGATTGCGGTCGCGATTCCATGTGAGGACGTGCTGGAGATCGGATTCGGCATGACGTTGGGCCGCTTCGCCGGTTGCCGCATGTTGCGGGCGGCCAACAGCGGCGGCGCCGCTCTGTCGATCGTCATCCGTGCCGGTGCGGCTTGACGCTGCGCATGGCGAACCGCGTGCGAGCCTCTATTGTCCGGCCACACGCCGGTCGCCGGGTGGTTCGGCGCCACGCCAGAACCGCTGGCGCAAGGTCTGAGATATTGGCGAAAGGATACGGAACATGGCGCGGTTGGGATTGGAGCGTAACGTCGTCGACAAGCAAGTCCTCGACCGAACCATCGCTCGCCTCGGCGAGGAGAGCGTGCTGCTGCCAACCCTGGCGCAGCTCGCGGATCCTTCGACGATTCCCGCCAGCGTGCGTCAGCGCCTCGTCGACATCGATTCCAATGTCGCCAATCCTCTCAATCTGTTCCGCGTGCACTGGTTCAACGATGCCGCCCGGCGCGGGTTCACCGACGTGCCGGCCTATGTCGAGCTTCCGAGCGAACTGACCGGCGTCAAGGCGCGCATCGTCCTCGCGCTCGGCGACCGTTTCCCCATGATCGGTGCCCACAAGGTGCTCGCCGCCTACGGCTGCCTCGTGCCACGGCTGGTCACCGGCCAGTTCGACCCCGGTCATCACAAGGCGGTGTGGCCGTCCACCGGCAACTACTGCCGCGGTGGCGTCGCTATCTCGCGCATCCTCGGTTGCCGCGGCGTCGCCGTGCTGCCCGAGAACATGAGCCGCGAGCGCTTCGATTGGCTCGACAAATGGGTGATCGACGGCAGCGATATCATCAAAACGCCGGGCTCGGAGAGCAACGTCAAGGAGATCTATGACGAGTGCGCCCGGCTCGATGGCGACGCCGACAACATCATCTTCAACCAGTTCTGCGAGTTCGGAAACTATCTCGTGCACCGCACCTGCACCGGCGCGGCGCTGGACAAGCTCTACGCCGCGGTCACTCGGGATCATCCCGGCTCGCGCCTCGCCGCCTTCGTGTCGGCGTCCGGATCGAGCGGCACGCTGGCGGCCGGCGACCATCTGAAGGCGCATCGCGGCGCCAAGATCGTCGTCGTCGAGGCGAGCGAGTGCCCGACGCTCCTGGAGAACGGATTCGGCGAGCACAATATCCAGGGGATCGGCGACAAGCACGTCCCCTATATCCACAACGTCATGAACACCGACCTGGTGGTTGGCGTCAGCGATACCGACACCGACCGGCTGATCGTTCTGTTCAACACCGAAGTCGGCCGTACCTACCTCGTCGAACGGCGTGGGCTCGACCCGAAGTTCGTCGCAGAGCTCGGCAATCTCGGGCTGTCGTCTATTTGCAACTTGCTGGCAGCGATCAAGACCGCCAAATATTTCGACATGGGTCCCGACGACGTCATCGTCACGGTCGCGACCGACGGCGCCGCGATGTATGGCAGCGAGATCGACAAGGTGGTCAAGCGCGATTTCGGCAACCGGTTCGATACGGTGGCGGCGGGCGAAACCTGGGGCCGCTCCTTGGCGGCAGCGTCGACCAGCGACCTGATCGAGATGACGCATGTCGATCGCAAGCGCGTGTTCAATCTTGGCTATTTCACCTGGGTGGAGCAGCAGGGCGTCGCTCTCGAGGACTTCAAGGCCCGTGCCAAGCAGTCGTTCTGGGACGGCCTCATCGATCTCGTGCCGGCTTGGGACGACATGATCGCCGCCGTCAATGCCAAGAGCGGTGTCGCCAAGAAGCTGGGCCTGTGAAGCCATGGTGATGTTTCGCTGCCACGGCTGCGGCGCCGAAGTCGATGCCGGCAGTCGGTTGGCGTTCCGCTGCCCGAACGCCGGCCGCCCGGGCGACGATGTCGACCACGTCCTCGTGGTCGAGGCCGAGGCGGCATCGCCGCCGATCGGCTCCGAATCCGATCCGTTCCTGCGCTATCGGGCCTGGCTGTCGCCCTATCGATTGGCGAGGGGCGCCGGACTCGCCGATGCCGCCTGGGGCGATCTGGTCGGCAGGCTCGATGATGCTCTGACGGCCATCGACGGACGCGGCTTCCGCATCACACCGATGGCCGAGCGGCGGTCGCTGGCACAGGCGCTCGGCCTTGCGGGGGCGCTGTGGGTCAAGGACGAGACCGGCAACGTCTCCGGCTCGCACAAGGCGCGCCACCTGATGGGCGTCATGCTGTATTTGCGCGTCCTGGAGGCCGCCGGATTGCCGGCCGGCGAAGGCTTGCACGCGCGGCGATTGGCGATCGCTTCCTGCGGCAATGCGGCGCTTGCCGCTGCGGTCGTGGCGCGGGCGGCCGACTGGCCGCTCGATGTGTTCATTCCGCCCGATGCCGATGGGACCGTGAAGGCGCGGCTCGAGGAGCTTGGCGCCGAGATCACGATCTGCGACCGGCGTGCGGGCGAGGTCGGCGATCCCTGCTACCTGCGTTTCCGCGAGGCCGTCGCTAGCGGCGCGATTCCCTTCGGCGTGCAAGGCCCGGACAATGGGCTGGCGATCGAGGGCGGCCGCACGCTCGCCTTCGAGATGGCGGAAGACTTCGGCCGTATCGGCGTCGTGCCGGACGCCTTGTTCGTGCAGGTGGGCGGCGGGGCCTTGGCGAGCGCGCTGGCGCAAGGCTTTGCGATCGCCCGTGCGAACGGCCTGATACCCTCGGTGCCGAAGTTGATCGCCGTGCAGACGGCCGGCTGCGCGCCGCTGGCCCGAGCCTGGGAGCGCCTCGCCGGTGTCGAACTCGACGCGGCTGCGAAGTACCGGTCCCGCTTCATGTGGGCCTGGGAAACGACGCCGGCGAGCCTGGCGCACGGCATTCTCGACGACGAGACCTACGACTGGTGGGCGATCGCTCAAGCCATGCGCGCAAGCGGCGGCAGGGCCATCATCGTCGACGAGGCCGAGGTCGCGGCAGCCCACGAGGCCAGCCGCGCGTACACGGATATCGCCGCGTCGGCGACCGGCACCGCCGGGCTGGCCGGCGTGATCGCCGAGCCCGACGCCGGCAGGGAAATCGCGGTGATCTTTTCCGGCGTCGAGCGATAGATCCCGGCGCCGGCCCTGGCAGTTGACCGATCTCGTCACGATCAATCGCCTGTCGAGGGGGGGCGGTCTCACCGTGCCTCGAAGTCAACTTTGCAACGTAGACCGGCCGGAATGGTGTTTCCCGGATTTGCCAGCTTCAGCCGTACGCCGAACGTGCCGCTGGCGGCATCGAAGATCTGATCGACCACAATCACTTGCGCCTTGTATTCGCCGCCGACCGGGGCATTCGGGCGGACGACGGCGGTTTGCCCGACCTTGAGCAGGCCGTAGTCTCTCACCGGGAGATAGGTTTCGACGTTCAGCGGATCGACGCGAGCAATCGTGACGATATTCACCTCCGGGCTCACGTATTCGCCCGGGCCCAATGTCCGGCGCGTGACGATGCCGTCGATCGGGCTGCGAATTGTCCGCTGCTCGAGTTGAGCCTGGGTGCGCGCCAATTCGATTTCGGCCATCTTCTTATTCAGTTGCGCCAGGGAAAGCTCCTGCGTGGCGACATTGTACTCGGCCTGGGCATTTTCAAAGTCCTGCGAACTGACGATGGCCGACTTCT
This sequence comes from Ancalomicrobiaceae bacterium, assembly GCA_031291575.1. Taxonomy (GTDB): domain Bacteria; phylum Pseudomonadota; class Alphaproteobacteria; order Rhizobiales; family Ancalomicrobiaceae; genus CAIYYN01. The sequence goes on from JARLIT010000039.1 coordinate 3,907, forward strand.
GCAGCCCGCGCTTTCTGGCGACGATGCCGCTCTTCTGCTCGAGAATGGCCTGCTTGGCTTCGATTTCCGACGTGCTCTCCGAACGGGCGCGGTTGTAGTCGACCATCGACCGCTCAACCGCCGATTCGACGTGGGCGACCACCTGACCCGCCTTTACCTTGTCGCCTCGTTCGACGAGAACGTCGGCCAGGACGCTGGTGACCGGGCTGCCGAGCTTGACCAGAAGCGACGGTTCGATCACGCAATCGGCAGGCTCGGCGAGCGCGTTCGAGGCCACGGCGATCGCCGCGACGGACGCCAATCCGACCACCCAGGTCAGGCCGCATCTGCTCAATGGGGAGACCCGGGCGGCCGGTCCGGCGCGGAATTTCGTCATGGTGGCTTTCCTGTCAGGTGGATGTCGCGGCGAATGCTAGCGACACCGATCGGGCAAAGCGAGGCGGAATTGCCGCGGGGGCGGCAGCGTGCGCGTCGATTCGCCGATCGTATCCTCCCCGGGCGATCGCGCTTGGCTCAAAAATATCTGAGCCGGATGTAGATGTGGCAGATCACGATCGACAGGAGCATCAACGGCAGACCCACTTTCAAATAGCGGAGGAAGGTGATCATGATCGATTGCTTCGCCGCCAAGCCGGCGACGACCAGATTGGCGCTGGCGCCGATGAGCGTGCCGTTGCCGCCGAGACAGGCGCCGGCGGCGAGCGACCACCACAGCACCTCGGTCTCAGCCGGCGATCCCATTTGCGGCGCCATCGCCTTCAACAGCGGGATCATGGTGGCGACATAGGGGATATTGTCGACGATCGCCGAGAGGACCGCGGAGCCCCACAGCACCGCGATCGTGGTGGAATAGAGATGACCACCGGTCAGCGACAGCAACCATTGGGCGATCTGGTCGATCACGCCGACCTTGACCAGCCCATGCACGACGACGAACAGGCCAACGAAGAACAGAAGCGTCACCCATTCCGCTTCAGCGACGGCGCTCTGCACCTTCTGGTGCTGCGATTCGCCAGAATGGTTCCACGTCTCCAGCAACAGCAGCAGGACGGCACCGCCGACCGCGACGCTGGCGACTTCCAGGTGGAAGACGCCATGCATCGTGAAGCCGGCGATGACCAGCGCGATGACCGCGAGGCAATTGACGAGAAGGTGCCGGTCCACCAGCACGGCGCCGGCTTGCATCGCCATCACGTCAGCGCGCGCCTGCGACGTCGCGACGAGCCGCTTGCGCCAGAACACGAAGAGAGCGGCGACGGTCGCGATCTGCACGGCCAGGATGACCGGGGTCAGGTGCCAGATGAAATCGTTGAAGGCGAGCCCGGTCGCCGAGCCGATCATGATGTTGGGCGGATCGCCGATCAGCGTCGCGGTGCCGCCGATGTTGGAGGAGAGGATCGCTCCGATCAGATACGGCCACGGATCGATTCTGAGCATCGAGGTGAGCGACAGCGTCACCGGGGTGATCAGCAGCACAGTCGTGACATTGTCGAGGAAGGCCGAGCAGGCCGCGGTGATCGTCGTCAGCATGACGAGAAGGGCGATCGGCTCGGCGTTGACGAGCTGCGCGGCCTTCAGCGCCATGTATTGGAACAGGCCCGTCTCCTTGGTGATGGTGACGATTACCATCATGCCGAGGAGGAGCCCAAGGGTGTTGAAGTCGATCGCGGCGACCGCCTGGGCTTGGTTGAGCACGCCGACGAAGATTAGCAGGCCGGCGCCGGCCAGCGCCACCAGCGCCCGGTTGACCCGTTCGGTCAGGATCACGGCATAAGTGAGAATGAAGATTGCGATGGCGATCGGAGCTGCGGGCAAGCCCAGAATCGGTTGCACCGCCGTGACGGCCTCTGTGGCGGCCTGCATTTCGATGCTTCCTTCCGTCTCCGCGCGCTCCCGCCGTCAGTGGCCGAGGCGCTCGGCTTCCGCGCCGGCGCGCGCGGGATCGAGCACGGCCCAGAGTTCCAGCACCATGTTCTTCACTGAGTAGAGAAGCATGATGCCGCCGCTGATCGGCATGCAGGCATACAGCCAGGCCTTCGACATGGCGAAGGCGGTGGTCTGCTCGGTGGTCGAGAACGTCAGGTCGAGCGAGTACTTGAAGAAGATGGCGATGAAGACGAGCGAGCAGAGTTCGACCAGGAGACGATAGATGAAGCGGGCCCTGATGCTCGGCAACCGCTTCGACAGCCAGTCGCCGACGCTGAAATGCGCGTGTCCGACCCAGACGGCGGCGGCGCCGTAGAAGACAAGGGCGCCGTAGAGCATCTCCAGGATCTCGTCGAACCAGTGCATCGACATGAAGGGGAAGAAGCGGACGACGATGTTCAGCGTCAGGATGAAGGTGATCGCGGCAAAGAGGGCGATGCAGACGGTCTCGAGCACGAGGAGCAGAGCCCGGTCGAGGCGAGCGAGGAGCACGAGGGCGGGTTTCACAGCTGTGGCCCCATCATGAAGTTCGGCAGCCAGAGGGCGATCTCCGGCACGAAAGTGCACAGGATCGTTACGGCGAGGATGGCGACGAGGTAGGGCAGGCATTCCCAGGCGAGCGGCCAGATGCCGACCCGGGCGAAACTCTCCACCGCGAACAGGCACATGCCGACCGGCGGCGTCAGGTTGCCGATCATGATCAGCAGCGTCATGACGACGCCGAAGTTGACCATGTCGATGGCAAACAGCGGGCAGATCTTCATGAAGATCGGCAGCGTGATCAGGAAGATCGCATTGCCGTCGAGAAAGCAGCCGAGCACCAGGATGATGGCGATGACGATCCACAGGAAGCCGGTTGCCGTCGTGCCCAGCGCCGACAGCTGCATGATCAGGTGGTCGGGGATGCGTTCGAAGATGGTGAACCAGCCGAAGAAGTTGGCGGTGGCGATGATGAACATCAGGCCGCAGGTCTGCTTCAACGAGACGAACAGCACCGGCGGCAGGTCGCGCAGCTTGAGGTCGCGGTAGAGGAAGCCGAGGAGGGCGGCGTAGAGCGCGGCGATCACCGAGGCTTCTGTCGCGGTGAAGAAGCCGGTGGTGATGCCGCCGATGATGATGACCGGCGTCATCAGCGGCCAGAAGGCGCGTACGAAGGTGCGCCCCAACTCCGCCCAGCTCGCCCGCTCGTCCCTCGGCAGGCCGCGCGGGCGCGCCATCAGGGCGATCGCGATCATCATCGCGATTCCCATGAACACGCCGGGGATGGCGCCGGCCAGGAACAGCCGCGGCACCGAGACGGAGGTGATGGCGCCGTAGAGGACGAAGGGGATCGACGGCGGGATGACCGGGCCGATGGTCGAGGCTGAGGCGACGATCGCCGCCGAGATGGTCGGCCTGTAGCCGGCATCGACCATCGCCCGATGCTGGATCTGGCCGAGACCGGCGGCGTCCGCCACCGCCGAACCGGACATGCCGGAAAAGATCATCGACGAGACGACGGAGACCTGGCCGACGCCGCCGGAAATGTGGCCGACCGCCGCCCGGGCGAAGGCGAAGATCCGCTGCGTGATGCCGCCGGTGTTCATCAGATTGCCGGCGAGAATGAAGAACGGAATGGCCAGGAGCGTGAAGCCGGTGGTGCCGAAGTACATCCGCTGCGGCAGCATGGCGAGGAAGGAGCCCTGGCCCTGCGCGACGAAGAACGCCACGGCGGTCAGTCCGATCGACACCGCGATCGGCACGTCGAGCATCAGCATCAGCAGGAGTACGCCGAAGATCGCCAGTGTCAGCATAGCGGAAGGTCCCCTCGTCCCGGCTCGATCGGATCGCGCCAAAACAATCCCCAAGAATGTGCCGACGCCGCGATGGCACGCTGCCGGCAGCACGGAACTCACTCCCGCGATTCGACAGGCTGCGGGCACAGGTCGTTCCTGACGAAACGGCCGGCGCTGGGCCGGCCGTTTCTCTCGATCACTTTTCGGCGGCTTCGACCATCGCCATGAACCGGACGAAGTTGTCGGCGCCGACGCGCGCCTTGACCTTCTCCCAGGCCGGACCCATGGCGTCCTTCCACGGCTTCAGGTCGGGCTTGACGATTTCCATCCCCTTGGTGGCTTGAAGGTCCTTCAGTTGCGTGTCCTCGGAATCGCGCAGCAGTTTGCGGGCCAGCTTGGCCGAGTTGACCGATTCCTCGGTGAGGATCTTCTGCTGGTCCGGGGTCAGCTTGTCCCAGCTCTTCTTGTTGACCAGATGCACCATCGACGAATAGGTATAGTTGACGATGGTCATGTACTTCTGGGTTTCATAGAGCTTCAGCGAATAGATCGTGCCGATCGGGTTCTCCTGTCCGTCGACGACGCCCTGCTTCATCGCCATCACCAATTCGGAGAAGGCGATGGTGACGGCATTTCCGCCGGCCGCCTCGACGAACGCCTGATAGGCGAAGGCCGGCGGCGTACGGATCTTCATGCCCTTCATGTCGGCCGGGGTGTTGACCGGGTGGCGCGAGTTGGTGAGCTGGCGGAAGCCCCACTCCCAGTCGGCCAGATGGACGAGGCCCTTCTTGGCCAGTTCCGGATCGGCCCAGGTCTTGAACGGACCATCGATCACCTTGTCGGCGACGTCATAGTTCTTGAAGCCGAACGGCGTCGAGATGACGTCGTAGAACGGCAGGTGCTTGGCGATCTGGTCCTGGCCGGACAGGCTCATGTCGACCGCGCCGAGCAACACCTGCTCGAGCACTTCCGGCGGCGAGCCGAGGGCGTTGTTGCCATAGAGGCTGATGGTGACTTCGCCATTGGTGCGCTTTTCGACATTTTCCTTGAACTGCTTGGCGGCGACATCGCAGGGATGGCCGTCGGCAGCGAAGTGTCCGAGCTTCAATTCGACTGCGCCGGCAGCGCACGTCGAAGCGAACAACATCATCGTCACGAGTGCGAGCGTCTTCATCCTACCCTCGTTTCCTCCCCCATCTGGTCCGTGGCGATCTCAGATCGTCGCGACCGGGTGCTCTCTCGGCACCTGTTGCCGCCGTCATCAGGCGATCCTGGGGTCCGTCAGTTTCGATCGGATCAGAGTGATGCGGCAAGTTGGTATGGTACCGGAGGTATGGTAGCGGGGCAATGGCGATCGCGACCGGCGAGCCGTCGGCAGGAGCCTTTGGGGACGGTGTACAGTGTCGGTAGCGGCGCGACGGGAGAGGCCCGGCCACACCGAAATCAATGGGGTGCCGCAGATGCCGCAAAACTATAGCCGGCCGAGCGGGCGGATTTGACCGGCAGCGGATAGCCCGTCTCGCGTTCGACCTTGCGGCGCAACCGGTTGACCATGACGGCGAGACGGGCGAGGGCATGGTCGTCGTCCGGGCCGCCGGTCGCCTGCACGAGGTCGCGGAAGCCGACCGTCTCGCCCGAACGCGCGATGAGAAGGGCCAGAAGGGCGCGCTCGCTCGCCGTCAGGCTGACATGGGTTCCGTTCGGCGCGGTCAGCACCCAGGAGGCCGGATCGAGCGTCCACCAGCCGAGCGTCGCCGACGGTTGAGCGCCCGTATGCACCAGACGGCGCGACAGACTGGCGATGTTGGCTTCCAGCGTACTGAGGTCGACCGGCTTGGCCAGGTAGATGTCGGCGCCGGCGCCGAGCCCGGCGACCTGATCTTCGGTAGCGTCGCGGGCGGTCAGCATGATGATGCCGATGTCCGGATCGCGACCGCGCAGCCGGCGGGCGATGGCAAAGCCACTCTCGCGCCCGAGATTGACGTCGAGGAGGACGATGACCTCGCCGAGCCCTTCGAGCGCCGCCTGCAGCGCCCGTTCCGAGCCGACGCCGATGGACTGGTATCCGCGCATCGACAGGAAGTCGCAGAGCGTCTCGCGAAACGGCACCTCGTCCTCGACCACGACCACCGCAACCACGGGTCAAACTCCCTTCAGGCAGGGCAGGGTGACGACGAAGCGTCCGCAGTCGCCGGGCTCGGCCCTGACCGAACCGCCGTGCGCCCTGACGACGCCGGCGACCACCGACAGGCCGATGCCGGCGCCGCCGGTCGCAGGCGTTCCGGGCGAGCGATAGTATTTCTCGAAGATCCGCTCGCGATCGGCTTCGGGAATGCCCGGACCGTCATCGCTGACCGTCACAGCAAGACCGTCGCCGGTCTCCGATAGGGCGACGATGACGCGGCCTTCGACGGGCGTATAACGCAGGGCGTTGTCGATTAGGTTGGAGATGGCCACGATCAACAGGCTGCGGTCGCCGAGGATGACCGGGCGTTCGATCCGTCCCGTCTCGACGTCGGCAATGTCGAGGTAGATCCGCCGGTTCGGGGCGAGCGCGCGCCATTCGGCGGTGATGCGCTGCAGCACGTCGGTCAGGTCGACGGGGACGAAGGACTTGGTTTCGAGGCCTTCCAGCCTGTCCTTGGCCAGGCAGGAGGCGATCAGATCGGACAGCTTGCGGGCGGCGGCCAGGATCTTGCCGATCTCGCGTTGGCCGCGTCCGTCGTCGGGGGACAGGCAGTAGCCGATCAGTTGGGCCGAGGCCGAAATCACGCTGAGCGGCGTACGGAAGTCGTGCGCCAGCACGGACAACAGGTTGCGTTCCTGGGCGAGAGCTGCGGTGAGACCGGCTTCTGCACCGGCGCGCACCGCCATTTCGCGCCGAAGCTGGCGCGACAGGGCATAGAACCGCCCGCCGACGCCGCCGACGACGAGGACCGCCAGCGCCATGGCGATCGACAGACGGATGACCAGATCGCGGTCGAGCCCGATGTCGGGCTTGTAGAGGAAGTCGTCGAGCGAAACGCTGCCGTCGATCATACCGAGGGAGGCATAGGTGTCGGCGATGTGGCGCCAGCGGCCTTCGCTCATGTAGCCGAACTCCACCACATCGAGCGCCATCAGCGCCCGGCCGTGCTCGGCCTCATAGAGGAGTTCGGCGACCGACTTGCGGTCGCTGTAGCGCTCCCGGATCAGCTTCACCATCTCGTCCGGGTGGGCGACCGCATAGTGCCAGCCCTTGCGCACCGCGGCGATCACTGCCGGCACCCGGTCGGGGTGGGCCCGCACTTCGCGTTCCGTGCTGAACAGCACGTCGCTGTAGAAGTCGATGCCGTCCGAGCGGGCGGTGAACAGCTGGAAATCGAGCCCGGCCTGCTGCAGCGCGAAGGTCTCGTCGGTCGTATAGACCGTCATGGCGTCGACGTCGCCGGCGGTCAGGCTGTGCGTGTCGAAACTGTGCGGCACGAGCGTCAGCCGATCCGCGGAAATCCCTTCGAGTTTCAGATAGGCCCAGATCTCGGCGGCCTGCGGTTCGACCATGACGCGCTTGCCGACGAGATCATGCACCGTCTCGATGCCGTGGCCCCTGAGCGACACGATGCCGAATGGCGAATGCTGATAGGTTGCGGCGAGTGCAACGAGGGGAGCGCCGCGGGCACGCGAGACGACCAGTTCCGACGTGCCGATGCCGTAATCGGCGCCACCCGAGGCGACGACTTCCGCCGGATCCTCGCCCTCGCGGGCTTCGCGCAAGGTGACGTCGAGGCCGGCGTCGCGGAAGTAGCCCTGGTCGATCGCGGCATAGTACCCGGCGAACTGGAACTGATGGCGCCATTTCAGCTGGATCGTGACGCGTGCCGGTTCGCCGGCGCAAACGGGGCTTGCCACCGCAGCGCACAGAATGACAACAACGATCGAGCGGGTAAGAAAACGACAGAAATTCATTGTTGAAGGAGACTAACCGTCGACTGATACTGACGCAATCGGTTCTCCGGCGAGACGGACGGAGACGCCTGAAGTCACACCGATATTTCCAGTTTTCTGTCGAAGGCGAGCCGTGCCGCATGCGCCTCCTGCCGAGGTGTGCCGCGCGGCCGACATGCAGGGGAGCACGCTATGAGTGGAATGGACAGGAAGACGCTGTTCTTGAACCGCCGACACATCCTGATCGGCGCCGGCGGGCTTGGCCTTGCCGCAGCCGGCGGCCTCGCCGTGCCCGCGCTGGCCGCCGGACCGCTGAAGGTCGCAGCCGTGTTCGCCACCCCGATCGAGGAGCCGTGGGACAACCAGATCCACGTCGCGCTGCAGAAGGCGGTGAAGACTCTTGGGCTAGAATACAAGTGGTCGGAGAACGTCCAGGAGGCGGATTTCGCCCGTGTCATGCGCGAATACGCGCAGAAGGGCTACGACCTGATCGTCGGCGATGCCTTCGCCGCCGAGCGCATCGCCCGTCAGGTCGCCAAGTCGTTCCCCAAGATCGCCTTCCTGTTCGGCTCCGGCGCCGGACCGGCCGAGCCGAATTTCGGCGTGTTCGACAACTGGATCCAGGAGCCGGCCTATCTCGCCGGCATCATTGCCGGAAAGCTGACCAAGACGAACGTCGTCGGCGCGGTCGCGGCGATGGCGATCCCGGAAGTCAACCGGCTGGTCAACGCCTTCTTTGCCGGCGCCAAGGAAGCAAACCCTGCCATCAAGAAGAAGGTCGCCTTCATCGGCTCGTTCTTCGATCCGCCGAAGGCCAAGGAGGCGGCGATCGCCCAGATTGAGGCCAAGGCCGACTTGATCTATGCCGAGCGCTTCGGCGTCATCGAGGCGTGCAAGGAGAAGGGCGTCCTGGCCATCTCCAACATGAGTGACCAGTCGGCGATCGCCCCCGATACCGTCATCACCGGCCCGGTATGGGACATGTACCCGACCATCGAGCAGGCGGTGAAGCTGGTGAAGGCCGGCGTTTTCACGGCACAGGACTACGGCGACTTCTCCCGCATGCTGAAGGGTGGCTCGGACCTGGCGCCCTATCATGGCTGGGAGGCGAAGCTGCCGGCCGATGTCAAGGATCTCGTCGCCAAGAAGCGCGAGGACATCCTGTCAGGCAATTTCCGCGTCGACGTCGACGAAGGCACGCCGGCATCCGATTGATCGTCCTGTCCGGGCGGGCCATTGCGGTCCGCCCGGCACTCTTCCCGGCGAGACGAATGACCGCACCCCCGCTCCTCGATATGCGCGGCATCACCAAGGTGTTCGGTGAGGCCAAAGCCAACGACGGCATCGACCTCGTCGTCCGCCCGGGCGACGTCTTGGGATTGCTCGGCGAGAACGGCGCCGGCAAGACGACGCTGATGAATGTGCTGTTCGGCACTTATCATGCCGACGCAGGCGAAATCTTCATCGCCGGCAAGCCGGTCAGGATCCGCAATTCGGCCGATGCGCTCTCCCACGGCATCGGCATGGTGCATCAGCATTTCCATCTAGCGCCGCGTCTCAGCGTCCTTGAAAATCTGCTCATCGGTCAGAAGGGGCGGCGTCTCGTATTGGACCGCGGGCGGGCGCTCGAACGGCTCGACGACATCCGCCGCGATTTCGGTCTGTGGCTCGAGCCGCATCGCATGGTCTCCAGCCTGTCGGTCGGCGAACAGCAGCGCCTCGAGATCGTCAAGGCGCTCTATCGCGGCGCGCGCCTGTTGATCCTCGACGAGCCGACGGCGGTGCTGACCCCGGCCGAGGCCGAAGGCCTGTTCGCCGCCATGCGCGCCATGTCGGAACAGGGCTTCGGCATCGTCTTCATCAGCCACAAGCTGGCCGAGGTTCGGGCGGTGGCGACGCGCTGCGTGGTGTTGCGCCACGGGCAAGTTGCCGGTTCGATCGAACGGCCGGGCGAGGCGACGAACGCCGAGATCGCCCGCATGATGTGCGGTCGCGACATCACTCCGCCTGAACGCCGGGCGGTTGCGCTGCATGGGCCGGTGCTCGAACTCAGCCGGGTCTCGACGCGGCCGCGTGGCGGCGCCGGGCTCGACGACGTGTCGCTGACGGTCAGGGGGGGCGAGATTCTCGGCATCGCCGGCGTGTCGGGCAACGGCCAGCGGGCGCTCGCCGATCTGGTGTCGGGCATGCTGGCGGCGACCGGCGGCGAGATACGGCTCGCCGGAGAGCCGTTGCGCCGTGCCGCACCCGCCGAAGCCCAACGCCTCGGGCTCGGGCGCATCCCGGAGGACCGGATGAAGACCGGCCTCGTCACCGGCATGTCAGTCGCCGACAACATGATCCTGTCGCGGCTGGCGGATGCGCCATTCAGCCGGAGGGGGTGGATCTCGCCGAAGGCGATCCGGGCGTTTGCCAGCGAGCGCATCGAGGCGTTCGACATCCGTTGCCCCGGCCCGGAGGCACGCGCGGGCATGCTGTCGGGCGGCAATCTGCAGAAGATCCTGTTGGCGCGCGAACTGGCGCACGATCCGATCGCGCTCGTTGCCGCCCAGCCGACACGCGGGCTCGATATCGGCGCCACGCAGTTCGTGCACGACCGCTTTCTCGAAATGCGTGACCGCGGCCGCGGCATCCTGTTGATTTCCGAAGATCTCGAAGAGCTGATGGCGCTGTCGGACCGCATCGCCGTGATGTACGGCGGCCGCATCGTCGGCGAAATGCCGACCACTGAAGCGACGATCGAACGGGTCGGCCTGCTGATGGCCGGTGCCGAAACTGGCCGGGGGAGGGCCTGACCATGGGCTTCAGGCTCGAACCCCGCATCTCGACGCCCGCCTGGCTCAATGTGGCCCTGTCGCTCGCGGCAGTCCTGGCGGCGCTCGTTCTCTGTGCCGGGCTGATCGCTCTGGCCGGAGCCAATGTCATCGGCGCCTACGCCATCATGTTCGAGAGCGCCTTTGGCGATGTCTACGCGCTGACCGAGACCTTGGTGAAGGCGACGCCCTTGGTCTTGACCGGCCTTGCGGTGGCGGTCGCCTTCCGCGCCAAGTTCTGGAACATCGGCGCCGAAGGCCAGTTGCTCGCCGGCGCCGTTGTCGGCTGCTGGGTCGGCGGTTTCCCGCACGTGCCGGGACCGATCGCCATCGCGCTGATGCTGATTGCCGGCGCCGCCGGAGGCGCGCTGGCCGCGCTGGTGCCGGCTCTCCTCAGGGTCCGCCTGAAGGTCGACGACGTGGTGAGTTCGCTCCTCATCAATTCGATCGTCTATTACGCCATGATGGCGCTGATCGAAGGGCCGTGGAAGGATCGGATGAGCGGCTATCCCAATTCGCCGCCCATCCAGGATGCCGCCAATTTCCCCATCCTGATGGAAGGGACGCGGCTGCATCTCGGCGTGGTGTTTGCTGCGCTCGCTGTCCCGCTCGTCTGGCTGTTGATGCGGCGTACCACGCTCGGCTTTGCCATCAATGCCGTCGGCGAGAATGCCGAAGCCTCGGCCTACGGCGGCATCCGGGTCGACCGGGTGCTGTTGACGGCGGCGGCTATCTCCGGTGGCCTTGCCGGACTGGCCGGTATCTGCGAGGTCGGCGGCATCCACTTCCAGGTGATGGGCGAGATTTCCACCGGCTACGGCTACACCGGCATCGTCATCGCCATGCTGGCGCGGCTCAATCCGCTTGGGGTGATTCCGGCCGCGGTGTTCTTCGCCGCCGTGATGACCGGGGCCGAGGCCATGTCGCGGGCGACCGGCGTGCCGGTGTTCCTCGCCCAGGTCATTCAGGGTACCGCGCTGATCACCATGCTGGTGGCGCTCTTGTTCACCGCCTATCGCATCCGTCGAACGGGAGGGCCGGCCGGTGTCAGGGCTACTTGAACAGCTGTTCCAGGTCGGCTTCCTTGCCGCGCTCATCCGCATCGCCACGCCGCTGATGCTCGCCACTTTGGGCGAGATGCTGTCGGAACGGGCGGGCGTCCTCAATCTCGGCATCGAAGGCATCATGTTGATCGGTGCCATGGCCGGCTTTTGCGTCGCCTATTTCTCCGGCAGCCTGTGGCTCGGCGTCGGCGCGGCGGTCCTCGCCGGCATGGTGCTGGCTGCGCTGCATGCCTTACTGACCGTCAGCTTCGGCCTCAGCCAGCATGTGTCGGGGATCGGCGTCACGCTTTTATCGACCGGGCTTGCATTTTTCATCTATCGCCTCGTGTTCGGCCAGCCGTCGCAGCCGCCGTCGGTGCCACCGTTCCAGACCGTGCCCATTCCGGGCCTCTCCGCCATTCCGGTGATCGGCACGGCGGTGTTCAACCAGTACATCCTCGTCTACGTGGCGATGCTCCTGGTGCCGGTGATGGCCTTCATCCTGACGCACACGCCGTGGGGGCTGTCGGTGCGCATGGTCGGCGAGAACCCGCACGCCGCTGAATCCGCCGGCGTCAGCGTCGCGGTCAAGCGCTGGCAGGCGGTCGTCATCGGTGGCGGCCTGATGGGAGCGGCCGGGGCCTTCCTGTCGCTCGCCCAGTTCAACGCCTTCACCTTCGGCGTCATCAACGGCCGCGGCTGGGTGGCAATCGCGCTGGTCGTGTTCGGCCAATGGCGGCCGTGGCGCTGCGCCGGCGGAGCGCTGATGTTCGCCTTCATCGATGCGCTGCAATTGCGGTTGCAGGCGAGTAATCTCGGCCAGCATGTGCCGTACGAGACTTTCCTCATCCTACCGTTCCTCCTAACAATCGTCGCCATGGCCTCGGTGTCGCGCAACGCGATTGCGCCGGCGGCGCTCCTGAAACCCTTCCGCAAGGAGGAACGCTAATGCTCGACCTGATCCTGCGCCGCGCCAACCTCACCGACGGGCGGACCGGCATCGATATCGGCGTCGCCGATGGGCGCATCGCGGCGATCGAGCCGGCGCTTGCCGCCGAGGCTGGCCGCGAGATCGACGCGACCGGGCGGCTGGTGACCCCGCCGTTCGTCGACAGCCATTTTCACCTCGATTCGGCGCTCTCTGTCGGCCGTCCCCGCTTCAACGAATCCGGTACGCTCTTGGAAGGCATCAAGATCTGGGGCGAGCTGAAGCCGGCGATCACCACCAAAGACATCTACGACCGGGCGCTGAAGCTCTGTCACTGGGCCATCGCCAAGGGCACGCTCGCCATTCGCAGCCATGTCGACATCTGCGACGACCGGCTACTGGCCGTCGACGCGCTTCTCGCCGTGCGCGAGACGATGAAGTCCTTTATCGACATTCAGCTGGTGGCCTTCCCGCAGGACGGCTATCTGCGCTCGCCCAATGCCAAGAAGAACCTGGCTGAGGCACTGGCGCGCGGCGTCGACGTCGTCGGCGGCATCCCCCATTTCGAACGCACCATGGCCGATGGAGCACTGGCGGTCGCCGACCTCTGCCGCATCGCCGCCGATCGCGGCCTGATGGTCGACATGCATTGCGACGAGAGCGACGATCCCTTGTCTCGCCATGTCGAGACGCTGGCCGCCGAAACCGTCCGTCACGGCCTCCATGGGCGGGTAACCGGCTCGCACCTGACCTCGATGCATTCGATGGACAACTACTACGTCAGCAAGCTGTTCGCGCTAATGCGCGAGGCCAAACTCAACGCCGTCGCCAATCCGCTGATCAACATCACCCTGCAAGGCCGCCACGACACCTATCCGAAGCGGCGCGGCATGACGCGGGTGAAGGAACTGCTCAACGCCGGCATCAACGTCTCCTTCGGCCATGACTGCGTGATGGACCCCTGGTACGGGCTCGGCAGCCACGACATGCTGGAAGTGGCGCATATGGGCCTGCATGTCGGCCACATGACCGGGCGCGACGAGATGCGGGCATGCTTTGCCGCCGTCACCACCGCCGGGGCAAAGACGCTGGGGCTTTCCGACTACGGTCTTGAGGTCGGCAAGCCGGCGAACATGGTGGTGCTGCAGGCCGCCGACCAGGTGGAGGCGCTGCGACTGCGCCCCGTGCGGCTGCACGTCTTCCGCTCCGGCCATGAGATCGCCACGACGCCAGCGGTGTCGGCGACGCTCGACCTCGGAGGCGCCGAGACGACGATCGACTTCAGCCTCTGACGCCGCGTCCGGGGCTGCGGAACACGAATGCGCGAGGGACCGCCGGTCGGCGGTCCCGTCCCCTGGTCAAACCGGGCGGCGCCGTTAATTGGCTCGGCATGAACCGGGCCGACAGTCGGGCCGGGCGCTGGGAGGCTTCGCATGCGCCGTGTCCTTTATCTCATTGCAGCGGCGTGGCTTGCCGTTGCCGCGCCGGCGATGGCGCAAGCGCCGTCGGCGAGCCTGTCCGGCACGATCGTCCGCTTCGATGGGGCGGTCTTGACCGTCGCGACGCTCGACGACCGCTCGCTCGACGTGACGGTGCCGCCGGACTTGGCGATCGGCGCCGTCGCCGACCGCACGCTGGCCGACATCAAGGCCGGCGACTACGTCGGTTCGGCCGCGGTGAAGGGCGCTGACGGCAAGTTGCACGCACTCGAGGTGCATATCTTCGCGGCGACGCAGCGCGGGCTCGGTGAAGGTCACCGGCCGATGGGGCCGCCGGACCAGACGATGACCAATGCCACGGTCGCCGAGGTGGTGGCATCCTCGGGCGACGGGACGCTGCATCTCAAATACAAGGACGGTGAGCAGACGATCCTGGTCGGGCCGGAGGCGCGTATCGTCCAGTTCATCGCCGGCGACCGCAATCTCCTGAAGCCCGGAGCGGCGACGCGCGTCTTCGCCTTGAAGGGCGCCGACGGCAGCCTGACGGCGCGTTTCGTCCAGGCCGAAAAGGATGGGGTGAAGCCGTTGATGTGAGGTCATGGTGCACGTGCGAGGCCGCTGGGTGGGGGAGCGGCATAAGGCCGGCCAATAGCGACTATCGGCTGAAGCCCATTCCGCTTCGATGCCGCCGGGCCGATCATGGGGCCTCACATCTGCTGATCGGTCTCGCTCCCCATGTTGATGCATCGCCTCCTTGAACGAAGCGCCCAGCGCATTCCCGACCACATCGCCTTCCGCTGGGTCGATCGCAACCGAACGCTCACCTACGCGCAAGCGGTCGAGGCGATGGAGGCCATGGCCGGGGCGCTCGCCGACCTCGGCGTCAAGCCGGGCGACCGCGTGCTGATCTTCGCCCACAACGGTCTCGACTATTTCGTCGCCATGCTCGGCATCTGGCGGCTCGGCGCCATTTCGGCCCTCGTCAACGTCAAATACGCCGACGATCTCACGTATTACGTCGGCGACCATCGGCCGAGCGTGATCATCTATACCCACGACATGGCAGCGCCGGTGAAGGCGGCGGCGGCCAGCGTCGGCGGGGTCGCGCACCTCATCTGCATGGACGGGCCGCAAGAAGGAGCGCTGTCGCTGCCCGAGTTGATGGCGGCAAAATTGTCCGCGCCGACGGATCTGGACCGCGCCGAGGCAATCGCCCATCTCTCCTATACCTCCGGGACGACCGGCAAGCCGAAGGGCGCCTGCCTGGCGCACGAGCCGACGGTGACTGCCTGTCGCTGCATCGGCGAGCGGCTGAGGATCCGCCAGGACGACCGTTCGTTCGGTCCGACGGCGCTGTCATCCTCCTATCAGCTGGTCGCCAACCTCCTTCCGCAACTGGCCGCTGGAGCCACCATCAACGTCATGGGCCGCTGGACGCAGGCGAGCGGTTGGGACGCCCTCGCTGCGGTGCAAGCGACCATCTTCGTCGGCAATCCGGTGGTGCTGACCGAACTCCTCGACGAATCCGAGGTGCGCGGCCGGCTGCCGTCGCCGCTGCGCTTCGGGCTTTCCGGCGGTGGCCCGGTGCCGCCGAGTCTGAAGAGGGCGTTCCGCGACGAACTCAGGTTGCCGCTGGTCGAGAGTTTCGGACAGAGCGAGATCGGCGGCTTTTTCGGTCTCGGCTATCCGGAACTCGAGGCCGACGACGGCAAACTGCTGCGCGTCGGTCCGCCGCTGCCCGACAAGGAGGTGGCGATCCTGACGTCGGCGGGCGCGGTTGCCGGCCTCGGCAAGGTCGGCGAGATCTCGATGCGTGGCGCTCCGGGGGTGAACTTCATGGCCGGCTATTGGGGCAAGCCGGAAAAGACGGCCGAGGCCAGCCGTGGCGGCTGGCTGCGCTCGGGCGATCTTGGCTCAATGGATGCGGACGGCTTCATCACCATGCGCGGCCGCCGTTCCGAACTCGTCACCGTCGCCGGCGTCGACTGGTTCCCGCGCGATGTCGAGGAGGCGCTGGCGCTCGAGCCGGGCGTATCGCTTGCCGCTCTCGTCGGGGTGAAAACGCAAGGTGGCACCCGGCCGATCGCCTTCGTTACGGCGAAGGCGGCTGCGGCGCTCGATCCGGACGCGCTGAAGCAGGCCATTGCGCCGCGCCTCACCTACAACCTCGTGCCGCTCGAAATCCGCGTTGTCGCGGCGCTGCCGATGACGCCGACGGGCAAGATCGCCAAGGCGACGCTCGCTGAAACCGCAGCCGAGGTCGCATGACGAAGTCACTTTCTTGGTGGGACCTGACGACAGCGGAATTCGCCGCCCGCGACCTATCCGCGACCGTCGCCATCCTGCCGGTCGGTGCGGTCGAACAGCACGGGCCGCATCTGCCGGTCCGGGTCGATGCGGCGATCGATGCCGGTATCCTTGCTGCCGCGCTCGAACGGCTGCCGGCCGAGGCCGACGTCTTGGTGCTTCCCGCCATGCCGTTCGGCAAGTCGGACGAGCACACGGCCTTTCCCGGCACGCTGACGCTGTCGGGCGAGACGCTTGCGGCCGTCTGGTTTGAGCTCGCGGCGAGCGTCGTCCGTGCCGGCTGTCGCAAGATCCTGTTCTTCAACGCGCACGGCGGGCAGATGGCGCTGATGGATATCGTCTGCCGCCGCATCCGCATCGAACTCGGAGCCTTGGCGATCGCCTGTTCCTGGTTCCGCGCAGCGGCGCTCGACGACCTGTTCTCGGAAGCCGAACTCACCCACGGCATCCACGGCGGCGAACTGGAGACCAGCGTCATGCTGGCGCTGCATCCCGACCTCGTCGCCATGGACAAGGCGGAGGATTTCGTGCCGCTGACGGTGGAGATCGAGCGCTCGGGCAGTTCGCTGACGGCGGAGGGGCTCGTCGGTTTCGGCTGGCAGGCGCAGGACCTGCACCCGGCAGGCGTCGCCGGAAATGCGGCGGCGGCAACGGCGCAGAAGGGCAGGGAGGTCATCGACCGGGCGGCGGCGGCGCTGGTGCGATTGATCGGCGATGCAGGCAGGTTCGACATCGCGCTGTTGACGCCGAAGACGCGGTTTTCCAAGGCGCCCCGCCTTTCGAAGGCCAGCGGCGCATGATCCATGCCGTCGGCGAGCCGGAGACTATCGAGACGGCGATGCCGGATGGCATCCGTCTCGTCGCCGACGTCTACAGACCGGTCGGCGCGGGGCGCTGCCCCGTTCTCCTGATGCGGCAGCCCTACGGGCGCAAGATCGCCTCCACGGTGGTGCTTGCCCATCCCGCCTGGTACGCGGCGCACGGCTATGTCGTCATGGTCCAGGATGTGCGCGGGCGCGGCGATAGCGCGGGCGCGTTCCGCCTCCTCATCGACGATGTCGCCGATGGCGCCGCGACGCTCGCTGCTGCCGCCGATCTCCCCGGCTCCGACGGGCGGGTCGCGACTTACGGCTTTTCCTACCAGGGGATCACGCAGTATCTCGCGCTCGCTGGCGCCATTCGGGCAGGTTCGGTCAAGCCATCGGCCATGGCGGTCATTATGGCTCCCTGGGATATCCGCGATCATTGGGCCTACGAGGGCGGCGCCTTGAGGTTGCAGGGCGGCCAGATGTGGGCGGTGCAGATGGCGGCGGAAAA
>JARLIT010000040.1 GCA_031291575.1 Ancalomicrobiaceae bacterium
CACGAGCAGAGCGTCTCGGTAAAATCCATGCACAACCTGATCATCCAGGCGTTCTTCGGCCAACTCGCCGCGCTGTCCTATCGGCGTGTCGCCGCCCGGCTGTCCGACTTCCCCATCGATTGCGCGCTGGCCGACCGCATCGACGCGGCCGACACGATCGAGGCGATGGCGGAGGAGGTCCCCGGCCTGACCGAGGCGGAGACGTCCTATCTCCTATGCGCGACCTACGCCAAAGTGCTCGACGTACTCAGATGGCGCGACATGGCAGTCCGGCGCGACCTGCTCTCCGACGCAATCGCCTCCTACAGGATGTTCAGGCGGAACCTGGGGCGTCCCGCCGAACAGCTTCGCCGGCTCATCGGGGCGAACATCCGCCGTTTCGTCACGCAGCGTGGCGGGCGGCGGGCGGCATTGCACATGCGCGCGCAGCTACTGTTCGCCCGGTTGGCGCTCGCTGTGCGGAAATAACCGCGCGAACGGCGTATCGGCGACCCGGCCCCGGGACGCACGGCCCCCGAACATCCTCCTCCGGCCGCCCCCAGTTCCGGCTGGGTCACGCCGCTCGGGGGCCGCTTCGCGCTCAGGGCCACGCCGAGGCGAAGGCGCCATGCCGGTGCGTCTGTCGCGATCTGGGACGATTTTCTGAACGCGAGGTCTCGTATCGGTCGTCTCACCTATCGGCCGAAATCAACATAACGTGCCGCAGCAAGCGATCTCCACCATCTGTTGCGGCGAACAGAACGGGAAATTGCCCCAGTCAGCGATTCGTGCCCGCCCTGTTCCTGCTCTGACCGAGGCATTAACACTGACCCGACTTCGGTCCGGCGTTCGCCGCCACCGGGTGGCCGGCAGTCAATGCACGCGACTGTTCCGAATTGGGCCGGCGGAGTTAACGGGGAAGCGGATGGCGGCGACTGCGACCTTCCGGCCGTATCGACGCCTTGTGGTGCCCGGACCGACAGGCACAATAGAGAGCAAAAACATATAGAGAACATCGGGGAGTCACCGATTCGTGCCCGAGTCGTTCCGGCTCTACCCCGACTGTTAACGTGACAGCGATCATACAACTTGAAGTGAAGCAGATCGCCCCCAGAATCGTTCTGTCCCAAGTCGGCACAAATGACTTGACAGGCTTCCCTCCACTTTGACGCAAGAGTCTGACGGGAATCAGCCTTTTGCCTGTCGGTGGGCGCGGAACACCAGATCTGGTATCGAACAAAGCCTGAATCGATGAGAGTCAGTGATTCGGCCGCGTTTCGTTCGGGACTCGTTCCAGTTGCCGACGTATCGTAAACTTCGGGCGGCTGTAGGGCCCCGCCGCGCCTCGTTGCGCGCCCCGTCGTCGCCGTGGGAGCTCGGCTGCACGAGAGGGGTCCCGCGCTTCGAACACCCTTTCGCCGGAAAGATCGGGCAATGCCGGCGGGGATGTGATAGAGCGTCTTGCGCTCCGGGGCGAACCCGCCACGGGGAAAGCGTCAGATGCCCTAGCGCCTGTCGGTGCGGGATATTTCGGAATTTTCCGATCTGTCCGGCGACGGCCTGAGCGAGTGGCGGGCGCCCGACTGCGGTCCGCCGTCATGTCGGAAGTGCCCAACGCCGGGTTCGCCACGCGTCGTGTGCAGCCTATGTCGAACGACGGTTTCGGCTGGCCTCTTCATTGAGAGGCGTCCGGAGCCGTAAACGGATCGCCGGTCTATCTGAGATGAATTTCGTGTCGCCGACGACCTTGCCAGCCTCCGTCCGGGCCAAGACCGTGACAGCGGTCTTGGGGCCGACCAATACCGGCAAGACGCATATGGCGATCGAGCGGATGCTGGCGCACAAGTCCGGTCTGATCGGACTGCCGCTGCGGCTCCTTGCCCGCGAGGTCTACAACAAGATCGCCGACCGCTCCGGGGTCGAGTCCGTCGCCTTGATCACCGGCGAGGAGCAGATCGTCCCGAAGGAGCCGCGTTACTGGGTCTCGACCGTCGAGGCCATGCCGCGGTCGACCGACGTCGATTTCGTCGCCATCGACGAGGTGCAACTGGCCGCCGACCTCGAACGCGGCCACATTTTCACCGACCGGATCCTCAATTTACGCGGTCGCGGCGAGACCCTGCTGTTGGGTGCCGCCACGGTGCGCGGCCTGCTCGAACGGCTGCTGCCGGGGCTGAATGTCGTCACGCGACCGCGCATGTCGTCGCTGACCTATGCCGGGCAGAAGAAGATCACCCGGCTGCCCGCCCGCTCGGCCGTCGTCGCCTTCTCGGCGGAAGAGGTCTACACCATCGCGGAACTGGTCCGCCGCCAGCGCGGCGGCGCGGCCGTGGTCTTGGGAGCGCTCAGTCCGCGGACCCGCAATGCCCAGGTGGAGCTGTTCCAGTCGGGCGACGTCGACTTCCTCGTCGCCACCGATGCCATCGGCATGGGGCTGAACCTCGATGTCGACCACATCGCCTTCGCCGGTAATCGCAAGTTCGACGGCTACCAGTATCGCCAGCTTAGCGCCGGCGAGCTCGGCCAGATCGCCGGTCGCGCCGGCCGTCATACCCGCGACGGCACTTTCGGCGTGACGGGGCGGGTCGATCCTTTCGATGACGATCTCGTCAGAGCGCTCGAACAGCACCAGTTCATGCCGCTGAAAGTGTTGCAATGGCGCAACCCTCAGCTGGATTTTTCGTCGCTCGCCGCGCTGAAGCGCACCCTCGAATTGCCGCCACGCGAAGACGGGTTGACCCGCGCACCGCCCGCCGACGACGAGATGGCGCTCGATCACGTCTGCCGCGACCCGATGGTGACGGGACTGGCGACGACCCAAGCCCGCATCCGGCTGTTGTGGGATGTGGCGCAACTGCCGGATTACCGCCGCATAGCGCCGGCAAATCATGCGGAACTGGTGTCGACGGTTTACGAATTCCTGGCGCGCGACGGCGTGATCAGGGATGATTGGTTCAACCGCCAAGTGGCCCAGGCCGATCGGATCGATGGCGACATCGATACGCTCGCCAACCGCATAGCGCATATCCGCACCTGGACTTTCATCGCAAATCGTGCCGACTGGCTTGCGGATTCCGCCCATTGGCGAGAAAAGACACGCGCGATCGAAGATCGCCTGTCCGACGCTTTGCACGACCGGCTGACGCAGCGCTTCGTCGATCGGCGCACGTCGGTACTCATGAGACGACTGAGAGAGAACGCCATGCTCGAAGCCGAAATCACCGCCGAGGGCGATGTCCTGGTCGAGGGTCATCGGGTCGGCCAGCTGTCGGGGTTCCGCTTCGTTCCGGATCCGTCGGCGGAGGGCACGGATGCCAAGGCTGTCAGAAACGCCGCAGCGAAATCGCTTGCCAGCGAAATCGAGGCACGCGCCGACAAATTGTCGCGGGCGCAGAACACCGAACTGGTGCTCTCCTCCGACGGGACACTGCGCTGGCTCGGCGATGTCATCGCCCGGCTTAGCCCGGGCGAGGATACGCTGAAGCCCGGCTATGTGCTCCTGGCCGACGAGCAGCTCACGGGCCCCGCCCGCGAGAAGGTCGACCAGCGGCTCAGCCTATGGGTCAAGGCGCACGTCGAGGCGCTGCTGAAGCCCCTGACCGATCTGAGGGACGCCCAGGACCTCGAGGGCATTGCCCGCGGCCTCGCCTTCCAGTTGGTCGAGGCGCTCGGCGTGTTGGAGCGCAACCAGGTTGCCGACGAGGTGAAGACGCTCGATCAGCCGATGCGCGCCTCGCTCAGGAAGTACGGCGTCCGCTTCGGCGCCTACCACATCTTCCTGCCGGCGCTGTTGAAGCCGGCCTCGAGCGGCCTCATCGCCGAACTGTGGTCGCTGAAGAACCCGGGGACTGAACCGGCGACGACAGCGGCGCTGCACCAGCTCTCCGCCTCCGGGCGCACGTCGATCCCGGTCGACAAGACGATCCCGAAGGCGCTCTACAAGGTGGTCGGCTTCCGCGTCTGCGGCGAGCGTGCCGTGCGCATAGACATCCTGGAACGGCTGGCCGACATCATCCGCCCGCTCGTTGCCTGGAAGCCGCTCGATCCGAGCGTGCAGCCGCCGGAAGGCGCAGTGCCGAATGGCGGCGGCTTCACCGTCACCGTGGCGATGACGTCCTTGTGCGGCTGTTCGGGCGAGGATTTCTCCTCGATCTTGAAGTCACTCGGCTATCGCGTCGAGAAGCGGACGATCGAGCGTGTGGTCAGGCACGCCCGCAGCGAGCGGCACGAAGGCCATCACGATGGCCATCATGACGACCACGAAGCCTTTGCCGACGCGGCGCCTGTCGCGGAGACCGTCGCGACCACAGCCGTCGAGCCCGCAGTCCTCGCGCCGGCCGAGCCCGAAGTCGTCGAGCCGGTGGAGATCGAAGCCCCGGAAGCATCCGTGGCCGAAGTCCAGCCCACCGAACCCGCGATCGCCGAAGCTGAGCCTGCCGAAACCGTGATCGCCGACGCTGAGCCCGTGCAAGCTCCGGCGGCAGACGAACCCTCGCCCATCGCGGAGGCGGCCGCGGCCACCGGGGAGGAGGAGGCTTCCGCATCCGAAGCCCCCGCGTCCGAGGAACAGGTGTCCGAGGAGCTGGCACACGAGGAGCCGGTGCTCGAAGAGACCGCATCCGAGGATGGTGTGTCCGAGGAGACTGCGACCGAGGAGCCGTCGAGCGAACCAGCGGAAGCGGCGGAAACCGCCGCGTCACCTGCCGAGCCGGTGGAGGCCGAGACAGCCGAGGCCGCGGCACCGACCGAGACTGTCGAGATCGATGTCTGGCGCCCCGGCCGCTTCGAACGCCGCGACGATCACCATCGCCGGGGGCCACCGCGCGGCGAACGCTCCGGCGGCGAGCCACGCCAGCCCCGCGTCTACCAGTTCCCCAATGCTAGGCCGGCAGGCCAGGCCGAAAGCCAGCAGCGTCCGGCGAGCGACGCCGAGCCGTCATCCTATGCCGGCGAGGCGCCGCACGGCGATCGTCCGCCGCGGTCCGACCGGCCGCGCGGCGACTTCAACCGTCCGCGCAACACCGACGATCGTCGCGGCGAAAACCGTGGCGACGCCCGATCCGAGCGCGGCGAACGGCAGAGCCCGGAAGGCGCGCAGGGCCGTGGTGGCGGCAACCCGAACCGTGGCGCCGGCGCTTCCGGCGACCGCCGACAGGACAAGCCGCAGAAGCTCGACAAGCCGCTCGACCCCAATTCGCCTTTCGCTGCGCTTCTGGCGCTGAAGGCCGAATTGGAGGCTAAGCAGAAGGGCGACAAGAAGTAGAGGGCGCCTATGGCGAAAGGCGATCACGGCGACGACGACGCAACAGCGACCGGTCGCGACCTTGATCGCCCGGACCCTGCCGATCAGCGCGACGATCGCGCCGCATCTTCGTCGCAGCGCGTCGACAAATGGCTTTGGCATGCCCGGGCCATCAAGACCCGCACCCTGGCCGCCAAGTTTGTCGAAGCTGGCCGGGTGCGGCGCAACCGCGAACGGCTGACGAAACCCTCCGACGTCGTCAGGCCGGGCGATGTGTTGACCCTCGCGCTGCCCTCCCGCGTCGTCGTCTGGCGGATCATCGGCTTCAGCGACCACCGTGGCCCGGCGCCTGAGGCGGCGAAACTCTA
>JARLIT010000041.1 GCA_031291575.1 Ancalomicrobiaceae bacterium
GGATTGCCGACTGCTTCGTAGAGCTCGGTGCCACGCCGACCTTGATGGCCCGACATGGCCTGACGGGCGCAGGAATTGTCGCTCAGGCGCACGCTGCGCTGGATCTCAAGGCGTCGATGCCGGCCTAACTGGCGCGTCCGCGCGTTCCTCGTGGACAAGGGATGCGCCCCCGACACCGTCGACCGCATCATGTCCAACCAGCCGAACAGATGGTCCCACACCTCCTTCGAGCGCTGGGGCGCTGATATTACCGGCAAACTGATTCTGATGCTGAGTTGGTTCAATCTTGTGAGCCGCTATGAAGTGCATGCCGCGTTCCGAATGACTCCGACGAGAAACTGACTCGATCGTCCAGACCAATCTAGCGCGGTATCCGATCAGACGGAATCGTTTGATCGGATACCGCGCTAGAGTCAAAGGCTTGAGCGTATTTTTATCGCTCAAGTCTGATCAACTTGAGCGGAATATGCTCTAGTGCGCCCCCACAGCGCTGACGTGATTTGGAGATCAGAATGCGCTTCGCGCTTGTCACCAAGATTGCGAGGCCTGGCGCGCTCAGCACATGCGAACGATGGCGCACTTCGCGGCTAGAGGCGGCGGAACTCCAGTCTGCGGGCGGCGACAAAGCACAAAGCGCCGACCGCCGCCAGGATCGGAATCATCAGGCAGGCAAGCCGGAGCCCCAGCCCGTCGGCGAGCGTTCCAAGCGCCATCGGCATGACAAGGATCGCCACGCCGGAGGCCAGCGAGGCGCGGGCACTGGCGACCTCCCCGTGGCGGCCGGCCACGCCAATGGCGAAACCGAGGGTCAGCGGATAGAGCGGGGCGGTCCCCAGCCCCAGCACGACCAGTCCGACAACACTCAATGCCGGCTGGTGCGCGCCGATGTAGAGCGCAATACCCGGCAGGGTCAGCGCCAGCGAGGCGAATAACAGCCGCTCTGCCGAGACGCGCCGTATGAGCGACGCAGTGAATAGCCGCCCGGTCAGCATCGCGACGGAAAAGGCGGCGGCCATGGTGGCTGCGGAAGCGCGCGACAGCCCCTGCACTCGCTCGAGTACCTCAGGGCTCCAGAGCAAAATGCAATATTCCAGCGCGATGACGCAGAATAGCGTCGCCCAGTAAGCCCAGTACGCAGCCGGCAGGCGGCCAGCGCGGCTCTCGCCGTGCGGCTGCGCTGCGGGGATCGGATCGCCCGCATGGCGCGCGAAGGCCACCGCGGTCAACTCGATGCCGAGCGCCAAGCCGTAGCGCCAGTCCAGGCCGATCGCGGTGAACAGCCCCATCGCCACGGTGGCGGTGAGCGAGGCCATATACGAGCCGGCGTTGGCCTCACCGAGCGCGATGGATCGGTTGGCGCCGTGTCGTTCTGCCAGCACGGCTGGCACCACCACCAGAACGAGCCCGCCTGGCATCCCCATCAACAGGCAACCGGCGATGCTTGCGGCGGCCGTATGCGCGAGGCTGAGCAGCACCGCTCCGCCGCAGGCGCCGATAAGGCCGAGCGCCAGCGCGCTCCTGCGGCCGCACCACGCCACCACGCGCTCGCCGAATAGGCCGCAGACGATGAGCCCGGCCGCCAGCGCCGCGGGGTGCAGACTGACCTCCCGATAGCTCAGCGCGAACTCGTCGCGCAGGAATGGGATGATGTTGCCCTGGATGTTGAGGAAGTACGCGAACAGGGCAAGAGCGAAATAGCAGCCCCACGTGATGCGATCGCGTCGGAAGGCTTGCGTCGTGCGACTTGGGGCAGTGACGGCCGGCGCGGTCGCAGGCTTCCAGGGAATTGTCGCGTCCGGGACATTTGTTGGCAGCGGATCGTCGCTTGGCATGATTGGCACGCCTCCTTCTTGAACGGTCAAGTAAGGATAGCTCCTCCAGGCTTGAACGGTCAAGTCGACCGGCGTAATATGATGCGATGAATGACGACACACCTCAGCGCGCGACGCTGCGCGATGTGGCGCGGGCTGCCGGCGTCTCGCATACGACGGTGTCCAACGCCTTCTCCCGGCCCGACCAGCTCTCGGCACAGCTGCGAGAGCAGATTCTCGCCGCCGCGCGCACGCTGGGTTACGCCGGCCCCGACCCCGCTGCCCGCTCGCTGCGCACCGGGCACCACGGAGCACTGGGCTTGGTGTTCAGCGAGGATTTGCCCTTCGCCTTCTCCGATCGGACCGCGACCTTATTCCTGCAAGGCGTCGCCGAAGCCTGCCGGGAGAGGCACGCCAACCTGCTGCTGATTGCGACCCGTATTGCCGGCGAGACTCCCACCGCGCTGGGCGGTTTGCCGCACGCCGTCCGTGATGCAGCCGTGGACGGGTTCATTCTCTATTCGCTGGCGCGCAACAGTCCGGTGATCGCGCCAATCCAGGCGCGCGGGCTGCCGCTCGTCGTCGTCGACCAACCGCACCTCTCCGGCGTCGCCCATGTCGGGATCGACGACTTTGACGCCGCGCGACAGCTGGCCGAGCATCTTCTCGCGCTTGGTCATCGGCGCTTTGCGGTCCTGTCGCTGAACCTGAGACCCGACGGGCGGAACGGACCGGCCGAGCCCGAGCGGATTGCTTCGGCGACTTACGAAGTGGCCGCGGCGCGCCTGAGCGGCTACCGGGCCGCGCTGGCTGCCGCCGGGGTCGAGCCGGCGATGGTGCCGGTACTGGAATGTGCGCTCAACGACGAACGGCAAGCGCGCGACCTGACGTTGCCTCTCTTGCGGCGCGCTGCCGCCGAGCGGCCGAGCGCCATTCTTGCGATGAGCGACCGATTGGCCCTTGGCGCCGTCGCGGCGGCCCGAGAGACCGGCCTCGCCGTACCGGATGATCTCTCCGTCACCGGCTTCGACGATGTTGCGGGCAGCACGCTTTCGGAGCTACCACTCACGACCATCCGACAACCGCATGCGGAGAAGGGTCGGACCGCAGTGCGGATGCTGACTGCTCCGGTCTTCGCTGACGCGCGCGTGCTGGCGACCGAACTCGTCGTGCGCGCATCCAGCGGTAGATGGCTCGACCTCAGCTGACAAGAAGGAGCTATGGGCGTTCTTCACCGGCGCGGCGCGAACCGCGTCGTTTCCTATGCCCCACATCATCGCAATCGCCACGCGCCTCTAGACACAGGAGCTTCTATGACCGGCAAAATCACTGCCATGGTGTTCGACCTCGGCGGCGTTCTGATCGATTGGGACCCGCGTTATCTCTATCGCCCTATCTTCAACGACGATGCCGCGATGGAACATTTTCTGAGCGAAATCTGCTCGCCCGCATGGAACGAACAACAAGATTCCGGCCGGCCTTTCGCGGAGGCGTTGCGCGATATCGCCGCCAACCATCCCGGTTATGAAACACTCGCCGCGCAATGGCTGACCGGTTTTGAGAAGATGATGCCGAACGCCATCGAAGGATCGCTTGCGCTGCTCAAAACCCTGCGTACGCAAGGCACGCCACTTTACGCGCTGACCAACTGGCCGGCGGATACCTTCCCAGTAGCACTGCGCAAGTTCGATTTTCTATCGTGGTTCAATGGCATCGTAGTGTCGGGCACGGAGAGAACGCGCAAGCCGCAAGCGCCGATCTTCCGCATTCTGCTCGACCGCTACGGTCTCGCGCCGCAGGAATGCTTCTATACCGACGACAATCTGGCTAACCTCACGACGGCGCGCGACCTTGGCTTCCGCGTGCATCACTTCACCTCTCCGGAAAACCTCGCTGCAGCGCTGCGTGAGGCCGGGCTTCTGCCTCGTGCATGACCATGAGCACATTGTTGAAGCGCTCGAAACTGGTGACACCGACGTGGCGATCGCGCTGATGAACGACCATCTTGCCGCTATCGAACTGGCCTGCATTCTGCAGGATCGGGCCGCGCAGGCCGTCGACCTCAATTCAGTCCTTCAGATGATCAGATAGCAATCGGGCCAAAGGCGCCATGCCCGGCATCGCGCCGAAGGCGAACCTGATCTTGTCGATTTCCGAGCCTGATTGACCAGCTCTTGCTTATTGAAGTGCTCCGGACGGATCCGCAAAACGCGATACAGCGGTCGGGTTTGGAGGTAACCGGTATGATCAGGGTTCGATGGAAAAGCGCTCCAATCCGAGGTGGAGATCAATATCATGCCGATCAGCACCTGGGAAAACACGTCACTTGATATCGGACAATATAAGCAAACGAAGACACTTTACGAGGTCTTATACTGATAAAAACGGACCTATCAAGGCTTCATCCCGTCTAGATCCGCGCCCATCCTGTGAGACAGCGTCATTGCGATGCGCTGGACACTCTTGATGATCTTCTCCTTTTCTTCATCTGATAGCCGTTCCGCGGGCAAGCTTACCGCGACCCCCGCAATTGGACAGTTGCGCGAATCCAGAACGGAGGCGCCAAAACAGACGACGCCTTCGGCCACCTGTTCGTTGTCGACCGAATAGCCATTGTGGCGCACTTGCTTCAGTTCAGCCAAGAGATCGTCGAGGGAGGCGACGCTGTTGGGCGTGCGCGCCGCCGGCAGCCCGCCAGCAAACAATCGCCGTACTTCGAAATCGCTCATGTGACTGAGAAACGCCTTGCCGGTGGCGGTGAAAGGCGCCGGCAGCCGCATCCCGGCGCGAAAACTGATGAGCGATTCGCTGGCCGCGGAATTGCGCGCAGCTAGGTAGACGACCTCCCCATCCTGCAGCACCGAGAGCGTGATCGTCGCGCCGGGAAGCTCGGTTTCGCGGTCCCAGATCGAGGCGAATTCCGCCGCCACGTCCGACTCCTGCACGAACTCGTTGGACCAGCGCATGACGTGCGGCCCGAGCTGGAAGGTCTGATCCGGCCGCCGGATCAAAAGCTCCAGTTGGACCAGCGTGCTGCACAAGACATGGGCGCTGCTCTTGGCCAAGTTCAACTCCTTGGCGATGTCAGTGACCGTGACGAAGGTCTTCGAATGGGTGACGAAATCCAAAATCCGGACGCCGCGCTCGAGGGCGGGCACAAGTTTGGTCTTGGTATCGCTGTTGGCCATGATCCCCCCGATGCTACGGAAAATTCCGAACAGTATTTTCCCTTGACAACAGATTAGGTCAAAGTCCATCATTCAGTCAACAATAATCGGTTCATTAGGCTGAACTCGGTTACGCATTGTGTTCGCATTTGCGAATATGAAGAGCGCTAGACGACTGAACCTCCGTCACGCAGGTGACGGAACTCGGTCAAGGGGGGAACCAAGATGGTGATGAGCGTCCGCGACTGGGCGGCACGCTTCGCGGAGGCGTGCGACCGCGATGCCGCGATTGGTGCAATGGCGCGCTACTTTACCTGTTCCTTCATGTGGGACATGGGCGCCGCGAAGGTTATCATCGAGGTAATCGACGGGCGCGTGACCCGGATCAACATCGATCCCGCGCCACTCGATGCCTACGACTTCGCCCTGCGCGCCAGCCCGCAGACCTGGCGCGAATTCGCTCGGCCGGTCCCCGCACCCATGTATCACGGCATCTGGTCGGCGAGCTTTCGGCGCGACCTGAAGATCGAGGGTAACACCCTCGTCCTCATGCAGAACCTGCGCAACCTGACCCTTCAGTTCGAGCTTCTGCGCAAAGTCGGCGTGCCCGTCTGAGGCTGCGCCGTCCACTTCGTTCGCCCGTCCGTAATCGCCCGCCACGCCGCCATGATCTGAGGAGCGAGGAATGGCCAAGCATTCACCCGTCATCGGCCGTTACGTCAGCTTCGAGGTCGACGGCTGCGAGTACAAAGTCTTCTATTTGCGCAACGGCCAGGGGACTCCACTTGTTTGCCAGCACACCGCCGGCTGCCATAACCACCAATGGCGTGGACTCCTGGAAGATCCCGAAGTCACCGTCAACTACGACGTCATTGCCTACGACCTCGCTCGCCATGGCAAGTCGGATCCGCCGCTCAACAAGGAATGGTGGAAGGAGGAATACCTCCTGACCGCCGACCACTACATGAAATTCATCGTCGCCTTCTGCGATGCGTTGGAGCTGAAGCGGCCGATCTTCATGGGCTCATCCTTCGGCGGCAATATCGCCCTGCAATTGGCGCTCCACCACGCCGATCGCTTCCGCGCAGTCATCCCCGTGGAGGCGGCCGAGCACGCGCCGGGTTTCTTCCTCGACTGGTGGCGTCACCCCCACGTTAATGCCGCCCAGGTCTGCGCCTCCGGTGTATGGGACCTGATGGCGCCGCAGAGCCCGGAGAAGGACCGCTGGCTCACCTGGCACTACTACACGCAGGGCTCCGAAGCCTTCAAGGGTGACCTCTTCTTCTACTCCGTCGACCACGACCTGCGCGGCAAGCTCGGATCCATCGACACCCGCCGCTGCCCCGTCGTGATGATGACCGGCACCTATGATTATCTCACGCCGCCCGAGGCAACCGAGGCCACCGCGCGGCAGATCCCCGGCGGCGTCTACATTGAGATGGAGGACATCGGTCACTTCCCGATGTCGGAGAACTACCCCCTCTTCGCGGTCTACCTCAAGGAGGCGCTGCGCCTCATCGAGGCGCGCACGTGATCGTCCGCCCCCTCGCCCACATCGCACGCCACGCCATGAACCAAGGGTCGCCGACATGAAGATCGTCGAATTCGATGACAAGGGCCGCAGGGTCGAGAGCGATCCCGGGTCCGTGCCGCGCAAGGCCGCCGCGAGCGCGCTCGCCCCACGCCCGGTCTTCGCCCGCTCCGACGCCGCCGCTCACCAAAGCCAGCCGCGCCGGCGCGGCGCCTCCTCGGGCATTGAGCTGCACATGTTCCAGACCGGCACGCTGCGCACCAAGCTCAAATACATCAAGATGAACCAAGGCGAGAGCGACTTCGAGATCCCGGTACCGTGGTTCCTGATCAAGCACCCGCTCGGCAACGTCGTCATCGATGGCGGCAATGCCATCGAAGCCGCCATCGACAAGCGCGGCCACTGGGGCGCGGTTGTCGATGCCTACGACCCGGTGATGGCGATCGCCGACAACTGCGTCGACCAGTGCAAGTCCGTCGGCGTCGACCCGCACAATGTCCGCTACGTGCTGCAGTCCCACCTCCACCTCGACCACACCGGCGCGCTCGGGCATTTTCCCAAAGTCCAGTATGTGGTTCATCGCGTCGAGTACGACTATGCGTTCAACCCGCATTGGTTCTCCAAGGGCGCCTATATCCGCGCCGATTTTGACCGTCCCGGGCTCGACTGGAAATTTCTCGGCGGCGAGTACACCGACCATTTTGACCTCTACGGCGACGGCACGATCCGGACGATCTTCACCCCCGGCCACTCGCCGGGCCATCAGTCCTTCTTGATCACGCTGCCCAATTCCGGGCCAATCCTTTTGACCATCGACGCTGCCTACACCGTCGACCACTGGAACAATCTGGCGCTGCCGGGGCTCGTCGTCTCGTCCGCCGATGCCGCAAATTCCGTCGCCAAGCTGCGGCGCATCGCCGAGACGACCGGCGCGACGGTGGTGACCGGCCACGACCCGGTCACCTGGGAGACCTTCCGCAAGGCCCCCAACGATTTCTACGACTGAACCGGCTGAGCCGGCAGAGAGAAGGCGGCCGCGCGCGGCCGGACAACAAAGGTCCAACAGGAGGAAACACCATGAGGAGATTTAAGGCCGTCGCCGTCGCCGTGGGACTCTCGTTCTTCGCCGCGGCCGGGGCGCAGGCCACTGGCCTCGACGAACTCGACCAGGGCGTCGTCAAGCGTCTCTATAGCAAGGACATGCTCGATCCGGCGCAGCCGATCGGACCGAGCGCATGGCGCGATTTCGTCGCCAAGAACCCGCCGCCGTGGAAGATCGGCTATGCCAGCTCCTACGCC
>JARLIT010000305.1 GCA_031291575.1 Ancalomicrobiaceae bacterium
ATAGGCCTTGAACGTGGCGCCGCCCGTCTCCGCGAGCACCTTCGTGATCGCTGCCGTCAGGGACGTCTTGCCGTGGTCGACGTGACCAATCGTCCCGATGTTGCAGTGCGGCTTGTCGCGATTGAATTTCTCTTTGGCCATCGGATCTCTCCGTAGTCCTCAAATGGGCCCAGCTTCACGCGGGCGAATGGGTGGCGGATCGCCCGAACGTGATCAGGCGAACTTCTTCTGGACTTCCTGGGCGACGTTCGACGGAACTTCTTCGTAGTGGTCGAACTGCATGGTGTAGCTCGCGCGGCCCTGGCTGAACGACCTGAGCGTGTTCACGTAACCAAACATGTTGGCGAGCGGCACCATGGCCGTGACGATCTGCGCGTTGCCGCGCGTATCCGTCCCCGAAATCTGACCGCGGCGAGAGTTGAGGTCGCCGATGACAGACCCGAGGTATTCCTCCGGGCTCACCACCTCGACCTTCATCACCGGCTCCAGCAGAACCGGCGAAGCCTTCTGCAAGCCCTCGCGCAACGCAGCGCGGGAGGCGATTTCGAAGGCGATCGCCGAGGAGTCAACCTCGTGGTAGGCACCGTCGACCAGAGCCACCTTGACATCGACCACCGGGAAGCCGGCGATCGGGCCGGCGCCCATGACCGAATTCAGGCCCTTTTCGACGCCCGGGAAGTACTCCCTCGGCACCGAACCGCCGATGATCTTCGATTCGAACTGGAAGCCGGAACCGACTTCGCCGGGTTCGATCTCGAACTTGACGCGGGCGAACTGGCCCGTGCCACCGGTCTGCTTCTTGTGGGTGTAGTCGATCTGCGTCGAGCGGCGGATGGTTTCGCGGTAGGCGACCTGCGGGGCGCCGACGTTGACTTCCACCTTGTGGGTGCGCTTCAGAATGTCGACCTTGATGTCGAGATGCAGCTCGCCCATGCCCTTGATGATGGTCTGGCCGGACTCGATGTCGGTCGACACGCGGAAGGACGGATCCTCGGCCGCGAGCTTGGACAGCGCCACGCCCAACTTTTCCTGGTCGGTCTTCGTCTTCGGCTCGATAGCCATCTCGATGACCGGCTCGGGAAATTCCATCTTTTCCAGGATGACCGCCTTGGAAGCGTCGCACAGCGTGTCGCCGGTCCGGGTATCCTTCAAGCCAACCAGGGCGACGATGTCGCCGGCATAGGCCTCGGCGATTTCCTCGCGGCTGTTGGCGTGCATCAGCACCATGCGGCCGACCCGCTCGGTCTTATCGCGGGTCGAATTCAGCAGCGAAACACCCTTTTCCAGCTTGCCGGAATAGATGCGGCAGAAGGTCAGAACGCCGTACTGATCGTCCATCAACTTGAAGGCCAACAGCGACAAAGGCTCGCTGTCCGACGACGGCCGATCGACTTCAGCACCGGTCTTGACATCGATGCCCTTGATCGCCGGGCGATCGAGCGGGCTCGGCAGATAATCAACCACCGCATCAAGCATGGGCTGCACGCCCTTGTTTTTGAAGGCGGAACCGCACATGACCGGAAAGAACGCGCTGGTCAGGACAGCTTTGCGGATCAACCGCTTGATGGTCGGGACATCCGGCATGTGGCCATCGAGATAGGCCTCCATGGCGGCTTCATCCATCTCGACAGCCGCTTCGATCAACTCGAGGCGAGCAGCCTCGGCCTTCTCCACCATGTCGGCCGGGATGTCTTCGTAATGGAACTTGGCACCAAGCTGCTCGTCATACCAAACGACGGCGCGCATCTCGACCAGATCGACCAAGCCCTTGTAGTCCACTTCCGCGCCAATCGGCAGCTGGATCGGGATCGGCTTGGCGCCCAAGCGCACCTTGATGTCGGCAATGCAGCGGTCGAAATCGGCGCCGACCTTGTCCATCTTGTTGCACAAGACGATCCGCGGCACCTTGTATTTGTCGCCCTGGCGCCAAACGGTCTCGGTCTGCGGCTCGACGCCCTGGCTGGAGTCCAGCACGCACACTGCGCCGTCGAGGACGCGCAAGCTGCGCTCAACCTCAATGGTGAAGTCGACGTGGCCGGGGGTGTCGATGATGTTCAGACGATGATTGTTCCAATAGGTCGTGGTCGCAGCAGAGGTGATCGTGATGCCACGCTCCTGCTCCTGCTCCATCCAGTCCATGGTGGCAGCGCCGTCATGAACTTCGCCGATCTTATGGCTCTTGCCCGAGTAATACAGAACGCGCTCGGTCGTCGTCGTCTTCCCGGCATCAATGTGAGCCATGATGCCGAAGTTACGATAGTCTTCGATGGCATGCGTGCGGGGCATTTGAAACCTCGTAAGTAGCGCCGAAGCAGCGAACCGATTACCAGCGATAATGCGAGAACGCGCGATTGGCTTCCGCCATCCGGTGCGTATCTTCGCGCTTCTTCACCGCGTTGCCGCGATTATTGGAGGCATCGAGCAGTTCAGCCGACAGGCGCTCAGTCATTGTCTTTTCATTGCGGCCCCGCGACGACGTCAGCAGCCAGCGGATGGCCAGCGCCTGGCGGCGCTCGGTGCGCACTTCGACCGGCACCTGATAGGTGGCGCCGCCGACGCGGCGCGAACGGACTTCGATCTGCGGCGCGACATTCTCGAGAGCGCCATGGAAGATCGCCAGCGGATCCTGGCGGGTCTTCTTCTCGATGATTTCGAAGGCACCGTAGACGATCGACTCGGCGACCGACTTCATGCCATCGCGCATAATGTTGTTCATGAACTTCGAAACGACGACATCGCCGAACTTCGGATCCGGGTTGATTTCGCGCTTCTCGGCACTGTGACGACGGGACATGGATGAACCTCGGTCGCAAGAAAACTCTGCAGGACTGGCGCGGCCGGGACCGGCCAGCGCCTCGCTTTAGGGTCAGATCACTTCGGCCGCTTGGCGCCGTACTTCGAACGGCGCTGCTTGCGATCCTTGACGCCCTGGGTATCGAGCACGCCGCGCAGGATGTGGTAACGCACGCCAGGCAAGTCCTTGACGCGGCCGCCACGGATCATGACGACCGAGTGTTCCTGGAGGTTATGGCCCTCACCAGGGATGTACCCGATCACCTCGAAGCCGTTGGTCAAACGCACCTTGGCGACCTTACGAAGCGCCGAGTTCGGCTTCTTCGGCGTGGTGGTATAGACGCGCGTGCACACGCCCCGCTTCTGCGGACAGGCCTCGAGATGGCGGGCCTTTTCACGATACACCGGCGCCACGCGCGGTTTGCGGATCAACTGGTTGATCGTCGGCATGCGTCTTTCCTGATCTCGTCTTCGGCTCGTTAGCCGATTTTGCCTTCGCTGTCTGCCTCCCGGGAACCCGTTCGTCCGCGATACCAACGCAAACGATCAACGCGCCGTGTCACGGGCGAACCCGCGATCAGCGCGTAAAAGATCAGAGGACCGCAGCAGCTAAACTGCTAAGGTCGTGAGCTTCGGCTTTCCAGTTTGGTTTTCCCGGTATCGTCTCGGGCGCCCTGCTTACCGTCCCATTGGGCGAGACGGAAGATTGGCGGCCGACGGGCCTACCGCGAAAGTGGGCGGAACCTATTCGCAATGTCCTACGACGTCAAGAGCAGATTTGGGACATTTTATGTTGCCCCACCAGACTGGTTCGCTCTCGCCGGACGACTTGGCACGGCAGACAGGTTTGCCTCACGCAATCACTAAGGTGTCACTCCCTCATGGAACGTATTTCATATAGAAGCAATACGTAATCGCATTTTCGTCCATTGCTGTTTCAGGAGCACTTTCATGGGTTGGACCACTCTGGCGGATGACTGGAACGTAACTGGAATCATGCAGATAGGCGGCGCCGAGGGATTGGGGGCCGTGGCATTTCTGTTCCAGTTTCAAAGCTACGATGCCGGGCAGGAAGGGCACTACGTGGCCTTTT
The DNA here is from genome assembly GCA_031291575.1 of Ancalomicrobiaceae bacterium. Taxonomy (GTDB): domain Bacteria; phylum Pseudomonadota; class Alphaproteobacteria; order Rhizobiales; family Ancalomicrobiaceae; genus CAIYYN01. Next base: position 3,887 of record JARLIT010000305.1, read on the forward strand.
TCGGTGCCGGCCTGGGACTCGGCGGCGACCTCGGCGGCGCGTCGATCCCGATGAGCGACATCATCGATTCGCTACGCGGCAAGCAGCAAAAGCTGCCATCGGCATCGGCCTTCACCGCGCTCGAATGCGACAATGCCTTCAGCATGCGCGAACTCAACCACGCCCCCGGGCGACTCACCACCGCCGGCGCCGGTCTGGCCGTCGGCTACTCGCTGCTGTTCATTACAGCGACGCGCGTCTTCCACCCGCTGTTCCGCTCTCAATCCTGCGGCGGCTGGGGAACCGGCGTCGGCGCGTCGGCGATAACCACGGTCGGCTACTGGCAGTGGGTGCAAGGGGCGCCCTATCAGTGGGGCGTGACCTGATCGATCACGCGCGGCGACGCCTTCAGCGGCAGCCCTGAGGCTCGGGCGGCACTTCTGCGCGCACGTGCCCGGTGTCGCCGTGCGACATGGAGGACTTCGCCCCGCAGGGCTGCCCGAACGCGTGACCGTCTGCCCCGCCCGTGACGGCCGGAGACAAAAAGAGCCGCTCCACCGGCAAGCGGGGGAACGGCTCTCAAGGCGTAAAGTCGTTGGTCGCTGGAAAAAGGGCTAACTACACCACGACATCGGAAATGCATGTCGCTCGCCCCGCATTCCGCCCTCCGGCCACACAGGGAGTGGACCGGCGGCCGGGCTCAGAGGGCTCCCGACGGTTTGAACAGGCCTGAGAATACGTAAGCAGTTTTGCGTCTGCATCCCCTAACTGGGGTATAAATTCGGAATTATTGACGCACCCCCCGCCGTTTGCCGTCGTTTGGCGCGCGATTCGCTCAACGATTCGCTCATAAAACGCGAATCGGCCGCGGGAGGGCCCCCCGCGGCCGATACGATCCATTCGAGTTGGCCAGCCTTATTCGGCGGCCGGCAACGCCACTGGTTCTTCGATGACGACCTCGACCGGCGCACCCTGCTGGGAACGACGCTCTTCCAGGATCAGCTCGTCGCGATGCGAAGCGATAGCGCGGATCTTGCTCATCACCGAGCCCGTGCCCGCCGGGATCAACCGGCCGACGATGACGTTCTCCTTCAGGCCCTCGAGCGTATCGATCTTGCCGGACACCGCCGATTCGGTCAGCACGCGCGTGGTTTCCTGGAACGAGGCCGCCGAGATGAACGAGCGGGTCTGCAAGCTGGCCTTGGTGATACCCAACAGCACCGGAACCGCCGACATCGGCTTCTTGCCATCGGCGATCAACCGCTCGTTGATCTCATCGAAGTCGATGCGGTCAATCTGCTCACCGGTGATGAGATCCGATTCGCCCGCATCGGTCAGCTCGACCTTCTGCAGCATCTGCCGGACGATCACCTCGATGTGCTTGTCGTTGATGACCACGCCCTGCAACCGGTAGACTTCCTGGATCTCGTTGACGAGGTAGGAAGCGAGAGCCTCCACGCCCTTGATCGCCAGGATGTCGTGCGGCGCGGGATTGCCGTCGAGGATGTAGTCGCCCTTCTCGATGGTATCGCCGTCCTGCAGATGGACGTGCTTGCCCTTCGGGATCAGGTACTCGCGCGGCTCCAGCGACGCATCGTTCGGCTCGATGATGATGCGGCGCTTGTTCTTGTAATCGCGACCGAAGCGGATCGTGCCGTCGATCTCGGCGATGATGGCGTGATCCTTCGGCCGACGGGCCTCGAACAGCTCGGCAACGCGCGGCAGACCGCCGGTGATGTCGCGCGTCTTGGCGCTTTCCATCGGGATACGGGCGATGACGTCGCCCGCCGACACTTTCGAACCCGGGTCGGCCGACAGAATCGCGTCGACCGGCAGCGGATAGCGGGCGTCGCCACCACGCGACAGCTTGGCAATCTTGCCGTCCGCCGTCTTGATCACCAGCGCCGGCTTCAGATCCGAGGTACGCGCAGACGTGCGCCAGTCGATGACGACGCGCTTGGTAATGCCCGTCGCCTCGTCGGTCGATTCCGCGATCGTCTGGCCGTCGATGAGCTCCTCGTAGCCGACCGTACCCTCGACTTCGGTGAGGATCGGCCGGGTGTAGGGATCCCATTCGGCGATGCGCTGGCCGCGCTTGATCTTGTCGCCTTCATCGGCCAACAGGCGCGCGCCGAAGATGATGCGGTGAACCGCCCGCTCCGACCCGTCCTGATCGACCACCACGACCGCCAGGTTGCGGCCCATGACGATCAGCTTGCCTTCCGAATCCCGAACCGCGGAGCGGTTGCGGATACGGATGGTGCCTTCGAAGTTGGATTCGACGAAGGAGGAGTCCACCACCTGCGCCGTACCGCCGACGTGGAACGTCCGCATGGTCAGCTGGGTTCCCGGCTCGCCGATCGACTGCGCCGCAATGACGCCGACAGCCTCGCCCATGTTGACGGGCGTGCCACGCGCCAGATCGCGGCCGTAGCACTTGACGCAGACGCCGATCTTGGTCTCGCAGGTCAGAACCGAGCGGATGCGCACGGTCTGGATGCCGACACTCTCGATGCGCTTGACCATCGCCTCGTCGATCAGCGTCCCCTTCGGCACGATGATCTCGCCCGAATTGTTTGGGTCGACCAGATCGTCAGCCGTGACGCGGCCGAGGATGCGGCTGCCGAGCGAGGCCACCACGGTGCCGGAATCGATGATCGCCTGCACGCGGATGCCGGCTTCGGTCCCGCAATCCAGATCGGTGATGATCGAATCCTGCGCCACGTCGACGAGACGACGGGTGAGATACCCCGAGTTGGCCGTCTTCAAGGCGGTATCAGCCAGACCCTTACGGGCGCCGTGGGTCGAGTTGAAGTACTCGAGCACGGTCAGGCCTTCCTTGAAGTTCGAGATGATCGGCGTTTCGATGATCTCGCCCGACGGCTTCGCCATCAGGCCGCGCATGGCGGCGAGCTGGCGCATCTGGGTCGGCGACCCACGGGCGCCGGAGTGCGACATCATATAGACTGAGTTCATCGGCTTCTGCCGGCCGGTTTCGGCATCAACCTGAACCGCCGAGATGCGCTTCATCATCTCTTCGGCGACACGGTCGGTGCACTTGGCCCAGGCGTCGACCACCTTGTTGTACTTCTCGCCCTGGGTGATCAGGCCGTCCTGATACTGCTGCTCGAATTCCTTGGCAGCCGTCTGCGTATCGCTGACCAGCTTCACCTTGGTATCCGGGATCAGCATGTCGTCCTTGCCGAACGAAATGCCGGCGCGGAAGGCATGATAGAAGCCGAGCGCCATGATCTTGTCGCAGAAGATCACGGTCTCCTTCTGACCGCAGGTACGATACACGCTGTCGATCATCCCCGAGATGTTCTTCTTCGTCATCAGCTGGTTGCAGACGTCGAAGACGATGCCCGGATGCTGCGGCAACAGGTTGCCGATAATGAGGCGGCCAGGGGTCGTCTCATAGATCTTCGTGGCGGGGTTGCCGTCCAAGTCGATGTACTTGTAGCGGCCACGCACCTTGGAATGCAGCGTGATCGTCTTGTTCTCGAGCGCGTGGTAGAGCTCGCCCAAGTTGCCGAACGCCATGCCCTGCCCGGGCTCGTTCTCCGCCATGATCGACAGATAGTAGAGGCCCAGCACGATATCCTGGCTCGGCACGATGATCGGCGCGCCGGAAGCCGGATGCAGGATGTTGTTGGTCGACATCATCAGGACGCGCGCTTCCAGCTGCGCTTCGAGCGACAGCGGAACGTGCACGGCCATCTGGTCGCCGTCGAAGTCGGCGTTGAACGCCGTGCAGACGAGCGGATGCAGCTGGATCGCCTTGCCTTCGATCAGCACCGGTTCGAAGGCCTGAATGCCCAAGCGGTGCAGCGTCGGCGCGCGGTTCAGCATGATCGGGTGTTCGCGGATCACCTCGTCGAGGATGTCCCAAACCTCCGGCCGCTCCTTCTCGACGAGCTTCTTCGCCTGCTTGACCGTGGACGACAAGCCCTTGGCGTCGAGGCGCGAGTAGATGAACGGCTTGAACAGTTCGAGCGCCATCTTCTTCGGCAGGCCGCACTGATGCAGCTTCATCTCCGGACCGACGACGATGACCGAGCGGCCCGAATAGTCGACGCGCTTGCCCAAGAGGTTCTGGCGGAAGCGGCCCTGCTTGCCCTTCAGCATGTCGGCGAGCGACTTCAACGGCCGCTTGTTGGCGCCGGTGATGACGCGGCCACGGCGGCCGTTGTCGAACAACGCGTCGACAGCCTCCTGCAGCATGCGCTTCTCGTTGCGGATGATGATGTCCGGCGCCCTGAGTTCGATCAGCCGCTTCAGACGATTGTTGCGGTTGATGACGCGGCGGTAGAGATCGTTCAAATCCGACGTGGCAAAGCGGCCGCCGTCGAGCGGTACCAGCGGACGCAGATCCGGCGGGATGACCGGGACGACCGTCAGGATCATCCATTCCGGCTTGTTGCCGGATTCAATGAAGCTCTCGATCAGCTTCAGGCGCTTGGCCAGCTTCTTCGGCTTCAGTTCACCGGTCGCCTCGGCGATCTCGACGCGCAGCGTCTCGGTCAGCCGATGCAGATCGAGCGACTGCAATAGTTCGCGGATCGCCTCAGCGCCGATCAGCGCCGTGAACGAGTCGGGGCCGAATTCGTCCTGTGCCTTCAGGAACTCGTCTTCCGACAAGAGCTGATGCAGCTTCAAAGGCGTCAGACCCGGCTCGGTGACGCAGTAGTTTTCGAAATACAGGATCCGCTCCAGATCCTTCAGCGGCATGTCCAGGAGCATGCCGATGCGGCTTGGCAGCGACTTCAGGAACCAGATGTGCGCGACGGGAGCGGCCAACTCGATATGGCCCATGCGCTCGCGCCGGACGCGCGACAACGTCACTTCGACGCCGCACTTTTCGCAGATGACGCCCTTGTACTTCATGCGCTTGTACTTGCCGCACAAGCACTCGTAATCCTTGATCGGCCCAAAGATGCGCGCGCAGAACAGACCGTCGCGCTCGGGCTTGAACGTGCGGTAGTTGATGGTTTCCGGCTTCTTGATCTCGCCGAACGACCACGACAGAATCTTCTCAGGAGACGCGATCGAAATCTTGATCGCGTCGAAGGTCTGCGTCGCCTGCGGCTGCGGATTGAAGATATTCATCACTTCTTGGTTCATCGGCCATCTCCTGCCACGCGGGGGGACCGGGAGGACGTGAGGCCCCTACCCGCCCAAGAAACCAAATGGATCGTCTGACCCGGGGTCCGACCGACGGTACCGCCGCTCCAGCCTGACCCTCTACTCAAATCGCCGGCAGGGCGGCGGCTGTCGCCACGCCCTGCCCTCATTGCGCGAACGCTATTCCGCCGCGTCCTGCCCAAGCAACTGCTGATCATCCGCACTACCCGGCTTCGGCTTGGCGCTGACGAGTTCGACGTTGAGGCCAAGCGAGCGCATTTCCTTGACGAGCACGTTGAACGATTCCGGAATGCCGGCCTCGAACGTGTCGTCGCCTCTGACGATCGCCTCGTAGACCTTGGTGCGGCCGGCCACGTCGTCCGACTTCACCGTCAGCATCTCCTGCAAAGTATAGGCCGCGCCGTAGGCTTCGAGCGCCCAGACTTCCATTTCGCCGAAGCGCTGGCCGCCGAACTGCGCCTTGCCGCCGAGCGGCTGCTGGGTGACGAGGCTGTACGGGCCGATCGAACGGGCGTGGATCTTGTCGTCGACCAGATGGTGCAGCTTCAGCATATAGATGTAGCCGACAGTCACCTTGCGGTCGAAAGCATCGCCCGTGCGCCCGTCGTAGAGCACCATCTGACCGGAGCCGGACAGCCCCGCCTTTTCGAGTGCCTCGACGATATCGTGCTCCTTGGCGCCGTCGAACACCGGAGTGGCGATCGAGATGCCCTTGCGGCACTGGTCCGCAAGCCGCAGCATCGACGGGTCATCGTAGGTCGACGGATCCTCGCCCTTGATGTTCGGGCCGAAGAAGTCGGTGATGGTCTCGCGCAAGGGGTTCATGTCGCCCGACTTGCGATAGGCCTCGAGCATTTCGCCGACCTTCTTGCCCATGCCGGCACAAGCCCAGCCGAGATGGGTCTCGAGGATCTGACCGACGTTCATGCGGCTCGGCACGCCCAACGGGTTGAGCACGACGTCGACATGGGTGCCGTCTTCGAGGTACGGCATGTCCTCGACCGGCACGATGCGCGACACCACGCCCTTGTTGCCGTGCCGGCCGGCCATCTTGTCGCCCGGCTGGATCTTGCGCTTCACCGCGACGAAGACCTTCACCATCTTCATCACGCCCGGAGGCAGCTCGTCGCCGCGCTGCAGCTTCTCCACCTTGTCGATGAAACGCTGCTCGAGACGCTTGCGGCTCTCGTCGTACTGGTTGCGGAGGGCCTCGATCTCACCCATCAGCTTCTCGTCGGTGAGGGCGAACTGCCACCACTGCGAGCGCGGATACTCTTCGAGCAGATCGACGGAGATCTCCTGTTCCTTCTTGAAGCCCTTCGGCCCGCTGAGCGCGACCCGGCCGACCAACTGCTCGTTCAAGCGGCCGTAGACGTTGCGGTCGAGGATCGCCTGTTCGTCGTCGCGGTCCTTGGCGAGCCGCTCGATCTCCTCGCGTTCGATCGCCATGGCGCGCTCGTCCTTCTCGACGCCATGCCGGTTGAACACGCGCACTTCGACGACCGTTCCCTGCACGCCCGGGGGCACGCGGAGCGAGGTGTCGCGCACGTCCGACGCCTTCTCGCCGAAGATGGCGCGCAGAAGCTTCTCTTCCGGCGTCATCGGGCTCTCGCCCTTCGGCGTGATCTTGCCGACCAGAATGTCGCCGGCGCGGACTTCCGCGCCGATGTAGACGATGCCGGCTTCGTCGAGGTTCTTCAGCGCTTCTTCCGACACGTTCGGAATGTCGCGGGTGATTTCCTCCGGCCCGAGCTTGGTGTCGCGGGCCATGACCTCGAATTCCTCGATGTGGATCGAGGTAAAGACGTCATCGCGCACGATGCGCTCGGAGAGGAGGATCGAGTCCTCGAAGTTGTAGCCATTCCACGGCATGAAGGCGACGAGCACGTTGCGGCCGAGGGCGAGATCGCCCAGATCCGTCGACGGGCCGTCGGCGATGATGTCGCCCTTCTCGATCGCGTCGCCGACATTCACCAACGGACGCTGGTTGATGCAGGTCGACTGGTTCGAACGCTGGAACTTCATCAGCTGATAGATGTCGACGCCGGACTTCGACGGATCGATGTCCTTCGTCGCGCGGATGACGATACGGGTCGCGTCAACCTGGTCGACGATGCCCGAACGGCGAGCGCCGATGGCCGCGCCGGAATCCCGCGCCACCACCGATTCCATGCCGGTGCCGACGAAGGGCGCTTCCGCACGCACCAACGGCACGGCCTGACGCTGCATGTTGGAGCCCATCAGGGCGCGGTTGGCGTCGTCGTTCTCGAGGAACGGAATGAGCGCCGCGGCAACCGAGACCAGCTGCTTCGGCGACACGTCCATGTAGTCGACCCGCTCGATCGGCACCATCTCGTTTTCGCCGGCGTGACGGCAGACGATCAGGTCCTCGAACAGATGGCCGGTGGCGTCGATCTTGGCGTTGGACTGGGCAACGTAGTGCTTCGCCTCCTCCATCGCCGACATGTAGACGACGTCCTGCGTCACCGCGCCGTCCTTGACGCGGCGGTAGGGCGCCTCGATGAAGCCGTACTTGTTGACGCGCGCGAACGTGGCGAGCGAGTTGATCAGGCCGATGTTCGGGCCTTCCGGCGTCTCGATCGGGCAGATGCGGCCGTAATGCGTCGGATGCACGTCGCGCACTTCGAAGCCGGCGCGCTCGCGGGTCAGGCCGCCCGGGCCAAGCGCCGAGAGGCGGCGCTTGTGGGTGATCTCCGACAAGGGGTTCGTCTGGTCCATGAACTGCGACAGCTGCGAAGACCCGAAGAACTCGCGGACCGCGGCAGCCGCTGGCTTGGCATTGATCAGGTCCTGCGGCATCACCGTCTCGATCTCGACGGATGACATGCGCTCCTTGATGGCACGCTCCATCCTGAGAAGACCGACCCGGTACTGGTTCTCCATCAGCTCGCCGACCGAGCGGACACGGCGGTTGCCGAGGTTGTCGATGTCGTCGATCTCGCCGCGGCCGTCACGCAGGTCGACCAGCGTCCTGATGACGGAGAGGATGTCCTCCTTGCGCAGCACGCGAACGGTGTCCGCCGCATCGAGGTCGAGACGCATGTTCATCTTGACGCGGCCGACCGAGGAGAGGTCGTAGCGCTCGGCATCGAAGAACAGCGAATGGAACATCGCTTCGGCGGTTTCGACCGTCGGCGGCTCACCCGGACGCATGACGCGATAGATGTCGAACAGCGCGTCTTCACGCGTCACGTTCTTGTCCACGGCCAGCGTGTTGCGGATGTAGGCGCCGGTGTTGACGTGGTCGATGTCCAGCACCTCGAGCGTGTCGTAGCCAGATTCGATGAACGTCTTCAAGAACTTGTCGGTGATCTCCTGGCCGGCTTCGGCGTGGATCAGGCCGGTCTTGACGTCGACGAGATCCTCGGCCAGGTATTGGCCGACGACGTCCTCGTCCGTCACCTTCAAAGCCTTCAGACCCTTTTCCTGCAGAATGCGGGACTGCCGGGCCGTCATCTTCTTGCCGGCCTCGAGCACCAGTTCGCCGGTATCGGCATCGAACAGGTCCTGCAGCGCCTTGTAGCCGCGCATGCGCTGGCCGTCGAACGGCATGCGCCAGGCATTGCCCGAGCGGGTGAACTCGATGCGCTTATAGAACGTGTCGAGGATCGCCTCACCGTCCATGCCGAGGGCGAACATCAGGCTCGTCACCGGGATCTTGCGGCGGCGGTCGATGCGGGCATAGACGATGTCCTTGGCGTCGAACTCGATGTCGAGCCAGGAGCCGCGATAGGGGATGATCCGGGCGGCGAACAGAAGCTTTCCGGACGAATGCGTCTTGCCCTTGTCGTGGTCGAAGAACACGCCCGGCGAGCGGTGCATCTGCGAAACGATGACGCGCTCGGTGCCGTTGACGATGAAGGTGCCGTTGTCCGTCATGAGCGGCATGTCGCCCATGTAGACGTCCTGCTCCTTGATGTCCTTCACCGACTTGGCGCCAGTATCTTCATCGACATCGAATACGATGAGCCTGAGCGTCACTTTCAAAGGCGCGGCAAAGGTCATACCGCGCTGACGGCACTCGTCCACGTCGTATTTCGGCAGCTCGAACTCGAAGCGGACGAATTCCAACAGCGCCCGGTTCTGGAAGTCCGAGACAGGGAATACCGACTTGAACACCGACTGCAGCCCCTCGTCCGAACGGCCGTCGACCGGCTCGTGGATCTGCAGGAACTGGTCGTAGGACGCCTTCTGCACCTCGATCAGGTTGGGCATCTCGGCCACATCCTTGATCGACCCGAAGAACTTGCGGATGCGCCTGCGACCGTTGAACGTCTGTGCCATTGTCGCTCCTCGACTTTCGCGCTTTCCTGACGGAAATAGTGAGTAGGGAATAGTAAGAAGGACTAAGTCAGTTCGAAGGATATCTGACCAGCCCCGCTCCCTACTCGCTACTCACTACTCACTGCCGACTAACTCATTTCAACGAATGGATGCCGGGCGGAGACATCTCCGCCCGGCGTACACGCAAAATTACTTGACTTCGACCTTGGCGCCGGCGTCTTCAAGCTGCTTCTTGAGCTTGGCGGCCTCGTCCTTCGACACGCCTTCCTTGACCGACTTCGGAGCGCCTTCGACGAGGTCCTTGGCTTCCTTCAGGCCGAGCGCGGTGATGGCGCGGACTTCCTTGATCACGTTGATCTTGTTCGGGCCGATTTCGGCCAGGATCACGTTGAACTCGGTCTGCTCTTCGACAGGGGCGGCAGCGGCAGCGGCCGGGCCAGCGGCGGCAGCGGCGGCCACCGGAGCGGCGGCGGAAACGCCCCACTTCTCTTCCAGGAGCTTCACCAGATCGGCGGCCTCGAGGATGGTGAGGGAGGACAGCTCGTCCACGATTTTGGTCAGATCAGCCATTGTAGTTACGTCCTTCAGACTAGGGTTCGAACCGGGAACGCCATGCGTCCCTTGTGTCTTACTGCCAGGCGGCTTGCCGCCCTGGGCCATTCGGTTGCGGGTGGGATCCACCCGGCGGTCTCGCTTCGTCGCCGATGCCGGGCCGGGGGGCATCCACCCGCCGGCCGCTCCGCATCAGGCGGCGGTCTGGTCCTTGTCGGCACGTGCCTGGATCACGCGCGCCAGGCTGGAGCCCGGAGCGTTGACCATGGACGCAAGCTTGGCGGCGGGCTGGTTGATGAGCCCCGCGAGCTTCGCCCTGAGTTCGTCGAGCGACGGCAGACTGGCAAGCTGCTTGACCCCATTCGGGTCGAGCGACGTCTTGCCCATGCCGCCACCAAGGATCACGAACTTGTCGTTCACCTTGGCGTATTCGGTCGCGGCCTTGGTGACCGCCACGGGATCCTTTGCAGAGATGATCACCGTGGGACCCTTGAAGAGTCCGCCGATATGCTCGAGTCCAGTGCCTTCAAGAGCCAGTTTGGCGAGCCGGTTCTTAGCGACCTTGACGGTCCCGCCGGCGCCACGCATCTTTCCGCGCAGGGCGGACATATGGGCGACGGTCAGGCCGGCATAGCCCGCAACCACCACCACGCCAGCTGCTCTGAACTGGGCGTTGAGGGCGGAGACGAGTTCGCGCTTTTCAGCTCTTTCCACGACTGCCTCGTTGACATTGGCCGAATGAGGAACCCCTCGTCCGGCCGGTTGCAGGAAGCCCCTCGCCGCTGGCCCCAAAAAGGCCGCCAGCTCAGGGCCGTCACGCTCCTGTCCCCTTGGCGTGGTCGCGGAAACGACCAACCGAAGGCTTACGGTTCGAACCTTCTCTTCTCGCCCCCGGCGAACCGGAGGGTCGAATGAATGCGTTCTCCCCCGTCTCATGCAGGCCCTCGCCGGATCGCACCCGGTCGCTTAGGATTAGGCCGGTTTCCCGGCACCTGCAGTCTCGGACAGGTCCGACCCGCGACCGGCCGCTTTTGACGGCGGCCCTTCCCGGGTCGTTCCCCCAAAGGCGCTTGACGCCCCTTCGGGGACCCTCGAAAGCGTTTGACGCGCTTTCGAAACTCCGCGACGGCCCACGGGCGCGGGGGTCCCCCTCGCGCCGCGCAAGCCATCGAAACGTTGCGCGACCGCTGACCGGCGGCCGCAAGAGATCACGCGCCCGCCGACAGACTCGTCAGGTCGATCTTGATGCCTGGGCCCATGGTCGAGGAGATCGACATCTTCTCGAGATAGGTGCCCTTGGCGCCCGTCGGCTTAGCCCGGTTCACCGAATCCGCGAAGGCGCGGATATTGGCGATGAGCGCCTCGGTCGTGAACGACGCCTTGCCGACGCCGGCATGCACGATACCGGCCTTCTCGGCACGGAACTCGACAGCGCCGCCCTTGGCGTCCTTGATTGCCTTGCTGACGTCCTGCGTCACTGTGCCGACGCGCGGGTTCGGCATCAGGCCGCGCGGGCCCAGGATCTTGCCCAAACGGCCGACGAGCGGCATCAGGTCCGGCGTGGCAATGCAGCGATCGAACTCGATCGTGCCGCCCTGAATGGTAGCGACCAGATCCTCGGCGCCAACGATATCGGCTCCGGCTTCCCTGGCTTCGTCGGCCTTGGCGCCACGCGCGAAGACGGCGACGCGCAGCGTCTTGCCGGTACCGTTCGGCAGGTTGCAGACGCCACGCACCATCTGGTCGGCGTGACGCGGATCAACGCCGAGGTTCATCGCGATTTCGACCGTCTCGTCGAACTTGGCGTTGGCCCGGTCCTTGATCAGCTTCACCGCCTCATCGAGTGCGTAAGCTTTGGTGCGCGAGAGCCCCGCGCGGGACTTTTCGACCCTCTTGGCAATCTTCACCATCGTCTTACTCCACCACCCGCAGGCCCATGGCCCGCGCCGAGCCTTCGACCATGCGCGCCGCCGCCTCGACGTCGTTGGCGTTCATGTCCTTCATCTTCTTGCCGGCGATCTCCAGGACCTGGTCCTTGGTGACCTGCCCGACGAAGGCGCGACCCGGAGTCTTGGAGCCGGACCCCGGCTTCTTCGCCGTCGCAAGCTTGGCAGCCTGCTTCAGGAAGAACGCGACCGGCGGCGTCTTGATCTCGAACGTGAAGCTCTTGTCGGTGAAGTAGGTGATCACCACCGGGCACGGCGTACCCTTGGCGATCTCCTGGGTCTTTGCATTGAAGTCCTTGCAGAACATCATGATATTCAGGCCGCGCTGACCGAGCGCGGGGCCGATCGGGGGCGACGGTTTGGCATCGGCCGCCGGCACCTGGAGCTTGATGTAGCCCTGTATCTTCTTCGCCATGTCTGGCTCCTCGTCTGTCGTCGCCCGCCTGCGGCTCGCCGCCGACCGGCAACAGGGAGTTTGGCGGTTTGGGTGGATACGTCCGGCGAAGGACGCCCCCCTCCCGCCCCTTCGGGCCGACGCCTCGACGAGGCTGCGGTGACGAAGGTGCTCTTGCCCGAGCATTCGACCCGAAGATCGACTGCCCGGAAGTTCGGACCCGTCCGAACAAAACGCCTCGGCGCCCTGCCCCGACCTGTCCGCGGCCCTGGGGTTCGCCCCGAAGCCGCTGTCCCGTCCGTGCCGCAACGACCCGGAAGAGACACCGATAGCGCCGCACGAAGGGGCTCACGAAAGCCCTTCGGCGACGCTAAACCGTCAAATTCAAACCTTCTCGACCTGGCCGTATTCCAGATCGACCGGCGTTGCACGACCGAAGATCGACACCGCGACCTTCAGGCGGGCGCGTTCGTTGTCGACTTCCTCGACGGTGCCATTGAACGAGGCGAACGGGCCGTCAGAGACGCGCACCTGCTCGCCGACCTCAAACGAGATCGACGGCTTCGGCCGTTCGACGCCCTCCTGCACCTGATGCATAATGCGCAGAGCTTCGGTCTCCGAGATCGGCTGCGGCTTGTTGTCCGCGCCGAGGAAGCCGGTGACCTTCGGCGTGTTCTTGATCAGGTGGAACACCTGATCGGTCAGATCCATCTTGGCCAGCACGTAGCCGGGGAAGAACTTGCGCTCGGCGTCCACCTTGCGGCCGCGGCGCACTTCCACGACCTTCTCGGTCGGCACCAGGATCTGTTCGAATGCTTCGGCGAGCCCGTTCTGCGCAGCGCGTTCGCGGATGGATTCCGCTACCTTGTTTTCAAAGTTCGAGTACGCATGGATGATATACCAGCGCTTCGCCATGGCTCTCCGCTCCTACCTGACCTTGCGCTGTCTCAGTGGCCGATGGAAATGCCCAGCACGAGCGACACGAGCCACCCGATGAGCTGATCGGCAACAAGGAAGAAGAGAGCGGCCAGCGATGCCATGGCGACCACCATGAGCGTCGTGATGCCGGTCTCATTGCGAGTGGGCCACGCTACCCGGGCTACCTCGCTTCTGACTTCCTGGACGAACTTCAGAGGATTGATCTTTGCCATCGGCTCTCACGACAGACGTATCGGTCAGGTACCGAAGCCCGGCGGATCCGGAGCGGCGGCCCTTGTTGGTTCAACGGACGCCAACCGCGCCGTCACTCTCAGCTGGACGCTCACCGCGCCCTTGCGGGATCTGCAACGGCGCCGCCGAACGCTCGGGAGATGGCCGTTGCCGCCTCAGCGAGCGATCCACCCCGTGGCAGGGGTATGCGCGCTTCGCTTGAACTTGACGAGAAGCCAGCCCTTACGACAACAAGGCGCGCAAGGAAAACCTCACGCGCCCGATCTGGGGGACCTTCTTTAATTCCTTTTACCGTCCTCGACAAGAGGAAAAAGACTGGCAGGGGCAGTAGGGCTCGAACCTACGACCTGCGGTTTTGGAGACCGCCGCTCTACCAACTGAGCTATACCCCTTCAAGCCGTGGGCGGGCTTATAGCCAAGCCGGCCCGCAGTGACAAGGGGAATTTCACGACGATCCCCGGCGCTGACACCTTCCAGCCGCCCGTCCCGACCCGAAGATTTCCGCCGGGGATCCGCAAGCACGCCAGTTCGGCGCCCTTCCGGACCTCTGATATAGGGCGAATCTTTCTGTGAACAATGCTTGGGGACGGCACTCGGCCCTACGGGACGATTCGCGGCAGGCAGCATTTGACGGCGACGGCATCCGCCGGATCGCCTCCCTCCCAAACGCCGAACGGCGCGGGTTCGCACCCGCGCCGTCCAGAAATGCCTGTCGTCCGGCTTGCGCCTGACCCGTTCGCGGTTTCCGCGGACGGTCTTGGCGCCAAAATCAGGCGATGATCTTGGCGACGACGCCAGCGCCGACCGTGCGGCCACCTTCACGGATGGCGAAGCGCAGCTTCTCCTCCATGGCGATCGGCACGATCAGTTCGACGTTGATCTTCACGTTGTCACCCGGCATCACCATCTCGACGCCTTCCGGCAGCTGAACGATGCCGGTCACGTCGGTGGTGCGGAAGTAGAACTGCGGGCGGTAGTTGGTGAAGAACGGCGTATGACGGCCGCCTTCTTCCTTGGTGAGGATGTACGCCTCGGCCTCGAACTTGGTGTGCGGCGTCACCGAACCCGGCTTGCACAGCACTTGGCCGCGCTCGACGTCCTTGCGCTCGATACCGCGCAGCAGAGCGCCGATGTTGTCGCCGGCCTGGCCCTGATCGAGGAGCTTGCGGAACATCTCGACGCCCGTGCAGGTCGTCTTGCGGGTCTCGCGGATGCCGACGATCTCGACTTCCTCGCCGACCTTGACGATGCCGCGCTCGACGCGCCCCGTCACCACCGTGCCGCGGCCCGAAATGGTGAACACGTCTTCCACCGGCATCAGGAACGGCAGGTTCACCGGACGCTCCGGCTGCGGGATGTAAGCATCGACCGCCGCCATCAGCTTCAGGATCGCGTCATGGCCGAGCTTGGGATCGCCGTTGTTGAGGGCTTCCGTCGCCGAGCCATGGATGATCGGGATGTCGTCGCCCGGGAACTGGTAGGACGACAGAAGTTCGCGAACTTCCATCTCCACGAGCTCCAGCAGCTCCGGATCGTCGACCATGTCGCACTTGTTCAAGAACACCACGATCGCCGGAACGCCGACCTGACGAGCCAGAAGGATGTGCTCGCGGGTCTGCGGCATCGGGCCATCGGCCGCCGAAACCACCAGGATCGCGCCGTCCATCTGTGCCGCGCCGGTGATCATGTTCTTCACATAGTCGGCGTGGCCGGGGCAGTCGACGTGGGCATAGTGACGGTTCAGCGTCTGATATTCCACGTGCGCCGTGTTGATCGTGATCCCGCGCGCCTTCTCTTCCGGCGCGGCGTCGATCTGATCATAGGCCTTGAACGTGGCGCCACCCGTCTCCGCGAGCACCTTCGTGATCGCTGCCGTCAGGGACGTCTTGCCGTGGTCGACGTGACCAATCGTCCCGATGTTGCAGTGCGGCTTGTCGCGATTGAATTTCTCTTTGGCCATAATCGAAGCGTCCCTGACGTGGACCGGTATCGCCGGTCGAGAGTGGGCGTTTCGATAGGGAATTTC
>JARLIT010000306.1 GCA_031291575.1 Ancalomicrobiaceae bacterium
CGTGGGCATCCGGTCCGGAGGATCATGTCGTCATCGATCTGTCGGACCGACACAAGCTGGTGGCGGCGATCGAGAGCCTGCGCGACCGGCTTTCCGGCCAACCGCTCGACGCGCTGGTCAACAATGCCGGCATCTCACCGAAGGGGCCGAACGGCGAGCGGCTCAATTCGCTGACCACGCCCGATCACGAGTGGATGCGGGTGTTCCACGTCAATTTCCTCGCACCGCTGTTTCTGGCCCGCGGCCTCATCAACGAACTCGTCGCTGCCCATGGCGCGATCGTCAACATCACCTCGGTGGTCGGCTCGCGCGTGCATCCGTTCGCCGGCACGGCGTATGCGACGTCGAAAGCGGCGCTGTCGGCGCTGACGCGGGAGATGGCGGCCGACTTCGGACCGCTCGGGGTTAGGGTCAACGCCATAGCGCCGGGCGAGATCGTCACCGAAATCCTGTCTCCCGGCACCGAGGAGCGCTTCGTGCCGCTCATTCCGATGAAGCGGTTGGGGCGGCCGGAGGAAGTGGCCAATGTCGTGCATTTCCTTTGCTCGGAGGCGTCGAGCTACATGACCGGCGAGGAAATCAACATCAACGGCGGTCAGTTGCTGTGATTGCCCGGCGCGGCGCGCGCCCGGCGAGCCGTCACGCCACGACGCGACGGGCACGGGCGAGGCCGTCCTCGGTCGAGACTTCCACCCGGTCGCGGCCGTTGTGCTTGGCGCGGTAAAGGGCGAAGTCGGCGGCCACCATCATGGTGTGTAGCCAGTGGCCGGTCTCGGCGGTCGACACCACGCCGGCGCTGACCGTCATCGATATGCGCTCGCCGTTGTAGCGGATAGTCGCCGAGGCGATGGCGCGGCGGATGTCCTCGGCGACGAGCGAGGCCTGCTGTTGCGAGATCTGGGGCAGGAGGCAGGCGAATTCCTCGCCGCCGAGCCGGCCGAACAGCGCGCTTTGAGTGGTCTGGCGGCGGCGGGCGGGGGGCTCGACACCGCGCTCGTTGGCAGCGCGTTCAGACAATTCCCGATTGAAGGCGGCTATCTCGGTTGCAATTTCGAGCCGCTGCTTGACGATCCTGGTGAAGGCGACGAGCGCCACATCGCCGGCGGCGTGACCATAAGAATCGTTGATCCGTTTGAAATGGTCGAGGTCGAATAGCATCAGCGCGCCATCGCCGCCGGAGGTCTCCACCCAGGCGGCGGCCTGGTCGATGAACCCGCGGCGGCTCAAGGTTCCGGTCAGAACGTCGGTCGAGGCCGCGGTCATCTGGTTCAATTCGGCCCGATCGCGTTCGAGGATGGTCAGCGCCAGCGGCAAGAGAATTCCGCCGAGAATGCATTCCAGCAGGAATGCGCCGATCCAAGGCGAATGGCTCGACAGGATCCAGTCGTCGGTGTGCGGGACGAAGTAGATGCCGAGGCGCAGGAGGCTCGTCAGCGCATGTACGCCGACGATGCCGGCGGCGATCGGCCGGCTCCCCAGACGCTCCTGCCGGTAGCGTGCCATGAGCTCGTAGGCCGACGCCGCGAAATAGGCTGTCGTGGCGAGATGGACGACGGCCAGCCGCGGATCGAACTGACCGAATAGGGGGCGCAGGATATAGGCGATCGTCCAGACGAGACCTCCGGCCATGATCACGCGGACCGAATGGCTCTTGCCGTCGAAGGCGCGCACCGTCGCCCAAACGAGCCCGTTGGAGGTCAGAATCAGGAGCTGCGACAGCCAAATGGCGATTGCCTCCGGCGCTGTGGCGCGCGTCATTATGAGCATGCAGCCGGCGCAGGCGACGAGCGATGACGTGCCGATCCAGATGTACACTTGGCGATCACGCCGGGCGAGCCAGGAGCCGACGAAGAAGGCGCCGCTGGCGAACAGGACGACGACGAGTGTGGCCGCCAGACTCTGGATATTCAGAAAACTCATCAAGTCCTGTCCTCGATCGCTAGGCGATAGTACGGATCGTTCCTTAGCAATAAGTGAAATGACCGGACGGTCCGCGCTGCGGGCGCTGAATCCGGTTGCGCCGTCGAGGCCGTTTGGCCATACCTCGCGCACGTCAGCAGTGGATGTCGCCCGTCACCAGCCAGTCCAGGACCCGTCATGCAGAGCAACAAAAGCCAATCCGAACCACAAACGGATCGTGCCGAGGAGGAATCCGTGCTTGCCATCGATCTCGGCGAGGCGGAAGCGGCAGATCTCATCGAGGAGACCGTCGGTAGCGACGACGTCGGGGAGACCTATCCGGAATCCGAGGCGGAGGCGGTGTCCGAGCTTGAGGTCGATTTCAGCGAGCCGCAGAAGCCGCCGAAGACGCCGAAAAAGACGATCTGTGCGGTCACCGGCAAGGAGGTGCCGAAGAAGAAGGCGATCCCGCTCTATGCGTTGCGGCCAAGTCTGGCCGAGCGCATCCGCATCGACTTTCCAGACATCCCGGCAAACGCGCCGATCAGTCTCGACGCGGTCGGGTTCTACCGATCAAAAGTGGTCGAGGAACTGATGCTGCACGACCGCGGCGAATTGTCCGAACTTGACCGGCAGGTGGCCGAGAGCATGTCGGACCATGAGTCGATCGTCGAGAACATCGAAGAGGAATTCGAAGAGAAGCGATCGTTCGGCGAAAAACTGTCCGATCACATGGCGGAATTTGGCGGTTCCTGGTCATTCCTGCTGACATTCGCCGCAATCCTACTGATCTGGATTTCGTTCAACATCGCGCTGGGCGACCGCACTGCGTTCGATCCCTATCCGTTTATTCTCTTAAACCTTGTCCTGTCGTGCATCGCGGCCATCCAGGCGCCGATCATCATGATGAGCCAGAAGCGGCAGGAGACCAAGGACCGGTTGCGGGCGATGAACGACTACAAGGTCAACCTGAAGGCCGAGCTGGAGATCCGGCATCTGCATGAAAAGATTGACTATCTGTTGAGTCGGCAATGGCAGCGGCTGGCCGAGATGCAGCAACTGCAGATCGAACAGATGCAGGGAAAGCGGTTGAAAAAACTGCACCGGTCGCTGCCGGCAACGCCGGCGGAAGCGGTCGTCGAAAACGGCTGACGCGGTGGGTACAGGGTTAATCGCGTATCCTCGCAGGACACCTAGTTGACCGTCTTCTCGAAACGTTGGCAAATGATGACGTTCCGTTTGACGAGTGTCATGGAATAATCGTACTAATCATGCTGCCATGACCTAGTGG
This sequence comes from Ancalomicrobiaceae bacterium, assembly GCA_031291575.1. Lineage (GTDB taxonomy): Bacteria > Pseudomonadota > Alphaproteobacteria > Rhizobiales > Ancalomicrobiaceae > CAIYYN01. The sequence goes on from JARLIT010000306.1 coordinate 3,191, forward strand.
GGATGAGGTCCGCGCCGGATGCTTGGGAGGCCGCACGCCATTAAGCGTGCAGCGGGGTAGCTGGCAAACGGAATAGTCCCACGTTGCATCGGACCCTTTCCGGTGCGATTGGGTTATGCGCCGTGCAACTGACGGCATATCGGTTTCATCGCTGAATTCCGTTGCCGCGGATCACGCGACGCTCCGATAACGAAGTATAGGGAGAGATAATCGTGACCACCTTTAAAACTACGCTGGCCGCTCTTGCCATCGGTCTGATGTCGATGGTGTCGTCCGCCGACGCCGCCGACAAGGGCACCGTTGGTATCTCGATGCCGACCAAGTCGTCGGCGCGCTGGATCGCCGATGGCGACAATATGGTCAAGGTCCTCAAGGAGAAGGGCTACGGCACCGATCTTCAGTACGCTGAGGACGACATTCCGAACCAGCTCGCCCAGGTCGAAGGCATGATTTCCAAGGACGTGAAGGTCCTGGTGATCGCGGCTATCGACGGCACGACGCTGACCTCGGCGCTGCAGAAGGCCGCCGACAAGGGCATCAAGGTCATCGCCTATGATCGCTTGATCCGCGGCTCGAAGAACGTCAGCTACTATGCGACCTTCGACAACTTCCAGGTCGGCGTCGAGCAGGCTCAGACCCTCGAGAAGGGCCTCGGCCTGAAGGACGGCAAGGGACCGTTCAATATCGAACTGTTCGCCGGTTCTCCGGACGACAACAACGCCGGCTTCTTCTTCAACGGCGCCATGTCCGTCCTGAACCCCTACATCAAGAGCGGCAAGCTCGTGATCAAGTCCGGCCAGACGGCGTTCGACAAGGTCGCCACGCTGCGTTGGGACGGCGCCGTCGCTCAGGCTCGTATGGACGCGATCCTGTCGGGCTACTACGGCAAGGACAAGATCAACGCCGTGCTGTCGCCTTATGACGGCATCTCGATGGGCATCCTCTCCTCGCTGAAGGCCGTCGGTTACGGCACCAAGGACCAGCCGCTGCCGTTCGTCTCCGGTCAGGACGCCGAAGTTCCTTCGGTGAAGTCGATCATCAAGGGTGAACAGTATTCGACGATCTTCAAGGACACCCGCGATCTCGCCAAGGTGACCGCGAACATGATCGACGCGGTGCTGTCCGGCAAGGAACCCGAAGTCAACGACACCAAGACCTACGACAACGGCGTCAAGGTCGTTCCGTCCTACCTGCTGAAGCCCGTGATCGTCGACGCTTCCAATTGGAAGGAAGTGCTCATCGGCGCCGGCTACTACACTGAAGCTCAGCTGAAATAATCTGACAGTCGCATTCGTCCCCCGCCGGGTGAACCTGGCGGGGGACTGATCAGGTCGCGTGTGGAGCGTAACCTTAGGCAAGTTGGACGGGGTCCGTCCGGCCTGGCGCTGAACTCAAGGGAAGACGGCGGCTGGCCCGACCTTCCCCGAATGCTCGGTCTGCACGAGACCCGTCCGCGCGAAGCTAAGGTTGGTGCGGCGACTGGTGGATTCGTCCGCCAATGTGCTCGCTAATCGCCAATCGAGCCCGGGATCTCCCTGCACAGAGCGCCCGCCGACGCCTTTGTGGGTGGCTGCGGCCTGGCGGCCGACCGGACCGAAGACGTTTGGTTGTGAAATCCGAAGAATAAGTCCAAGAACGGAGTTGGTGATGGACGCAATTCTCGAGATGCGGGGCATCACGAAGACCTTCCCAGGCGTGAAAGCGCTAGTGGACGTCAATCTGACAGTGGAGCGGGGCGAAATTCACGCGATCTGCGGCGAGAATGGCGCAGGCAAATCGACGCTGATGAAAGTACTGTCCGGCGTCTATCCGGGCGGCACGTACGACGGAGAAATCATTTACGAGGGAGAGGTTCGCCATTTCTCCAGCATTCGCGACAGCGAGCACCTCGGGATCATCATCATTCACCAGGAGCTGGCGCTGGCGCCGCAGCTGTCCATCGGCGAAAACATGTTCCTCGGCAACGAGATCGCCAAGAACGGCGTGATCGATTGGTATGAGACCAACGAGCATGCGCGCACGTGGATGCGCAAGGTCGGCCTATACGATGCTCCCTCGACGCTGATCCGCGACATCGGTGTCGGCAAGCAGCAGATGGTCGAGATCGCCAAGGCTTTGGCGAAGAACGTCAAGCTCCTTATCCTCGACGAGCCGACTGCCAGCTTGAACGAGCGCGACAGTCAGGCGCTGCTGGATCTGCTGCTCGGGTTGAAGGAGCAGGGCATCACCTCGATCATGATCTCGCATAAGCTCAACGAACTCGCGCGCATCGCGGACTCGATCACGGTTCTGCGCGACGGCATGACGGTGGAAACCATCGATTGCCGCGGCATCAAGGTCGACGAGAGCCGCATCGTCCGGGGCATGGTCGGCCGCGAGATGAACGACCGCTATCCCAAGCGGACGCCACATATCGGCGAGACGTTCTTCGAGGTCAAGGATTGGGTGGTGCATCACCACATCATGGCCGATCGCCAGGTGATCAAGGGCGTCAACATGAAGGTGCGCCAGGGCGAGGTCGTCGGCATCGCCGGGCTGATGGGCTCCGGGCGCACCGAATTCGCCATGAGCGTGTTCGGCCATGCCTACGGCCGTCGCATCACCGGCAAGGTGCTGATGGACGGCAAGGAGATCGACGTCTCCAGCATTCCGAAGGCGATCGAGCACCGCATCGCCTATGTGACGGAAGACCGCAAGCAATTGGGGCTCATCCTCAACGAGGACATCCGCTTCAACGTGCCGCTGGCCAATATGAAGCCGGTGGCGCCGAAAGGCGTGATCGACCACGAGGAAGAGGTCGTGCTGGCGCGCACCTACCGCCAGCGGCTCAACATCCGTTCGTCCAGCGTGTTCCACCAGGCAGTCAATCTGTCGGGCGGCAACCAGCAGAAGCTGGTGCTGGCGAAGTGGCTGAATGCCGATCCGAAGCTGCTGATCCTCGACGAGCCAACGCGTGGCATCGATGTCGGCGCCAAATACGAGATCTACACAATCATCCACCAATTGGCCGACAGCGGGCGCGGCGTGGTGATGATTTCGTCGGAAATGCCGGAACTGTTGGGCATTTGCGACCGCATTTACGTGATGAGTGAAGGGCAGTTTGTCGGCGAATTCGCCGCCGCCGATGCCACGCAGGAGAAAATCATGGCTGCGATCATGAAGTTGGAGGTTGCCTGACATGTCCACTGAAGCCGTTTCGGGGGCTGATCATCACGAACGGGCCTCCTTCGGGTCATACCTGAAGAACAACATCCGCGAATATGGCATGTTGCTTTCGTTGATCGCCATCATGCTCTACTTCCAGTACTCGACCGACGGGAAGTTATTCAACCCTGACAACCTGACCAGTATCATCCAGCAGCGCGGCTACATCGTGGTGATGGCGCTCGGCATGCTGTTGGTCATCGTGGCGGGGCACATCGACCTGTCGGTCGGCTGGCTGTCGGGCTTTCTCGGCGCCGTCGCGGCGCTGACCATGGTCGACTATGGGCTGCCCTGGTACGTCGGCGTGGCGATCACGCTGTTTGTCGGCGTCATCGTCGGCTGTGTGCAGGGCTATTCGGTCGCATACTTCAAGATACCGGCCTTCATCGTGACGCTGGCGGGCATGCTGGCGTTCAGAGGGCTGACGCTGAATACGCTTGGCGGGCGCAACATCGGTCCGTTCCCGGATGAGATCTCGACGCTGTTGACCGGCTTCTTCCCGGAATTCATCGGCAAAGTGGCGGATCCGTTCAAAGCGGGCGGCACGGTCTACGTGACGTCGCTCGCCATTGGCGCCATCGTGGTCGCCGGCATGTTGATCGGGGCATTCATGTCGCGAGCCAAGCAGGTGTCGCGCGGCATGAGCGACGAACCATTCGTGATCTTCTTCATCAAGAATGTCGCGATCGCCGGAATGCTGTTCGCACTGTGCTACCTGTTCTCCACCTATAAGGGCCTGCCCAACGTCTTCGTGATCATGGGTGTGCTGATCGCCTTCTATTCATTCATCTGCACGCGCACGGTGATCGGGCGGCGCGTCTACGCGCTCGGCGGCAATGAAAAGGCGGCCAAGCTGTCGGGTATCAACACCGAACGCACGGTGTTCTACGTCTTCATCAATATGGGTGTGCTGACGGCGCTGGCTGGCATGATGTTCGCCACTCGCCTCGGCTGGGCGACACCAAAGGCCGGCGACGGCTTCGAATTGGACGTGATCGCGGCCTGCTTCATCGGCGGCGCCTCGGCCTACGGCGGTGTCGGCACGGTGATGGGCGCGGTGATCGGCGCCTTCATCATGGGCGTTTTGAACAACGGCATGACGATGGAGGGCATCGGCATCGACTGGCAGTTCATGATCAAGGGCGCGGTTCTGTTCGTCGCCGTGTTGATCGACGTCTACAACAAGACCAAGTCCTGACGAGCTCCAGGCTCGCTTCAGACGGTCGCTGACGGCAGGCGCGGAGGGATCGCGAGATCCTTCCGCGTTTTTGTTTCTGTGGCGCCGGAGAGCGCTGCCAGGCCGCGACAGGCACCAAAGAGGCGCCGGCGGCGATTGAACTCATCCCCGTTATCCACAGGCAAATGCAGGGATTTCGGTCGCGAATCGGGATTTGCGGCCGGATATGGCGACATCCGCAAAGTCCCATGAACTTTTTCTGACTGTTGGTGTTGACAGGTAGGGAGAGGGGGACTTATAAGCACGTCCATCGACGACGGCGGTGCTGCCTTTGGGCGGCACGGACTTTTGCCTTCGCGGTTCTCTCGCAGGATTGAGGGGAACGTC
>JARLIT010000307.1 GCA_031291575.1 Ancalomicrobiaceae bacterium
CTCTTTTGCGTGGTCGCCGAATTCCTGCTGCCAGCGGGCGCCGTCGCCCCAGCGGGCGACGATGCCGGCAACGAGCGCTTCGACCGGCTGCTCGTTGCCAGACCCGGGGCCGAAGTTCCAGGCCTCGGAGAAACCGCCTACGTCGTCCCAGGCCCGCTCGATCAGCGTCAAGTAGCCCCACAGTGGATCGAGCACGTGCTGCCAGGGGCGGACGGCCCTGGGGTTGCGGACCTGGAGGGCGGCTCCGCGGGCAAACGCGCGATAGGCGTCGGGCAGGATGCGGTCGGCCGCGAAATCGCCGCCGCCAATGACGTTGCCGGCGCGGGCCGAGGTCACGGCCACACCGCAGTCCGGCCCATGGAAGAAACTTGAGCGGAAGCTCGACGTCACCAGTTCGGCGCAGGCCTTGCTCGCCGAATAAGGATCATGGCCGCCGAGCGCGTCCGTCTCGCGATAGCCCCACGGCCATTCGCGGTTGTCGTAGCATTTGTCGGTGGTCACCACGAGGATGACCCGGACCGAGGGACAATCGCGCGCCGCCTGTAGGACGTGCGCCGTTCCCATCACGTTGGTGGCGTAGGTCAGGATCGGATCGCTGTAGCCGACCTTGACGATCGGTTGCGCGGCCATATGGACGACGATCTCCGGCGCGCTTGCCCGCATTGCCTCGCCGACTTCGGCCAGGACGGTGATGTCGCCGCGCCGGTCGGTCAGAGCGTTGGCGACCGAAGCCGCCTCGTAGAGCGATGGGGTCGTCGGAATGCCATCGGCAAAGCCGGTCACGCGCGCGCCGAGCCGGTCGAGCAGTAGGCTCAGCCAACTGCCCTTGAAGCCGGTGTGCCCGGTCAGAAATACCGATTTGCCGGACCAGAAGGCAGACGAGTTCACCACACCCTCCACTGCGCGTGGCCGTGCTGCCATTCGTCCTCGAGGAAGGTCTTGTCGCGCAGCGTATCCATCGGGTGCCAGAAGCCCTCGTGCACGAAGGCGCGCATGTCGTCCATCTCGGCGAGCTTCTGCATCGGCTCGCGTTCCCAGATGGTCTGATCGCCGGCGATCAACTCGCCGACCGACGGCGACAACAGGAAGAAGCCGCCGTTGATCCAGCCGCCATCATTGTCCGGCTTCTCGGTGAAGGCGACAACCCGGTCGCCGTCGAGGGAAATCGCGCCGAAGCGCTTGGCCGGACGGACCGCCGTCACGGTGGCGCGGCGCCCATGGGCGCGGTGGAAGTCCACTTCCTTGCCGATGTCGAGGTCGGTGACGCCGTCGCCGTAGGTCAGCGCGAAGACGTCGTCGCCGGCGATATGCGGCAGGATCCGCTTGATGCGGCCGCCGGTCTGCGTGTGTTCGCCGGTATCGATCAGCGTCACGCGCCACGGTTCGGCATTCTCCCGATGCACGTCCATCTTGTTGTTGCGCATGTCGAAGGTCACGTCCGACATGTGCAGGAAGTAGTTCGAGAAGAATTCTTTGATGATGTAGCCTTTGTAGCCCAGGCAGATAATGAATTCATTGAACCCATAATGGGAATAGATCTTCATGATGTGCCAGATGATCGGCTTGCCGCCAATCTCGACCATCGGTTTCGGGCGCGTGCCAGTCTCTTCCGAAAGGCGAGTGCCCAGTCCGCCGGCTAGTATGACGACCTTCACTTCGACCCCCACCATCCAATCGTGCGGGGTTGTTTTAGACCCGTTTGATCAAGGAACAGTTAGTGCTCGCCCCGGCGACGTGGGGGAGGGCAGGGCGCCGAATCGGCCTTGCCCGGCCGGTTTGCCGCCGCCGCCGCTTGAGCGCAACGCCCGTCTGACAGAGACAGAAAGGGGGCATTCCTTGGCCTTTGGGCGCAATTGACATTGCTGAGGCCATATCCATACTCGCTTAAGTAATTACCCGAATTCGGGCGCGCATCTGACCGAAGTCGGCACTGCCGACCACCACTCGGCGCAGGCGCACAGCCCCAATCAAAAAAGACGAAATCGGAAACGCAACCAAGTGCCCGGCGTGACACGACCGGGCTCGGGGGAGGGACTATCGGATGACACGGAATGCAAAGACACCGGGATTTGTCGGCATCGACCGACGTTCGCTGTTGAAAGTTGCGGCGGCCGCTGGCGTAGTGCAGGTCGCTTCGCCGTTCGTCAGGACGGCGCGCGCCGCCGATACCGTCAAGATCGGGCTCGACAATCCCTTGACCGGCACCTACGCGGCGCTCGGCAAGAACGAACTGATCGGCGCGCAATTGGCCGTCGAGGAGATCAACGCCAAGGGCGGCATCCTCGGTAGGCAGGTCGAGCTTCTCGTCGAAGATTCGACCAGCGGCGACGCCGGAGCGGCGGTGCAGAAGGCGACTAAGCTGATCGAGCGCGATCAGGTCAACTTCCTCGTCGGCAACATCAACTCGGCGCTGGCGCAAGCGATGGCGCAAGTCGCGGCCCAGCACGGCGTCCTGCACGTCATCCCCGGCGGTCACACCGACGCCATCACAGGCGAGAACTGCCACTGGAACGTCTTCCGCGTCTGCAACACCACGGCAATGGAGACGTCGGCGGTCGCGGGGTCGCTGATCAAGGCCTATGGCAAGAAGTTCTACTACCTGACGCCGGACTATGCCTTCGGCCACACGCTGCAGTCGACGATGGAAAAGAGCGCCGCCGCGCTCGGAGGCTCCAAGCTCGGCGCCGACCTGACCCCGCTCGGCACGACCGACTATTCGGGCTATCTCATCAAGGCTCAGGCGGCGAACCCCGACGTCATCATCTTCTTCCAGGCCGGCAACGACGCGGTCAACGCTTTGAAGCAGGCGGTGCAGTTCGGCCTGCACAAGAAGTTCCATCTAGCCGGCGCCCAGCAGGAACTCGAGGTGCTGTTGGGCCTGCCGCCCGAGGCGCGCGTCGGTACCTGGGTGTTTGAGTGGTACTGGAACCAGCCGGGCGTCGCCGGGGTGGCCGAATTCGTCGACAAGATCCGCAGGAAGTCCGGTGGTCACGTGCCGACCGCGCGTACCTGGTTCGGCTATGCCTCCGCCTGGACCTGCGCGCTCGCGGCCGAGGGTGCCAAGTCGCTCGATCCGGTCAAGATGGCGAAGGTGCTGCAGGGGTTCGCCCTGCCGCCGGAGATCGCGCTGATGCCGAACGGTGCTGCCTTCCGCGCCGGCCAGAACCAGCTAATCCCCGATCTCTTCGTCGGCAACGCCGCGGAAAAGGGCGAGAAGGACCCGGAGGACCTGTTCAGGGTCACCGAGGTGGTCAAGGGCGCAAACGTCGCCGGCACGCTCGAGGAGACCGGCTGCAAGATGACCTGGCCGACCTGACACCGCCCGACCAACTGCGCCGTCGTCCGGCGGCGCAGTTGCGTCCGACACCCACGGCGTGTGGTTTCGCCCGTCGATCGCGGCGCATTGCCGCGTGGCGGCGGATGCCGAGCACGCCTCGGTGACGCATGCCGCCCATCGCCCAAGGCCTTGCGGATCGCATCGGAGAGCGCCTGCCGACATGACCCAGCTCATCCTATTCAACCTGTTCAACGGCCTGATCGTCGGCGCCTTCTACGCGCTGATGGCGCTCGGCCTGTCGCTGATCATGAACCTGACCGGCGTCATCAATTTCGCGCACGGCGGTTTTCTGGCGATCGGCGGCTATCTCGCCTACACGCTGATCCCCTATCTCGGCTTCTGGGGCGCGCTCGCCGTTGCCCCGGTCATGACGGCCTTCCTCGGCCTCGTCGTCGAGCGGTTCCTGATCCGGCGCGTGTATGGGCACGATCCGCTCTACAGCCTCCTCCTCACCTTCGGCCTGGCGTTCATCATCGAGGACGGCACACGCTACATCTGGGGCGCCCAGGCGGTGCCCTACGAAGTGCCCTCGTCGCTGACGACACCGTTGAGTTCGGAGTATTTCTTCCTGACCGGCTATCGCCTGTTCATGGTGGCCTTGGCCGCGATCAGCGTCAGTGGGCTGTTCGCCCTGTTGAAATGGACGCGGCTCGGCATGCGCATCCGTGCTGGCACGCTCGATCTGGAGACCGTATCGGTCTTAGGCGTCAACACTGCGATCCTCAGGAACCTGAACTTCGGGCTCGGCATCTATCTGGCCGGGCTGGCAGGCGTGCTGGCGGCCGGGCAATTGGGCGTCGAGCCGACGATCGGCTCCTCGCTGATCATGCCGAGCTTCGTGTCGATCATCGTCGGTGGGCTCGGCAGCCTGCCGGGAACGCTGTTCGGCGGACTTCTCATCGGTGTCGCCTCGGCCCTGACCTCGGTGTTCTATCCGTCCGCCACCGAGGCAGTCATGTATGTGATCATGGCGGCCGTTCTCCTGGTACGGCCGCGTGGCCTGTTCGGCCAGGAGGGCCGCTTCTGATGCTGAACAACGGCTCTCTCACGCGCTACGCGCCGAGCGTCATCGGCTGGATCGTCCTTGTCTCGCTGCCCGAGTGGATCAACGTGGTCGCCTATACCGACCTCGGCAGCCGAGTGGTGATCCTCGGGCTCGCCGCCATGGCGCTCAACTTTCTCCTCGGTCACACCGGCGTGTTGTCGTTCGGGCACGCCGCCTACTTCGGCCTCGGGGCTTACGGCGCCGGGCTGACGCTGCGCTATCTGGCGCCCTCGACCGGACTGGCGATCCTCGTCGGCACTGGGGTCGGCATGATGGCGGCGATGCTGATCGGCCCGCTGATCATCCGCCTGCGCGGCGTCTATTTCGCCATGGTGACGATCGCGTTCGGCCAGATCTTCTACTTCATCGCCTTCCGCTGGAGCACGCTGACGGGCGGCGACGACGGATTGACCAACTGGTCGCGACAGCCAATCAACCTGGGGTTCGCGACCATCGACCTGAAGAGCCCGGTTGCCTTCTACTATCTGGTGCTGTTCGTCTTCGCCGTGGCCACTGCGATCATGGCGAAGCTCCTCAATTCGCCGTTCGGCCGCTCGCTCCTCGCCATCCGGGAGAACGAACGGCGGGCGCTGTTCCTCGGCATCCCGGTCAACTTGCGCATCTGGCTGTCGTGGACGGTGTCCTGCGGCTTCGCCAGCGTCGCTGGCGCGATGTATGCGCTCCTCAACAATTTCGTCGACCCGCGCACGCTGCACTGGAGCCAGTCGGGAGCCTTCGTGATCATGGCGGTCCTCGGCGGCATGCGCTCGTTCTGGGGACCGCTGATCGGCGCGGCGATCTACGTCGTCCTGCAGGACTATCTGTCGAGCCGCACATCCAACTGGATGTCACTGGTCGGGCTGGTGTTCGTGCTCGTGGTGCTGTTCTTCCCGCGTGGCGTTCTCGGCATGCTCGGACGGAGGACGCAAGCGTGACACGGCTGAAGGTTGAGAACCTCACCAAGCGCTTCGGCAACCTCGTCGCCGTCGCCGACATCTCGATGGTGGTGGAACCCGGCGAGATCCGCGCCGTGATCGGCCCGAACGGTGCCGGCAAGACGACGTTCTTCAACATGATCTCGGGCTTCCTGACGCCGACGACGGGCCGCATCCTGTTCGAGAACCGCGACATATCGCAGGTCGCGCCGAGCCAGCGCGTCAAGCTCGGCATGGCGCGCACCTTCCAGATCACCGAGGTGTTCCCGGAACTCAGCGTGCGCGAGAACCTGCAGATCGCGGTCGAGGCGGCCTTGGGCTACGGGCTCAGCGTGCGGATGAGCGAGGACGCGGCCGAGGAGGTGCACGCCGAAGTGTCCGAACTCCTGGGGCTGTCCGGCCTCACCGACAAGGCCGACCGGTTTGTCGGCGAATTGTCGCACGGCGACCAGCGCACCACCGAGATCATGATGGCGCTCGCCCTGAAGCCGCGGCTCCTCCTCCTTGACGAGCCGACCGCCGGCATGGGCGATCAGGAGACGTTCGACATCGCCAAACTGATCCGCAAGCTGCACCGGCAGCAGGGCCTGTCGATCGTGCTGATCGAGCACGACATGCGCATCGTGTTCAATCTCGCCGACCGTATCATGGTGTTGGCCGAGGGCCGCATGCTGGCGGAGGGGACCCCGAAGGAGATCGCTGCCAACGAAGCCGTGCAGAAGGCCTACCTGGGGACCGCGGGATGAGCGAGATCGTATTGCAGGCCGAGGGCCTCCACACCTACTACGGCAAGAGCCATATCCTGCACCAAGTCGACCTAGAGGTGCGCGAGGGCGAGATCGTGGCACTCCTCGGCCGTAACGGCGCCGGCAAGTCGACGACGCTCAGAAGCCTCGTCGGGCTGACGCCGCCGCGCGAAGGGGCCGTACGCATCTTCGGCCGGGCGACGACTGATCTGCCGCCCTATCGGATTGCCGGCCTCGGCGTCGGCTTCGTGCCCGAGGGGCGCAAGATCTTCCCCTATCTGACGGTTGAGGAAAACCTGAAGGTGCCGGTCGACAAGCCTGGGCACTGGACCATCCCGCGCATCTACGAGCTGTTTCCCCGGCTCGCCGAACGCAAGACGAACCTTGGTCGGCAGCTGTCGGGCGGCGAGCAGGAGATGTTGTCGATCGGTCGGGCGCTGCTGTTGAACCCCAAGATCCTGATCCTCGACGAGCCGTCGCAAGGGTTGGCGCCACTCATCGTGCAGGAGGTGTTCCGCATCGTGGTCGGTGCGCGCGACCACGGGATGTCGGTCCTCCTCGTCGAGCAGAATGTGCGCGCCGCCGTCGAGATCGCCGACCGGGCCTATGTGCTCGATCACGGTCAGATCGTCTATTCCGGACTGGCGGCGGAATTCGCCAAGGACGAGGAACGGGTGCGCGAACTCGCCGGCGCCAGTGCGGCCGAGTGGGATTTCGGCGATTGAGTGCAGCGGCGGGCCATTGCGCCAGGCGCCGGGCCGCGCTGCGGGCAGGGGGCCATATCGATCTGGGTTGAAATCGTTCCGAAATCCGGCGAGCCGGCGTGCGATACCGGCGGCCCTGACGGTTGATCGATCCCGCCACAAGCGGGCGGATCAATGTCTGGGCTGCCAGTGTGAGCGGCGGTCCAGCGCCTTCATTTCCGGGCCCTCGTGGCTTCTGGTTTCGAAGAGTGTGATCCTACCTATGTAATCGCACGGGCAAGCTCTGGCGGGCCGATTGTGGCTATCTAGCCAGGGGGATCGGAATTCGAAGAATTGCTCAACGGCAACTGACCGGACCACGTGCCGGATACGATAGCGGGCGGCGAGCGGGCAGGCCCGCAGGCGGGAGCCCGTTCGGCCACGTGATGCCTTCCCAGCCGTAGGGCAGAAATCGGATCGATCGTCAGGCCAAATCGGGCGCCGCGCGATGGGAAACGGGTGAACCGCACCACGTCATTCCGAAGACGCGTCAAAGCTTTACGCCGAAACTCCCGACACCCCCGCATAGCGTTGCGACCGAGACGGGCTCGACGTCCGTCCGGTCATCAGAAGAGGGTTCGGAGGAATCATGGCGAGCGTCAAGTTTGCGAGTGGCGAAAACATTCCCCTCGAGATGCACAAGGTCCGCATTGTCCAGAAATTGTTCCTGCCACCGGTCGAGGCAAGATTGAAGGCCGTCACCGAGGCAGGCAACAATACGTTCCTGTTGAGGAACCGCGACGTGTTCATGGACATGCTGACGGATTCCGGCGTCAACGCCATGAGCGATCAGCAGCTCGCCGCCATGATGGTCGCCGACGATGCCTATGCCGGCTCGGCGACCTACGAAAGGCTGGAAGCCAAGCTGCAGGAGATCTTCGGGCTGAAGTACGTGCTGCCGGCCCACCAGGGGCGCGCCTGCGAGAACATTCTGGCGCAGGTGCTGGTCACGCCCGGCACGATCGTGCCAATGAACTACCACTTCACCACGACCAAGGCGCACATCGTCTTGAACGGCGGCTCGGTCGAGGAACTCATCACCGAGGAAGGCCTCGCGGTGACGAGCGACCAGCCGTTCAAGGGCGACATGGACATCGCCAAGCTCGAGGCGCTGATCGCCGCCCACGGCGCCGACAAGATCGCCTTCGTGCGCATGGAGGCCGGCACCAACCTCATCGGCGGCCAGCCGATCTCGCTCGACAATCTGACCGAGATCCGCCGGGTGTGCGACCAGAATGGGCTGATCCTCGTCCTCGACGCGAGCCTCCTTGCCGACAATCTCTATTTCATCAAGGTGCGCGATCCGAACTGCCGCGACCTGTCGATCGCCGAAATCACCCGCCGTATCGCCGATCTCTGCGACATCATCTATTTCTCGGCGCGCAAGCTCGGCTGCGCCCGCGGCGGCGGCATCTGCATCCGCGACGAGGCGTTGTATCGCCGGATGCGCGGGCTCGTTCCGCTCTACGAAGGCTTCCTCACCTACGGCGGCATGTCGATCCGCGAGATCGAGGCGCTGACCGTCGGCCTCGACGAGACGATGGACGAGGACATGATCAGCCAGGGACCGCTGTTCATTGCCTATATGGTGGACGAGCTGGTCAAGCGCGGCGTGCCGGTCATCACACCGGCCGGCGGCCTCGGCTGCCACATCGACGTGCTGCGTTTCCTCGATCACGTGCCGCAGGCGCAATACCCTGCCGGCGCGCTCGCCTCGGCGCTCTATATCGCCTCGGGCGTCCGCGGCATGGAGCGCGGTTCGCTGTCGGAACAGCGCAATCCCGACGGGTCCGAAGTCTACTCCAACATGGAACTGCTGCGCCTGGCCATGCCGCGCCGCGTGTTCACGCTGTCGCAGGTGAAATACGCCGTCGACCGCATCGATTGGCTCTACAAGAACCGCTCGCTCGTCGGCGGCCTCGTCTTCGTCGAGGAACCGGAAATCCTGCGCTTCTTCTACGGGCGCTTGGCGCCGGTCGGCGACTGGCAGGAGAAGCTCGTCGCCAAGTTCCGGGCGGATTTCGGCGACAGCCTCTGAGGCATCGGCGCGGTTGGCGCTCCCGGTTGCGGGGGCGCCATCCGCGAGCGGGGCGCACCTTACCCGATGCGGCGGTTCTGGCGGTTGTTGATCAGGTCCTGCACCACCGCCGGATCGGCCAAGGTCGACGTATCGCCGAGGGCCGCGAATTCGTCCTCGGCGATCTTGCGCAAGATGCGGCGCATGATCTTGCCGGAGCGCGTCTTCGGCAGGCCGGGCGCGAACTGGATCAGATCGGGCGAGGCGATCGGGCCGATCTCCTTCCTGACCCAGCCGACGAGCTCCTTCCTCAGCTCTTCGGACGGCGAAACGCCTTCCATCAGCGACACATAGGCATAGATGCCCTGGCCCTTGAGGTCGTGCGGATAGCCGACGACGGCGGCCTCGGCCACCTTCGGATGGGCGACCAGCGCCGATTCGACTTCGGCCGTGCCCATGCGGTGGCCGGAAACGTTGATGACGTCGTCGACGCGGCCGGTGATCCAGTAGTAGCCGTCGGCATCGCGCCGGCAGCCGTCGCCGGTGAAATACATGCCGACATAGGTGGAGAAATAGGTCTGCACGAAGCGTTCGTGATCGCCGAACACCGTGCGCATCTGGCCGGGCCAGGAATCCAACAGGACGAGGTTGCCCTCGGTGGCCCCTTCGAGAATGGTGCCGGCCGCATCGACCACCGCCGGCTGCACACCGAAGAACGGCCGCGTCGCCGAACCGGGCTTCAAGGCGGTCGCGCCCGGCAACGGCGTGATCAGGATGCCGCCGGTCTCGGTCTGCCACCATGTGTCGACGATCGGGCAGCGGCTGTCGCCGACCACCGAGTGGTACCACAGCCAGGCTTCCGGATTGATCGGCTCGCCGACCGAGCCGAGGATGCGCAAGGAGGCGCGCGAGGTCTTCTTCACATGCGCCTCGCCGGCGCCCATCAGCGAGCGGATGGCGGTCGGGGCGGTATAGAAGATGTTGACCTGATGCTTGTCGATCACCTCCCAGAAGCGGGCCGGCGAGGGATAGCTCGGGATGCCCTCGAACATCAGTGTCGTGGCGCCGTTCGATAAGGGCCCGTAGACGATGTAGGAATGGCCGGTGACCCAGCCGACGTCGGCGGTGCACCAGTAGACTTCGCCGGGCTTGTAATCGAACACGATCTCATGCGTCAGCGAGACGTAGACGAGATAGCCGCCGGTCGTATGCAAGACGCCCTTCGGCTTGCCGGTCGAGCCGGAGGTATAGAGGATGAATAAGGGATCCTCGGCGTTCATCGCCGGCGCCGGGGCATCGGTCGATACGCCGGCCGCCGCCTCGTCGTAATAGATGTCGCGCCCCGCCTGCATGGCGATCTTGCCGCCGGTGCGCTTGACGACGATCACCGTCTCGACGCCCGACACCTTTTCCAGGGCAGCGTCGACATTGGCTTTCAGCGGCACCTTTCGACCGCCGCGCAGGCCTTCGTCCGCGGTGATCACCACGGTGGAGCCGCAATCCTCGATGCGGCCGGCAAGGCTGTCGGGCGAGAAGCCGCCGAACACGATGGAATGGACGGCGCCGATGCGGGCGCAGGCCAGCATGGCGAAGGCCGCTTCCGGGATCATCGGCAGGTAGAGGGTGACGCGGTCGCCCTTCTTCACGCCCTTGGCCAGAAGCACGTTGGCGAAGCGGCAGACCTCGTCCTTCAGTTCGGCGTAGGTGATGCGGCGCGACTCGTTGGGGTCGTCGCCTTCCCAGATGATCGCCACAGCATCCGGCTTCGCCGCCGCATGGCGGTCGACGCAGTTGGTGGCGACGTTCAACTCGCCGTCCTCGAACCACTTGATCGAGACGTTGTGCGGGTCGTAGGAGGTGTTCTTCACCTTGGTGAAGGGTTTCGTCCAAGTGAGACGGCTCGCCACATCGGCCCAGAAGCCGTTCGGATCCTCGACGGACCGGCGGTAGAGGGCCTGATATTTGGCGTCATCGACATGCGCCGAAGCGGCGATCGTTGCCGGCACGGGGAAAACGGTCTCCGTCATGACTTCCCTCCCGAGGATTGGTTCGGCCGGCCACGCTCGCCCCTTGGTCGAGGGTCATTGGCTGGCGGCCTGCTAGCTATGCGTTATTATGCGAATTCTCCAGGCCTCGTCCACGTGTTCGCCCGCATACTTTCGTCTGCCGACGAAGGCTGAAGGGTGCGGCCCAAGCGGTGGAGCTCGAGTGGCGCGGTCCGAGCGGTGCGGACAGTGGGCCAGAACGGCCGTCGCGGCAAGGACGGTCGGGCCGCTTAGCAGGGGCAGGCGGGCGATGCGCATGCGTCCACGTCGTCGCTCGCGGTCGTTCGCAGAGCCGCTTCGCAAGGGTGTGCGGGTGAGGCGCACCGGCGACGTTCTGTCGTGCCTCCTCTTGGCCTGTCAGCCTTCGCTCGGGGCGGGCCAAGCGTCGCGTCCGCGCTCGGAGCTGCCGACAGGGGAGATTCGGACGTCGATTGCAGCCACAGAGAGCCTCTCTGCCCTTGCCGAAGGGGAGGGGCGGGCAGAGCAAACGGCGCCGAATTCGGTTCGCCCGATTGCTCGGAGACGCATCCATCTGCATCGATCAGGTGATGGACAACGCTGAGCAATTCTCTCCCGGATCGTTGGCTGCGGGTGCCGGCTACGGGCCTCGTCGGATGTCCCCGTGGAAAAGCGCGTGGGGGCCTTGTGCGCCGGCAGCCTGTTATGTATGGTCCGCCACCGTTCGAGACCGGGACTCTTTTAGCGGAGAGGTGCCAGAGTGGTCGATCGGGGCGGTCTCGAAAACCGTTGTCCGTGTAAGCGGACCGTGGGTTCGAATCCCACCCTCTCCGCCATTTATTCCCTCAAGTGATCGACCGTAATGCCTTGATTTTAAAAGGCATTCAGCATCAGCCGGACCGCCAATCGAGCGCTCCGCCATGTCTGTACCAGTCGATGTACCAGAAAATGTACCAGTGGAAACGCCAGGTGATTCGGCGCCACGCCGACAGCGCCACGCCCGTTCGAACCGGACTGCGTCCCCCTCTTATCTGACCGGCTCGCCACTTGGCTGGCGCTTCCAATGGCGCATCCCGAAGCAATACATCGCCTCTTGCCAAAGTGATTCGAATCGACTCACCATAAAAAGGTGGCTTGGGCCAGGTCCACGCCGCGCTGCCGAGCGCATCGCACGCAATCTTACAGCGATGTGCCAGCTCATTTTGGCCACTGTTGGGTTGCGTGTGATGAGTAATGCTTCGAATGCCGATGGGGCCATCGACCATCCCCTCCTGAGTCAAGTGGTGGATTCGTGTCACGCCGCCATTGACCGTGCGATGACCGATCCGTCATCTGCTCTGTCGATTGCGTCTGGTTTGCAGTCGGCGCTCTCCACTCTGACCCTGGTTGCGACTGAAACGGCAAGAGGTTCGGCCGGACTGCCGGCCGTCGTCGGAAACGCCGATGACCTGGTCGCCGGGGCGATCGAAAGCCTGATCGGGAGGCCCCTCAAGGGCTACGAAGCTTCTGCGGAGGGCCTCACGGGGTATCTGATGTCGACTTCGGCACCGGGGACCGTACCCCCGGGCGAGCCTCAGCCGCCGCCTGCGCCGGCATCAGTCGCGCCAGCGCGGTCCTCAATGCCTCTGTTCAGTACGGTCGCCCGCCAATATATCGAAATGCGCGAGGACGCCGACGGCGAGAACCATCCGGACATCAAGTACTTAAATCTACGCATGAAAACATTTGTTGAGCTCATCGGCGACAAACCTGTCGACACCTACACTCCAAAAGATCTGCAGGACTACGTCAATATCATGCAATTCTGGCCGGCAAATACGACGAAGCGGGCACAATTTGATGGATTGAGTACTAGACAGATCTGCGAAGCAAACCGTTCGCTAACCGAACTGCCTCTCGCGCGAAAGACAATGCAAGAGGGTTATGTGGCAAATATTCGAACAATGATGCGCCACAGCATGACCACCTATGGCTACAGGGACCCCTTCGCCGGCGTGAAACTGCGATACCCGGGCACGCTGCGGGGAGCGATCAAGCGAGAGACGATTGACGACGGGGTCCTGGGGCGCGCATTCCGCGCTGGTATCGAGACCGGGATCCTGGAAGACGCGATGCTCCCGCTACTTGCGTATCTGACCGGCCGGCGGATCGGGCTCCTTCTTTATCTTCAGGGCACTGACATCCGCCGAAAGGGCGACATCTGGATCGCTCAGACCAACGGGATAGTGAAGACCAAGGACGGTTACCGCCGCGTTCCCAGTAAGACCGCTGACTCTCTCCGGTTCTTTGTGCTGCACGACTTTCTCGACGATATCGGCTTTGTCGAATGGGCGTGCCAGCGTGACGGGTTTATATTTGCCGCCGCGCACGAACACTCCGATCCGGCAAGATACGTTTCAAAAACGCTCAATAGACTACTTCAGAGAAATGGCGCGGCTGGCAGAAATATCGAGGTCATTCATTCTCTTCGGCATGGGAAGATTACCGCACTGCGCGACGAGAACATCGATGCGAAACTGGCGCGCCAGCAGGTTGGGCACAAGGTAAAGCGCGATCAGCATGACGAATACGGCATAATTATACCCAGCACTGACGAGTGTTTGGCCGTTGCCACGTCTCGCCTACCGAAGTCCATCGACTGGACGATGTTCAAGGGGCTGGATTTCGGCGCGCTGGCGAATGGACGGCACAAGCGGGGCGCGCCCATCAAACGCGCCACGCCGACCGAAAGGCGTCCCGCCTCTGCGAAGAAGCCGAAGGAGGGTTAAGAGATGCTTGTCCTGACCTTCGTGGGTAAAGGGGGCTCCGGCAAGAGCTCGACCGCCATCAATACTGCGGTCTTGGCCATGCTCGGTGGTTACCGCGTCGGAGTGGTCGATACAGACCCCCAGGCTTCGGTGCAGCTTTGGCAGGCCTACCGAGGCCAGAAGGACATTCCCTTGCAGATGTGCAGGCCGGCGGAAGTTAGGGAGCTCGTCGATCAGGCGCGCCGTAGCCAGTTCGATCTCGTCGTCATCGATACGCCTCCGCAGATGGACAGGTCGACGGCTGTCACCATGGCTCTTGCCGATCTCGTCTGTGTCATGACGCGGCCCGGCGCCTTCGATCTCTCCGTCACACTCTCGCGTACCCGGCTGGCCGAGCGGCAGGGTGTTAATCATGCTGTCATCATCAATCTGGCCCCGCCGGTGAGAAATGGCGTCGATGCTCCACTGGTCGCCGATCTTCGAGACGCACTCAAAATCAACGAAGCCGCATGCTGGCATGGCCAGCTGACGAGCCGGGTTGCTGTTCCGGCTGCCTTGGCGAATGGCCAGGGCATTGCCGAGTTTGCACCTGAAGGCTTGGCCGCAGCCGAAGCCAGGCGTTTGTGGGCTGCACTGGAAAGGCGCTTTGAGGAGAAACTTCATGCCATCGAAGCGTAAGAACGTTTTTACGAAGGCGGCAGATGCCGAATTCGGCGGCTCGAGCGATTTCGACAAGGTGGTGGCGCCACGCGCCTCCAGCCGGCAGACGGTCAGTTTCCGGATGGACCGCGCCAAGTACAAGATCCTAAAGCGAACTGCGTTGGAGGACGATCGCTCGTGCGAGTCGCTGCTCACCGAAGCAGTCGATCTCATCCTCGCAAAATATGGAACGGCACCCGTCGCCTAACTGTGAGCGTCTCCCGCTCGGAGCGGACCGATGTGAGGGGAAGGACCCACTCGAACCGTTGATCTGGGCCACTGCCTTTTTCGCCAAACGATTCCCTGCTCAAGATGTGCGGCCGTCTTGACCCACGCGACAAGCGGTGCGATTGCCGCGTTCATGGTTGCCGGCCCCCTCTTGGCGTACGGGCGCCACCCTGCGACCGGCTCGTACTGGGTGAAATCTGAGCGGAGAGCCTACCCTTCTTCCCAGAATAGGTAGAACTCGTTGCCATGTTTCGTCGGCCGCCTCTTCAGGTCCCGGGACATCCAAGCACTTCAAGTGCGCGTAGCGACGGTAGCGCTGCCAGCTGGTCGCTACTACCTGCATCCATCGCAATTCGATCAGTATGCTGGCGTGCTGACTTTTCAACATGAAAGCAAGCTAGATCTGCTGTTTGCAGATGAAAAAGCATGCTTGCGGCCGACCTTCACGCCGCGCGCCTTGGCGCGTTCCCTCCCATCCCCTGTGCGTGCCCGGATCAGCTCCCACTCGAACTCGGCCAGGCCATCCGCCGCGCCTGTCGCAGGAGCAACTGGCGGAACTGGCCGAGATCGTCGAAACCGGCCCCGATCGGGCTGTCCACGGCGTCGTGCGCTGGCGGCGTGTTGACTTGAGACAGATCGTCGAAGAGCGCTTTGAAAGGACCACTCATCAGCGGCCGCCCTGCCTGACTCTCTAGGGCTTTTCGGCGGGTCATTTCGCTGATTCCATGGTGCGAGGAGGATTCGCGCGATGGCTGCAGCGGTGAAGCTTCGGACAGACTACTCGGCCTCGGACCTGCGGCGGTTGGCCGCCGCGTCCAAACACGCCAACCAGAGC
>JARLIT010000042.1 GCA_031291575.1 Ancalomicrobiaceae bacterium
CGGTGTCAGATTCGCCGACGGCATCGAGGTCATCCACGCGCCGTCCCAGAACGCCGCCTGATCGCCCCGTCACCCAAATTCACCCATAGCTCGTTGGGACCTCGTGGAGCCTTCGGACGATGCATCTCTTCTGGATCTCATTAGCCGCCTGCCAGTCCTTCCGATCGACGGCGCCAGCCTGGCCGACAGGGTTCACGGTGCCTGGCTGGGAAGATGCGTCGGCAACACGATGGGTAAACCGCTCGAGGGTCTGACCAGAGACGAGGTCGAACGATATCTGCGTGCCGTCTGACAGTGGCCTCAAACAGGTTATGTCCCGCTGCTTGAGACTTTGCCCGACGGTGTCAGCCATCTCCATGAATCCGCGCCCGTTGCTTCCGCAGGACTGTTTGAGACCGCACCTCGGGACGACGATATCGATTGGACGATACTCGGACTGCACCTGATCGAAACCTACGGCTCCGCGCTGACAACCGAGGACATCGCGGCACAATGGCTCGATCGGATGCCGTTCACACAGACGTTTACCGCGGAGCGCGCAGCCTATCGGAATTTGTGACGCGGGGTCTCGCCTTTGCAGGCTGCGGCCGTCGACAATCCATACAGAGAATGGATCGGCGCCCTCATCAGGGGGACATCTTTGGTTATGTGAATCCTGGAAATCCGTCGACAGCCGCAGAGTTAGCACTGCGAGACGCTCGCCTCACCCATACTGAGAACGGCATTTACGGAGAGATGTGGGCGGCAGCCCTGGTATCGGCGGCATTTTCGACAACGGATGCTTTGCCGGCCCTTGATGTCGCGCTTTCCTGCGTGCCACGACGTCGCGGCTCGCGCACGCGCAGGCAAGACTCCTCTTCCCACTCAACAAGCGCCCCGGCCTACG
Organism: Ancalomicrobiaceae bacterium; assembly: GCA_031291575.1. Classification (GTDB taxonomy): domain Bacteria; phylum Pseudomonadota; class Alphaproteobacteria; order Rhizobiales; family Ancalomicrobiaceae; genus CAIYYN01. The sequence continues at coordinate 887 of JARLIT010000042.1, forward strand.
TCGCAATCATCTCCAACCTCCCAAATCACCGGGAGGTTGAATCATCATCCATACATAAGCACAACTGCAGTACTAGTTGTGATCTATAGCGGGAATCTCCTGTTCACCAGGGTAAGCCACGCCGATCTGGCGTCTGATGCTGTCGAGCGTCCGCATGATGGCAACACTCTGCTGCAGCGGCATCATCGGGCTGACCCGCTCACCGGACGTCACCAGCCGCTCGACCTCCCTCGCTTGGAAGTGCATACCGCGCCCACGCATCTCGGCGGGCGAAAACTCTTCGATCAAAGTATTCTGGCTATCGTAGATGCGAAACCCGGTGGGCATATACCAGACGCCGTCGATCTCGACATAGCCCGCCGTGCCGTTGATCTCCGCTCGGTTGCTGCCTGGCGCGTCGCTTGCTGCAACGAGCAGCGCACTGGCGCCGCTGGCGTAACGAAACAGAATGGAGACCTCCGCATCAGCGCCGGTCGGTCGCAGGCGGGCCGTTGCCAGTATCTGCGCCGGCTGTCCCAGAATGTCGAAGGCGAAGGCAACTGGGTAGATTCCCAGATCCAGCAAGGCGCCCCCGCCAAGTTCGAGCGCGTTGAGGCGGTGGCCCGGATCATCGGGCAGATCTTGCGTGTGGGACGCGATGAGCGTGCGAATTTCGCCGATGATTCCGCTCGCTAGCGCTTCACGCAGCCGGACCATATGCGGCAGGAAGCGCGTCCACATTGCCTCAAGCACGACGACCCCGTGCTTGCGGGAAAGCGCCAGCAGATGCTCCGCTTCCGGACCCGTGAGAGTGAAGGGCTTCTCCACAAGCACATGCTTGCCGGCTGTGATGCACAGTTCGGCGGCCGTCACGTGGAACGGATGTGGTGTGGCAATGTAGACGATATCGACCTCAGGATCGGCAGCAAGGGCCTCGTAGCTGCCATGGGACCTCCGAATGCCGTATCGGGCGGCGAACGCAGCCGCCTTCTCTGCAGAGCGTGACCCAACCGCACTTACCAGCATGTCGTTATCCAGCAGATCCTTCACGAAGAGATCCGCGATCCAACCCGTAGCCAGAATGCCCCAACGCAACGTCGTCATTGTGATGTTTCTCCCACGCGCGGCTCCAGCGCGTTCATCCTTCTGATCGCCGGATAGTCGATTTCCTGAAATGCGACTGCCTGAGTGATCTGGTTGTCGAGAATAAAAGCCCATTCCGTCAGCTCTTGGAAATCAACATTCGCAGCGGCTGGCGCCTCTACAGCCCGATGGGCCCGCCCGGCAGCAAGGCCGCCCTCTCCTTCAAGGCGGCAGCAAGGTAGTCGACGCATAGCCGGACCTTCGCGGCGGTCAGCTTGCCATGCGGATAGAGCGCGTGGATCGGGGCGGCGGCGAGCTTGAGGCCGGGCAGGACGATCTGCAGCCGTTTCGCCGCGACGTCCTCGTAGACGTCCCACATCGACTTCATCACCAGTCCTTCGCCGCAGAGGGCGAGTTCGTGCGCGAGAACTCCGCTGCTGACGCTGATCGGCCCGCGGACAGCGACCGAGCGGCCGTCGGTGAATGACCACGTATCGAGCGCAGGTTCGCCGTAGACGATGCAGTCATGGCTGAGGAGGTCTTCCATCACCATCGGCACGCCGCGCCGGTCGAGATAATCCGGCGACCCGCAGATGACCCTGACATTCGGCGCCAGTTGGCGCGCAATGAAGCTCGAATCCGCCAGAATGCCAAACCGGACAGCGAAGTCGTAGCCGGCTTCGACGATATTGGTAATCGTGTCCGTGGTGTTGAGATGGATGGTCAGGCGCGGATGCTGTTTCTGGAAGTCGGCCAGCAGCGGCGCCAGATGCTTGGTCCCGAACGCGAGCGTCGTGGTGATGCGCAGGAGGCCGACGGCCGTCTCGCGTCCGCTCATCACCTCCAGCTTAGCTTCCTCGATCTCGGCGAGGATGCGAACGCACCGCACGTAGAAGCGGTTTCCCTCCTCGGTCATCGACAGCGTCCGTGTCGTGCGGTTGGCGAGGCGTACCCCAAGCCGCACCTCCAGTTGCGACAGCCTTCGGCTCACAACGGGAAGCGAAAGGTTCAGCCGCCGTGCCGCGGCGGACAGACTGCCCGCCTCGATGATGCGCACGAACACCGCCATATCGGAAAGATCGTCAGCCATATTCTTGCACCTAACACAAGAGTCCATTGTCGCCCATGGATATTCTTGCGGGAAACTGCCCGGCCTATGTTTGCCCCATCGATACGATGGAGAGCAAACGTGGATCTCAAACTCAACGGCAAAACGGCGATCGTTACGGGCGCGACCGGCGGCATCGGCCTGGAAATCGCCCGAGCCCTTTCGCTTGAAGGCGCGAAGGTCACCCTTCCCGGACGCACCCGCGACCGCATCGACGCGGCGATCGCCAACATCGCCGCGTCCGGCGGCGAAACCGTCACCGGCGCCCTGGCCGACCCGACGACAGAAGACGGTGTCTCGGCGCTGACGGCGGCGTTGCCGCAGGTGGACATTCTGGTCAACAACCTGGGCATCTATGAAATCAAGCCGTTTCAGGCGATCAGCGACGACGAGTGGCGCCGCTATTTCGAGATCAATGTCCTTGGCGGCATCAGGCTGTCACGCGCCTACATGCCGGGCATGCTTGCCCGGAACTGGGGCCGCATCATCTTCATCTCCAGCGAATCCGGCCTGATGACCCCCGGTGGCATGGTGCACTACGGCATGACCAAGACCGCCCAGCTTGCCGTTGCCCGTGGGCTGGCCAGCGAGGCCAAGGGCACCGGGGTCACCGTAAACTCCGTATTGCCCGGTCCGACGCGTTCGGACGGCATCGTGGACTTTCTGCGCAGCCTGTCGTCGAACCCGGACGCCTCGGCGGCCGAGGTCGAGGCGGAATTCTTCGAAAAGCACCGGCCGACCTCGCTTCTGCAAAGGCTCATCGAACCGCAGGAGATCGCCAACCTGGTGGCCTACGTCTCCAGCCCGTTGTCCTCCGCCACCAACGGCGCCGCCCTGCGGGTGGACGGTGGGGTGGTCCCGACCATCGCCTGATAGAGGGTAAGCACATGACTTCGCTCAATAACAGCCGTGTTCTCGTGATCGGCGGAAGTTCCGGCATCGGTCTGGCGATCGCACGGCAGGCGGTCGCCGAAGGGGCCTCCGTGACGATCGCCGCGCGGTCGGCCGCCAAGCTTGCAGCTGCCAGGACCGCTATCCAAGACGCAGTCGACGCGGTCACCCTCGATACCGCGGACATGGGTGCCATCGAGGCGCTCTTCTCGACGCACGAACCGTGGGACCATGTCGTGGTGTCAGCGGCGCAGACCGCAAGCGGACCGGTCAGGGCATTGCCCCTCGCGGACGCAAAAGACGCCATGGAAAGCAAATTCTGGGGCGCCTACCGCATCGCCCGGGCCGCCTCGATCAGCGAAGGCGGATCGCTGACGCTGATCACGGGGTTCCTCAGCGTCCGCCCGTCGGCAGGCGCGGTATTGCAGGGGGCCATCAATGCGGCGCTTGAGGGCCTTGCCAGAGGTCTTGCATTGGAGCTCTCGCCGATCCGCGTCAATGCTGTGTCGCCAGGCACGATCGACACGCCGCTGTGGTCGAAGATGGACGAGGCCAAGCGCAAGGATTTGTTCGAGCGGACGGCCGCCAAGCTGCCAGCGAAACGGATCGGGCAGCCGGACGACATTGCCAACGCGGCGATCTTCCTGATGAAGACGCCGTTTGCCACCGGATCGACCGTTCGGGTCGACGGCGGCGGCGCAATCGGCTGACACCATGAGGATCGATCACGTGACGCTCAGGACCACCGATCTGGAAGGCACGCGGCATTGCCTTTGAGACGATGGATTTGGACGATCTGGGCGAACGGCGCCTGTTCGTTCAGACTCCAAGCAGGATCCATGAACGGCGATAGCTATCGGCTGAAACACCCCACCTCCCGTTGCCGCTGAAGGGGCGGGTCGAAATCAGGCACCCGAAAGCGTGGATCCCGGTACCGGCAGGATCAGCGCGCCCTGATCGACCAGCCGCTGCAGACAGACGAATGGCCCCGATCGGGGCCATTTGCCTGTCTGCTCCAGCGTCCCACTGGCCTGGCGTTGCTCTGCCGTTGACAGTCTCGGGCGAACCAGTTTGCCCCGAGCGGATCCACTATGGATCGCGGTGGATCCGCTTGTCCTGCCGCGTCAGAACTTGGAGCCTTCGTTGATGAACTTGACGGCGTTATCCTTGGTGATGATCGGCGACGGGATCACCGTCTTCTTCGGTGCGTTGGCACCGGCCAGGATTGCCATCAGCCGATGGAAGCCGGCGCGGCCGATCTGGTCCGAGCTGTTGAGCCCGGTGGCGCCATAATTGCTGCCGTCC
>JARLIT010000308.1 GCA_031291575.1 Ancalomicrobiaceae bacterium
ATCTCATGCAATCCAGCCTTCGCTTGGGCGTGGCCGGCCTCGGCACTGTCGGGGCCTCGGTCGTCAAACTCCTCGCCCGTCATGCCGACGATCTCGCCATCCGCTGCGGCCGTCCGATCGTGCTGCGCGCCGTATGCGCACGCGACCGCACCAAGGATCGCGGCTTCTCCCTCGAGCACGTCAACTGGTTCCAGGATCCGGTCAAGCTGGCGATGAGCCCCGACATCGACGTGTTCGTCGAATTGATCGGCGGCGCTACGGGCGCGGCGGAAGCCTCGGTGCGGGCAGCGCTGGACGCCGGCAAGCACGTGGTCACCGCCAACAAGGCACTCCTCGCCCGCCATGGCGTCGAATTGGCGGCGCTCGCGGAAAAGCGCGGCGTCAGTCTGAATTTCGAGGCGGCGGTGGCCGGCGGCATCCCGATCATCAAGACGCTCCGGGAAGCGCTCGCCGGCAATCAGGTTTCCCGCGTCTACGGCATCCTCAACGGCACCTGCAACTACATCCTGACCCGGATGGAGCGGGAAAAGCTGTCGTTCGAGGTGTGCCTCAAGGATGCGCAGACGCTCGGCTATGCCGAGACGGACCCGACCTTCGACATCGGCGGCTTCGACACGGCGCATAAATTGGCGCTTTTGACCGCGCTCGCCTTCGGCTCTCAGATCGATGTCGATTCGATCGAGATCGACGGCATCTCCCGCATCACGCTCGCCGATATCGAGGCCGCCGACGAACTCGGCTACCGGATCAAGTTGCTCGGCATCGCCGAGATGGGGCCGAACGGCATCGAGCAGCGCGTCCACCCGACGATGGTGCCGAAGTCCTCGGCGATCGCTCGCATCGACGGCGTATTGAACGCTGTCGCGGTCGATGCCGACTATGTCGGCGAACTCATCCTGGTCGGCCCCGGCGCCGGCGGCAACGCCACCGCCTCCTCGGTCGTCTCCGACATCGCCGACGTGGCGCGCGGCACGGCGATGACCAACATGATGGGTCGTCCTTCGGCCAAGATGCTGCCATACCGGCGCAATTCGACGGAACGGCTGCAGTCGGGCTACTATGTTCGCCTCGCGGTCTACGACCGACCGGGGGCACTGGCGGCGATCGTGGCCCGGCTCGCCGAGCGCGGGATTTCGATCGAATCGATCGTGCAGCGCTCGAGAGCACCGCGGGCCGACGCGCCGGGGACGCATACGCGCGCTGCGCCGCAGCCGGTGATCCTCATCTCCTATGAGACGTCCGTGCGCGCCATGAGCGAAGCGCTCGACCAGATCCGTGCCGACGGTCACGTCTCGGAGCCGCCGCAGTTCCTGCGCATCGAACAGCTGTGAGGCTCGATGCCGCATGCCAACCAGTTTCAGCTTAGGCATGATCCGGAGCAAGGCGGCGGGGGCGGACTGAGCTAGGGTCGCGTCCGGATCGACCGGGTCCGACCGGCGGGAAGCCGGCGGGTGGGGCGACGTCCGGGCAAGCGGAGTCCCTTCAGGGCCTTTCCTCGTTCGGCCGAGCCGCCGCCGTCGAGGATCGAGAACGACAGGTGCGGCACGGCGCGATGGAAGCGCGGCGCAACGCGACCGAGGAGCATGACGTCCCATGGCAGTGAAGTCACAGACGGCCGCCGTCCCACAGGAATTGCCCGCCGACAGCCCGCTGGTGGCGGAGCTGGTCAGGATCACCGAGCGGACGGCGATCGCGGCTGCGCGGCTGCGCGGGCATGGCGACGAGGTGGCAGCCGACCGGGTCGCCACCGAGACGATGCACGCCGAGCTACAGAAGCTTGCCATCGACGGTACCGTCGTCGTCGGACAGGGTCCGCGCGACCAGGCCGAACGGCTCTATGTCGGCGAGAAGGTCGGCGCCAAGCGCGGCCCGAAGGTCGATCTGGCCGTCGCCCCCCTCGAAGGAGCGACGATCTGCGCCAAGAACCAGGCGAATTCGATCTCGGTCGCGGCCATCGCGCCGCGCGGCGGCTTCCTGCCGGTGCCGAAGATGTACATGGAGAAGATCGCCATCGGCCCGGGCTATCCCGAAGGCCTGATCCGGCTCGACGCGACGCCGGCGGAGAATCTACAGGCGCTGGCCGAGGCCAAGGGCGTGCCGGTCGCGGCTCTGACCGCCTGCATTCTCGATCGGCCGCGTCATGCCCGCCTGATCGAGGAGGTCCGCGCCGCGGGGGCCGCCGTCCGCCTGATCGGCGACGGCGATGTGGTCGGAGTGATCCATACGACCATGCCCGAGGAGACCGGCGTCGATATCTACATGGGATGCGGCGGCGCGGCCGAGGGGGTCCTGGCAGCCGCGGCGCTGGCCTGTTCCGGCGGGCAGATGCAGGCGCGGCTGGTGGCCGACCGCCCGGGCCTGGTGGAGCAGCTGCGACAGGCCGGCATCGGCGACCCCAAGCGCATCTACGGCATCGCTGATATGGCGCGCGGCGACGTCATCTTCACGTTTACGGCGGTGACCGACGGCAAGATGATGAAAGGCGTGCGTTTCTCCAAGACCGGCGTGACCACCAATTCGAGCGCCATGCGCTCGGCAGCCGGCATCACGCAGTGGATCGAGACCTTCTTCCGCCACGCGTAGGACGCCGGTCGGCCAACGTGGCGGCCGACTGGGGCTTCAGGGTCCCGACCAAATGCAAAGCGGGCCGCTGCCGGCCCGCTTTTCCGTTCTGTCACGCGTCGAGCGCTTCAACCAGTTCGCCGCATTCGGGCGCTTGAGCGTGTCCGGATCGCTCCGGTCGGGACGGACACGCTCGAAGACGCTTTCCCTTACGGCTTGACGCAGACGAGGGTCGCTTCACCGGCCTCGCACGAGGCCGAGGACTCGCTGTCGACCTTGGCCGTTTCGGCCGCACCGACGCAGAGCGCGCTGATGAGGATCTCACCGGCGTCGCACTTGGCGCTCGGCGTGCCCTTGATACGATGCAACGTCAGCGTCGCTGCAGGTCCCTGCGGACCGGCAGGTCCAGCGACGCCAGCCGGACCTACAGGACCGACGGGACCGGCAACACCGGCAGGACCAGCCGGACCTTGCGGGCCAGCGGGACCAGCAACCCCGGTGGGGCCGGCGGGACCGGCGGGCCCGACATCGCCCTTCGGGCCGGCGGGACCCTGCGGACCGGCGATACCAGCCGGGCCGACCTCCCCCTTGACACCGGCCGGACCCGCAGGACCGGCAGGCCCGGCAACGCCAGCCGGGCCCTGCTCGCCCTTCGGTCCCTGCGGGCCTTCGAAGCATCCAGCCAAAGCGATGGACAGTCCCGCCATCAACACGATTCCAGCAATTCTCATAAGTGCCTCCCATCGACTCGGCCTGCCGACGCGGGATGGGCGCTCGGATATTTCCGCCCCCGCACCGGTCCAATCCGAATGCTTCAAGACTCTCGACCCGGCGAACGCGGGTCGAAGTCGCCGACGATCGCGCGACCGGAAGCCGTCACCGACATCCCGCCCGCCCGGCGAATGAGGCGAGCCTAGCTCGCAGCACCAAAGAGTCCAGTGGCGACTTGCACTTTGGTCGTAAAACTGCCGGCCCGTGGGGCGGACTTGACATTCGAGGCCCTGCCGGCAGCGCCGATCGACCTCCAATGTCAGATCCAAAGACCCATTCGATTCAAATCGTTGCCGGTTGTCTGCGGATTCCGACATTTGCTTCGCAGGATCCTGCATGAAAGCTGCAAATGTCGGAATTGACCCAATGGCATCAATCTCCGCTCACGGGAACAGCGCCAACTGCTCGAGCGCGGTCGCCTCGGGCAGCCCCAGCATGCAGTTCATATTCTGGACCGCCTGACCCGACGCGCCCTTGACCAGATTGTCGAGCACGGCGGTCACGATCGCCCTGCCCGGCCGCCGATCGTTGGAGACGCCGATGAAGGTAAAATTGGTGCCCTTGACGTGGCGGGTCTGCGGATGTGCGCCGAACGGCAGCACCTTGACGAAATACTCGCCGGCGAAGCGCTTCGACAGGATATCGTGCAGGCTCTTGACGTCGTGACCGGCAATCGGTTTCAGATAGATGGTCGAGAAGATGCCGCGCGACATCGGCACCAGGTGCGGCGTGAACGAGGGGATCACCGGCCGGCCGGCGGCGGCGGAAAAGCCCTGTTCCAGTTCCGCCATATGACGATGATGGCCGACGCCGTAGGCATGGAAGCCGTCGGTCACCTCGCAATAGAGATTGGCTTCCCTGAGCGACCGGCCGGCGCCGGTCACGCCCGACTTGGCGTCGATGACGATCTCGTCTGGATCAATGGCGCCGGCTTCGAGCAGGGGAACGACCGGCAGCTGGCCGCAGGTCGTATAGCAACCGGGGTTGGCGACCAGCCGGGCCTTGGCGATAGCGTCGCGGGCGAACTCGGTGATGCCGTAGACGGCCTCGGCCTGCAACTCGAGCGCATGATGCTCGTGGCCATACCAGTAGGCGTAGGCGGCCGGATCGGCGAGGCGGAAATCAGCAGAGAGATCGACGATGCGGATGTGCGCCGGCACCGTCTTCAACACCTCCTGCGTGGTCGCATGCGGCAGAGCGCAGAACACCACGTCGATGCCCGACCAGTCGAGTTCCGAAATGGCGACCAGCGGCGGCAGATCGAGCCCGATGAACTGCGGGAAAGTCTCGGCCAGGGTCGAGCCGGCCTTGCGGTCGGCGGTCAGGGCCACGATCCGGACATTCGGGTGCAGGTGCAGCAAGCGGACGAGCTCGGCTCCGGTATAGCCGGAGGCACCGAGAACGGCGATTCTGTAAATGGTCGACATGGGTCACGTTCCCTCGGGCTGAAGCCCGGATACGAGCAAACATCGATGATGATTGGAAGACGGTTTTGGGGCATCCCGTGCCGCAGAACGTCCGAATATCCCGCCTTGACTGTAGCCAGCCTGCGTCCTGATGCCGGCCGGCGACTTTCGCGCGACGCGGCGGCACCCCGGGGGCGCCGCATGCCCAGGCTCAGAAGCGTCGTCGCAGCAGCGCACCGCGATCGGCAGATGTGCCCGACGGCGCGACCACGCGCTTGATGGCGCGATCGTCAGCCTCGACTGTCGGTGCAATGACCTCGCCCATGGCGGTTCCCTGGCGGCCGCAACACTCGGCCAGATGCCGACCATTTAGTCGATGGCTCGCGGAAATCAAGCGGATTTTCCAAATGCGGGCCATGCCAGTGCCGGCGGTGTCCTGCGCCGCAGAGCGCGGGTCAGGCCTCGACGCGCCGCTGACCGGCGGACACCATCGGCAGCGCTGCCCCGTTGCCGGCAGAGAGCCACTGCATCAGCGCTTTCGGCGTCAGGGGAGCACTGACATAATGCCCCTGGATGAAGCGGCACCCGAGGCTGGCCAGGGCGGCCACCTGTTCGGCGGATTCGACGCCCTCGGCCACGACTTCAGCTCCGAGCCCACGGGCGACGCCGAGGATCGCCTGAACGAGCGCCCGGTCTCCGGCCGAGTCGGCGACGGAGTGGATGAAGGAGCGATCGACCTTGATGTAGTCGAATTCGAAAGTCCTGAGCGAGCCGAAAGAGGAATAGCCGACGCCGAAATCATCGATGGAGATCTTAACCCCGAGGGCGGCCAGCGCACGCAGGTCCTCGCCGCCGCGCTCATCGGAGAACATCGCCTCCTCGGTGATCTCGATGCCCAGGCTGGCGGCCGGAACGCCGTACTCCTTGAGCTTGTCCACCATCAGCTGCGCCAACGAGAAGTGGCCAAACTCGGCCGGCGAGACGTTGCAGGAGATGACGATATCGCTGCGCCCAACGGCGGCGAGCGCACGCGCCATGCGGCAGGAGGCCGAAATGACATGCCCGGTCAGGGCCTCGGTCTGCCGGGTGGCGGCGGCGGCGGCGACTATTTCGGTCGGAGGAACCCAGCCGTGGTTCGGATGGTTCCAGCGCACCAGCGCCTCCAGCCCGCAGACCCGGTGATTACCGATGGCCATTTGCGGCTGAAAGTGCACTTCGATGGAGCCTTCCAGCAGCGCGTCGACGAGGTCGAGTTCGAGGACGCGCCGGGAATCAGCGACCGCGCGCAAATCCGCGTCAAAGCCGCGGAAGGCGCGACGTCCCTCCGACTTGGCAGCATAAAGCGCGACGTCGGCGCAGATCTGCAGATCCTCGACATCCTGGGCATCGCGCGGATAGTGCGAATAGCCGATGCTGGCTCCGATCTGTAACAGCCGAGCGCCGAACGAGATGGGGCGACACAGGGCGTCGAGCACGTCACGGGCGACCCGGCGCTCCTCGCCGTCGAGTTCCTCGCGGTAGAGCAGAATGGCGAATTCGTCGCCGCCAATGCGACCGATGATGTCTCCGTCCTTCAGGCAGGAGTTCAGCCGGCGCGCAACCTCCATCAGCACCGTGTCGCCAGCCGCGTGCCCGAAGGTGTCGTTGATGGCCTTGAAGCGATCGAGATCGACCAGCATGACCACCACTTCGCCGTCGCGGTCGCGCGCCCGGTGCAAGATGGTTTCGAACGACGCCTTGAAGGCGTTGCGATTGGAGAGGCCCGTCAGCGGATCGTGCGCGGCGACATACTCGAGCTGGCGCAACGCCGCGGTCGCCGTTTCCTTGGCCTGCACTTCGGCGGCCGCCAGCGTGGTGGCTTCATGCTTGACCCGGATCGCCGCGACGAAACCGCGCTCCGACAGGCTCGAGGCCCGGCAGAGCATGAAGGCGTAGAGCGCGACATTGGCACTGAGAATCCAACCTGCCAGCGAGCCTTGCGACACCAGACCGATGAAGTGGGCAGCACCGACAGGAATGACGAAGGCCCAAACCGAGGCGCGATGCATCGTCCCCTGGATGGTGGCGCCGGCGGTGATGCCGCAGATGACGAATTGCAGAGCCGGGTGGAACAGCGAATCGCTGCAGAACACCATGGCCAGAAAACCGGCCCACAGCAGCCCGCTGACGAGTGCGCCGACCCAACTGGCGCGCAACACGTCGTCCGGCGCCTCGGTGGTGAGACCCATGCGATCGGCCCGGTTGGCATAGCCGATGCGGGCAAGGCTGGTCGCGACCAGACAGACGGCCCAAGCGATCAGACTGACGTGCGGTAGCCAATGCCACATCAGCCCGACGGCCGACAGGCCAATGAAGATATTGGCCGGCAGCGTCACCCGCATAGCATTCAGCAACGTGGTCGCCTGCTCACGCAAGACGAGCGTGCCGATGACGTCATGGGCGGGAAGTGGCGCCGGTTCGCAGAACATCAAACGATCCGTCTAAAAAAATCGATTAGCAATCTCTCATGTCAATTGTAACAAACAGTGAATTTGATTGCAGAAACTCCTGCTCGCAAGCTTCTCCGCACGTTCTATTGGATTTAGTCGCACTATCTGTCTGTTAATCATCACTTAAAGAGCAACATCCGGATAGCGAGGGGCGCCATCCATGCTCTGACACACAAAATTCTCACAAATTGCACAGCTGTTAAATTGCGCCGAACAAGCTTCAACTGGCCTTTCGCCTTCCGAGGGCCTGCCGTTTATCCTTCCAGGCGGTCAGCCCACAACGCTTACAATTTTACCTATGTGACTTTACTTGTTGGAAAAGACCGATCAACAGCACTGTATCCAGCCAGTCGACACCTTCTACTTGCATCGCGGCACGGGATTGGACGACGCCGACGGTTCATCGGCCCTGCAAAACGGCCATTTGCGATGTCCGAGGCGCCCGGGTCGACCAACGCAGCGCAACGCGCCAAACCAGCAGTTTCCGCCGTGCGAAAGATCCCCGCCGCGGCATCCGGAGCGGACAAACAAAAGGGACTGCGCCGATGGCGCAGCCCCTGAACTTCGTAGTAAGACGTTCCCGACGCGCCGATCAGCGCTTGGAGAACTGGAAGGACCGGCGGGCCTTGCGGTGACCGTACTTCTTGCGCTCGACCACGCGGCTGTCGCGGGTGAGGAAGCCGTAGGGCTTCAAGACCGGCCTGAGCTCGGGCTCGAAGTAGGTCATGGCCTTCGAAATGCCGTGGCGGAGCGCG
>JARLIT010000309.1 GCA_031291575.1 Ancalomicrobiaceae bacterium
GGCTCGGCGCTTCCGGGCGTTCAATTGAATGGTGCGTTGCTGGTAGTGCCCGCTGGCAGTCTTGACAGCGCGATTGACATCCGACCAAACGCACATATCTGTCTTGGCAGCCGGGCGGAATGGGATTTTCAACTGGAAGACGTTCCCAAGCTGGATGATCTTCCAGGCTGAGTAGCCCGGATCGGCGGTCAATATCTGCGGCGGATCGTGCGGAAGCTGGGCCGCCTCAATGGTGCGGGCGGGATCCCGGCTTTCGCTGCGGCGACCGTCTCGGCCCTGACAAGGGGCTACGGCCGGATCTGCAATCACGGCTTGTTTGTCGAGCGCAGGCCTCGCCGTTGGTCAAGGCGCCGGTAAAGGAGTGGCGGCTCCGTCTATCATCCGCTATAACCCCGACCTTCGTTGCGGGCGGCGGAGCTGTTCCCGCATTTCACTGGAGTGAGGACCATGAGTGATAAGGCGCGCGCCGAGGCAAGGGACCTGACGTCCTGGAGCCCGGAATCCTGGCGGTCGAAGAAGATCGTTCAGGCGCCGTTTTATCCGGATGCGGCCGCGCTGAAGTCCGTGGAGGACGATCTCGGCACCTGGCCGCCGCTGGTCATCGCCGACGAAATCCGCAAACTGAAGGCCTCGCTGGCCGGCGTTGCCGAGCGCCGCGCGTTCCTCCTGCAGGGCGGCGACTGCGCGGAGAGCTTCTCCGAGCACTCGGCCAACAACATCCGCGACTTCTTCAAGGTCTTCCTGTCGATGGCGTTCGTCCTCACCTATGAGGCGGCGCTGCCGGTGGTCAAGATCGGCCGCATCGCCGGTCAGTTCGCCAAGCCGCGCTCGTCCGATGTCGAGAAGCGTGGCGACGTCGAGCTGCCGTCCTATCGCGGCGACATCATCAACGGCTTCGACTTCACCAAGGAAGCGCGCGTCCCCGATCCGACCCGCATGCGCGAGGTCTATCGCCAGTCGGCCGCGACCTTGAACCTGCTGCGCGGCTTCGCTGTCGGCGGCTATTCCAAGCTTGAGCGTGTGCAGCGGTGGATGCTCGATTTCCTGGACGATTCGCCGGTCGCCTCGCAGTATCTCGAGGTCGCCGGACGCATCACCGAGGCGCTCGAGTTCATGGCGGCCATCGGCATGAACGCCGATACCGTGCAGCAGCTGAATGGTGTGCATTTCTACACCAGCCATGAAGCGCTGTTGCTCCCCTACGAGCAGGCGCTGACCCGGCAGGATTCGATCGAGGGCGGCTGGTACGACACCTCCGCGCACCTTCTGTGGATCGGCGACCGCACCCGCCAGCCCGACCACGCGCATATCGAGTTCGCCCGCGGTCTCAACAATCCGATCGGATTGAAGGTTGGCCCCTCGACCACGCCGGACGGGCTCATCCACTTGATCGACATGCTCAATCCGGAGAACGAGGCGGGCAAGCTGACGCTGATCGCCCGTTTCGGCTCGGACAAGATCGGCAAGAACCTTCCCGCGCTCATCCGCGCGGTGGAGCGCGAGGGCCGCAAGGTCGTGTGGTCCTGCGATCCGATGCACGGCAACACCATCACCGCCAATACCGGCTACAAGACGCGCCCCTTCGGGCGGATTCTCGAGGAGGTGCAGGCCTTCTTCGAAATCCACCGTACCGAGGGGACGTACGCCGGTGGCGTGCATCTGGAGATGACCGGCAAGAACGTCACCGAATGCACCGGTGGTGCGGTGGCGCTGCAGGAGGCCGATCTCGCCAACAAGTACGACACGCTGTGCGATCCGCGCCTGAATGCACGGCAGTCGCTGGAATTGGCTTTCCTGATCGCGGCCGAATTGAAGAAGGACCGAGCCCACCGGCCCTCGACGCTGCTCGCCGCAGCGGAGTGAGGGCAGACGCGGAGCCGAGTTGCGGCAAGGCCGCGGAACGGAACGCGCCGATGACGGTCCTTCATGGTGAGGTGCGAGCGATAGCGAGCGTCGAACCATGACGGACCGCAGCGCGGATCGCCCAGCCTGATGCTCCCCGCCCTTCGTGACGAATGAGGTTCGGCTGCGCCTCGCACCTCAGGATGAAGGGCTCGGGGACTTCCGCGGATCCGCTCGCCTCGTTGATCGGACGGCTGTCGCGTTTGTTCACTCCCATTGAACGATCAGTGCTCAATTGCCCGCTATCGTCTGCATTGACGCAACGGCCGTTTGCCACAACATGTAGCCCATGCTCATAGGACCGCGGTGAATGCGGTCACAGCCGAACGAGGCTTCCCATGTCATTGCCCGCACTCTTCGTTTCCCACGGCGCTCCCAACATGATTCTCTACCAGTCGGCGGCGCGCGACTTCCTCTCCGAATACGGCTCCGAACTGGAGCGGCCGAAGGCCATCGTCTCGGTCTCGGCGCATTTCATGACGCGCGAACCGGCCATCGTGGTCGATGCGCATCCGCCGATGATCTATGACTTCGGCGGCTTCGAGCCCGAGCTCTATTCGATCGTCTATCCGGCTCCCGGCGCGCCGGAGCTTGCCCCCCGCGTCACCGATCTGCTGACCGCAGCGGGCATTCCCGTCCACGGCGTCGAGCACCGCGGCTTCGATCATGGCACCTGGGTGCCGTTGAAACTCCTCTATCCGGAGGCCGACATACCGGTGTTGCAACTTTCGGTGCAGCCGAAGGCGGATCCGGCGCACCACTACAGAATCGGCCAGGCGCTCGCCTCCTTGCGTGACGAGGGCGTGCTCGTCATCGGCTCCGGCTCCTTTACCCACAATCTGGGCGAAGTCTTCAGCGGCGGCGGTATGGCCGCCCCGGATGCGCCGGCCAAGCCGTGGATGAACGATTTCCGCGACTGGATGGACGAGAAGATCGTCGCCGGCGACACCGAGGCGCTGCTCGCCTACCGTTCCAAGGCGCCGAACGCCGTGCGCAACCATCCGACCGACGAACACCTCTTGCCGCTCTATGTGGCGATGGGGGCCGGCGGATTGCCTGCGGCGCGAGTGCACCACAGCCACCAGTACGGCGCGCTGGCGCTCGACGCCTATCGCTTCGGCTGAGGGCGCATTCGGCGGTCGCACGGACCGGCGCGGCGCAGCCCATCGCGACATCTTGTCTCACAGACGAAACGACCCGGACGGAGCGAAAGTCCCGTTCGGGTCGATTTGCGTGAATGGCTGAGGGATCTTGAACCAACTCGCCACGCTGTCGCGCGTACATATGTATCGGCTGAATGAGGGCGCCAAACCATTTGTTGGGCCGGATTTCAACGTCTGGCGCGATTGCCGCGGTGCTGCCGTCTGAATGCACCCTGCTTCAGGTTGGTTTCATCATGTCACCTCAGCTCCAGGGGTGCGGAAATCGTTGCGTTCAATCGATGTAAACCATGAAGCTACTACGAGGCATTGGTTCACTCTTTGCCAGCTTTTTTCTGATGCCATGGTATCGGGAGAGCACAACCGGACCTTCGTCATGTCAGCCGTCCAAACCGTCTTGCGCGATTGCGGTGCCGCCGCCGGGGTCGGCTACTGGCGCTTCGATTCGACGCGTGGCCAGTTGCACTGGCCATCCGGTTTCGGCCCTGCCGCCAAGGATGCGAGCTACGGTTCGTGGTGGTCGCTCGCAGAATTCGGCCAGAATCTGACGCCGGCCGACCGCACGCGCTTCTTCGACTATTTCGAGAACCTGTTCGAGCCGGAGGCGTCGAAATCGCTCGACTTTCCGATTGTCAGCGCGAAAGGAACCAAGATCTTCCTGCGGCTCGACGGCGCACCGATCGCCGGCGCCGACCAGCTGCTCGCCGCAGGCATCGTGCGCAATGTGTCGCGGCGGGTCGAGGCCGAAGACCACGCCAGGGTAACGACGGCGCTACTCGAGGCGCTCGCCATCACCATCAGCGCCGGCATTCTCATCTTCGACGGGCAGGGGCGGCTGCGGCGCGCCAACCGCCAGACGTTCAGGCTGTTCGGCATCGAGGGAAACGAAGGCGACGAAGCGTCGCTGTTGAAGATCCTCGGGAATCGCATTCCGGCGCCGCTGCTGAGCGAGATCGCCGATTGCCGGGAGACCGGCACCGCCGCTACCGGGCTTCTGCCTTCCAAGAGCACGCCGGAGGCTGCGATCAGATGGCGTGCCAATCCGTTCGGGCGAGGCGGCGTTGTCGTCATCTTCGAGCAGACCGTCTCCCGGGCCGAGGGCGCCGGCGTCCAGCCGGAGCGGCCGGCCAATGGCAAGGAAGGCCCACGCCCGCTTTCCGCCTCGCAGGAAACCCCGGCCGTGCAGGCGAAGTCGGCTGCGCCGTCCGAGCAACTTGCCGCGACCAAGGACTACTCGATCGACAGTACGCGCTCCTACCTCGACTTCGTGCACCACCCCTGCCTGATCATTCAGACGCGCGATGCCTCGATCGAATTTGCCAACCGCGTCGCCCGCGACAAACTGGGGCTGAAGGGGAGCGGCAAGATCCACATCAACAATCTGTTCGAACTGTCCGGCCGGCATGCTCCGCACAACGTCTATGTCACTGGTCAGCGCGTTTCCAACATCGTCACGCTGCCGATGGGCGCCCGCGTCACCCGCATGAACGGGGTCGATCCGGACCTGCTGTTCGTCGAATACTTGTGACGCGACAGCCGCACGGCGCCGGCGGCGCGATTGCTCGGGTCGGTTCCCTCCCGGCCTTCCGCCGGTCCGGCTCTGCCCGACCGGGTCGCGCTCAGGGGAATCGCATTTGAAAAAAGTGAGTGACAGGCGCTGCTGAGATGGATTCCTGTGATGGCCTCCTTCTGAGGAGGGGCCGATGGGATGGTTTGCCGACTGCTTCGAGGATTTGCCC
>JARLIT010000310.1 GCA_031291575.1 Ancalomicrobiaceae bacterium
ATGCTCGCCACCATTCGCCCGGACATCCTGTTCGACGTGGCCGTGCCGGCCGCGCGACGCGACGTGGCGATCGCCGGCCTCGAGGCCGGCTGCCATGTGCTGACCGAAAAGCCGCTGGCGGCAAGCCTCGAGGATGCCCGCACCATCCTGGCTACGGCGAAGGCCTGTGGCCGACAGCACGCAGTGGTGCAGAACCGGCGCTATCTCGGCGCGGTGCGGCGGCTGCAGCGGTTTCTCCGCTCCGGCGCGCTCGGCCCCCTCACCAGCCTTCACGCCGACTTCTTCCTGGGGCCACATTTCGGCGGCTTCCGCGAGGCAATGGACCACGTCCTCCTCCTCGACATGGCCATTCACACCTTCGACGTCGCCCGACTGCTCGCCGGCTCGCGACCGACATCGGTCTATTGCCGCGAATGGCAGCCGGCGGGCGACTGGTACCACTCCGGCTCGTCGGCTGCGGCCATCTTCGAGTTCGAGAGCGGCATCCCCTTCACCTATCGCGGCAGCTGGTCGGCGACCGGGCTCAGAACCAGCTGGGAATCGAGCTGGCGCTTCGTCTGTGAGCGTGGCTCCGTCACCTGGGACGGGTTCGATGGGCTACGAGCGGAGAAGGCGACCGGAGCGCGCGACGGGCTGTTCGACGCCGTCGGGCCGGTCGAGATCCCCGAGCTCGACCCCAGCGACCGCATCGGCGGACACAAGGGCGTCATCGAGGACTTTCTCGCCGCGATTGCCGCCGGCGAGCCGCCGGAGACCACCGGTACCGACAATTTCCTCAGCCTTGCCATGGTGTTCGGCGCGATTGCCAGTGCCGAAGCCCATGCCAGCGTGGCCATCCCCGAACTGGGAGTGCAGTCATGACCCGATCGCTCCTCGACATCCGCATCGGCACAATGGTTCGGGCGGGCATTCCTGACCCGGCCGGCTATGTACGGCAGATCCTGCCGCACGGCTTCGAGAGCATTCAGCCGTTCTTCTGGCAGAGGATCGGCGACGTCGACCTCGCACGGCTTGCCGCCGACTACCGCGAGGCGATCGGCGATACAGGCGTGTCCATTTCCGCGCTTGCCATCTTCGGCAACCCGCTGGAGACAACGGACATCGACGGCGAGACGCTGTCCGGGTGGGAACGGCTGATCGACAACGCCCATCTGTTCGGCACGTCGATCGTCACCGGCTTCACCGGCCGCATCCGCGGCAAGCCGATCGAGGCGAGCCTGCCACGCTTTACCGAGGTGTGGGGCGAGCTCGCCCGCCGCGCCGAGGACAAGGGCGTCCGCATCGCCTTCGAGAACTGTGCGATGAACGGCAACTGGCAGGCCGGCGACTGGAACATTGCCCACACGCCCGACGCCTGGGAGATGATGTTCGACGCGGTCCCCTCGGCCGCGCTCGGGCTCGAATGGGAGCCTTGCCACCAGCTCGTCTACCTGATCGATCCGATCCCGCAGATCCGCAAATGGAGCGCACGCATCTTTCACGTGCACGGCAAGGATGCGACAGTCCGATGGGACGTCATCCGCGAGCACGGCATTTTCGGCACGCACCCTTTCGTGCAGATGCGCACCCCCGGCTTCGGCGACAGCGACTGGGCACGCATCATCAGCGAATTGCGCCTCGCTGGCTTTGCCGGCTCGATCGACATCGAAGGCTGGCACGACCCCGTCTACCGCGACGAACTGGAGCTGACGGGACAAGTGAGGGCGCTGAGCTATCTGAAAGATTGCCGTGGTGGGCCGCGCTTCATCGCCAACCCGGCATAACTCTCCGGCTCGCCCCGGACAAGACCAACACCGACGCCAAGTCGGGTCGAACGCGTGCTCCGATTGGCCGGTCTCGTCCAGCCGGAGAACTAATGTTGAAATTCAATAGCTTGACGGTGCCGTTAGCACTTGGATCCGACCGGGTCCGGATGGCGTGCGCACTCAGGGCCAATCAATGCGCCTCGGGATCGAGGCAAAGGGAGGGAAGACATGTTGAGGAAAGGTTTCATCCTGGGCGCCGGCGCGCTCACGCTCCTGGTCGGCCTGTCCGGTCTCGCCGATGCGGCAGCGCTACGCGACAAATGGTGCAAGGACGTGCATTTGCGCTTCTTCGTCGGCGGCGCCGAGGGCGATGCCTTCGGCACCATCGTCTACAACGGCGCCAAACAGGCCCAGGCCGATACCGGCGCGCAGGTCGAGTTCATCTTCTCCGGCTGGAACACCGAAAAGATGGTGCAGCAGTTGCGCGAGGCGGTGGCCTCGAAGCCGCAGGGCATCGCCATGATGGGCCATCCCGGCGACGATTCGATCATGCCGCTGGCCGAGCAAGCGGCGAAGGCCGGCATCAAGATGATGTACCAGAACGTGCCGGTACCGAAGGTCGTGGCGGCCTTTGGCGGCGGCTACGTCGGGGCACAGCAGGAAGCGCAGGGCCGGGCTCTCGGCGCAGAGGCGATCCGGCTTGCCGGGATGAAGAAGGGCGACGTCGCCATCATGATGGGACCGTTCGACGTCCAGAACCGCGGCGAGCGCGAGCTCGGCACGGTGAAGGCGATGGAAGAGGCCGGAATCAAGGTGGTGAAGATCAACTCGGCTCCCGAATGGGCCGCGGATCCGAATCTGGCCCTGCCAATCGTCACCGCGACGCTGCTCAACAACCCGACCGCCAAGGCGTTCGGCTATCCGGGTGGCCAGATGCTCGGCAACGTGCCGACCTACATGCAGGCCGCCAAGAAGAAGCCGGGTGAGATCTTCAACTTCGGCTTCGACACCTCCCCGCAGATCGTCGAAGCGTTCAAGGCCGGCTGGGTGCAGCTGACCGCCGACCAGCAGCCGTTCCTGCAGGGCTATCTGCCGATCCTGAACCTGTGCCAGCAGGTCGTCTACGGTCTCGCGCCGCTCAATGCCGATACCGGCGCCGGTTTCGTCACCGCGAAGAACTACGAGCAGGTCGGGGCGCTGGCGACCGAAGGCCTGCGCTGAACCGCAAAAGAGGGGCCGCCCGATCGAATCGGACGGGCGGCTCCGACTGACGAGAGGGGAGCGGACATGGCGGAACGGCTGATCGAACTGCGCAACATCAAGAAATCCTATGGCAGCGTCTACGCCCTCGGCGGCGTCGATCTCCATGTCGACAAGGGCGAAGTGCTGGGCCTCGTCGGCGACAACGGCGCCGGCAAGTCGACGCTGATCAAGATCCTCGCCGGCGCGGTCAGGCCGACAAGCGGCGACATCCTGGTGCGTGGCAAGCCGGTGCACGGCTGGAATGCGGCGCGCTCGCGCGAGGCCGGCATCGAAACGGTGTTCCAGGACCGCGCGCTCGCCGTGCAGCAGTCGATCGTGCGCAACATCTTCATGGGCAACGAGATCGCCAATCGCTTCGGCTTCCTCGACGTTGAGAAGGAAGTCGCCGAGGCGCAGCGGCTGATGCGCGAGATCGGCTTCACCTCCAAAGTGTTCACGCCGCACTCGATCGTCGGGCAACTGTCGGGCGGCGAGCGCCAGGGCGTGGCGATCGCCCGCTCGATCTATCGCGAGGCAGACCTCATCATCCTCGATGAGCCGACCACCGCGCTGTCGCTGACCGAGACCAACAAGGTCTTCCACTTCGTCCGGCAGGTGCGCGCCTCGGGCCGCTCGATTCTGTTCATCGGCCACAACATCCACCACGTCTACGACATCGCCGACCGTTTCGTCGTCATGGACCGCGGCCGCGTGGCGCTGCAGACGTCGAAGGCGGAGATGTCCTCGGCAGAAGACCTGATCCGCTTCATGGAGCAGACCGCCCACCCCACACCGGCCGAAGCGGCCCAGGGAGCGGCATGATGAGCGACACCATTCAAGGACCGACAGCCATGGCCGCGAACCCGACGTCGAAACAGCCTTGGCGCCACCCGCAGGACCATCCGCTGCGGCGATTCATCAGTCACAACCGCGCTTCGCTCGGTTCGCTGGTGGTTCTTGTCGTGATGATGGCGATCTTCATCGCCGCCAATCCGACGGTCTTCACCTCCTGGACGCTCTATGCGTCTGTGTTCACCACCCTGCCGGTGGCGATCTTCCTGACCGTCCCCCTCGTCTTCATCGTCACGGTCGGCGAGATCGACCTCTCCTTTCCCGCGACCATGGGCTTTGCCGCTTGGATGTTCGCACTTCTGGTCCAGGCCGGCTTTCCCCCGATCGTCGGCCTCGTCGCGGCAGTCATCACCGGTGCGGCACTCGGCGCCTTCGTCGGCGCCCTCGTCGTCTACCTCAACCTCTCGTCGCTGATCGCCACCCTCGGCATGAATTTCGTCGTCCGCGGCGTGATCCTCATCTTCACCGAAGGCAAGTTGATCTCGCTATCGTCGCTCGGAGACACCTGGCTCTACGCCGCCTTCTCCTCCGACATATTCGGATTGCCGGTGCAGATGCTGTGGGCGATCGCCTTCACGATCTTCGCCGTCTATCTCTACGGCCGGCATCGGTTCGGCGCGCACGTGCACATCGTCGGCGACAATCCCGACAGCGCCGCGCAGATGGGCATCAACGTGAAGATGGTGCGGGTGCAGAGCTTCATCTTTGTCGGCGTCGGCGCAGCACTGGCCGGCGTGTTCTCGACCATGATCAACTTCACCTGGTGGCCGACAGCCGGCGACGGCTACCTCCTGCCGGTGCTTGCCTCCGTCTTCGTCGGCGGAACGCCGACCTGGGGCGGCATCGGCACCGTGGTCGGCGGGGCAATCGGTGCCACCACCGTCTCCTTCATCCAGACCGGCATCGTCGGCGTCGGCCTCTCCGGCTTCTACGTCCAGTTCTTCAACGGCCTGATCATCATCCTGTCTCTCGTCGGCCACCGCTGGAACCAGATCCGCTATCGCTGAGGCAGCGCCCGCCTCCCGCCGGAGGGACCGATGCTTCGGCGGGCAGGCTGACCACCCCAATACCCATACCGATCGGCTGGGCCGCGGCCGACCGACGACCAAAAACATATGCAATTCCGGGAGACAATCATGAAGTTCAGTGACGGAGTCTGGCGGTCCGCCCAAGGCGTGGCGGTGGCGTCTCCCCACCACACCTTCAATGTCGAAGTGCGGGCGACCGACATCGTCGTCCACGCTTCGTCCTGTCTCGTACGCGAACGCTTCGAGGACCAGGAGACCAAGTATCTGGCCTATCGGATCTATTCGCCCGCGCCGAACGTCATCGGCATTCACATCGAGCACCATCGCGGCGGCCGCGATCGCGGCCCGGCCTTCGCGCTCACCCCCGACCCGGCGGTGAAGCCGGTCATCGTCGAGACCGAGGAGTTCGTCAGCCTGACGAGCGGCGAATTAACCGTCCAGATCGAGACGGCCGGCGACTGGCGGCTCGACGTGATCAGGGCCGGCAGGCGCATCACCGGATCGGCACTCGGGGCCGGCGGCTATGCGGTGAAGAAGGCCGAGGGCAAGGCCTATGTCTTCGAGCGCCTCGATCTCGGCGTCGGCGATCTCGTCTACGGCCTCGGCGAGCGCTTCACCGCATTTACCCGCAACGGCCAAGTGGTCGACATCTGGAACCGCGACGGCGGCACCTCAACCGAGCAGGCGTACAAGAACATCCCGTTCTTCCTCACCAACCGCGGCTGGGGCGTCCTCGTCAATGAGCCCGATCTCGTCTCCTTCGAGGTCGGCTCGGAGATCGTCTCCAAGGTCGGCTTCTCCGTCGAAGGCGAATCGCTCGACTATCTGATCATCGACGGCCCCACCCCGAACGACGTCCTCGACCGCTACACCCGCCTCACCGGCCGCCCGGCGCTGCCGCCGCAATGGTCGTTCGGTCTGTGGCTGTCGACGTCGTTCACCACCAATTACGACGAGGCGACCGTCAATTCCTTCGTCGACGGCATGGCCGCGCGCGACATTCCGCTCGCCGTGTTCCACTTCGACTGCTTCTGGATGCGCGCCCAGCATTGGTGCGATTTCGTCTGGGATCCGGCCGCCTTCCCCGATCCCGACGGCATGCTCGCCCGGCTGAAGGCCAAGGGCCTGCATATCTGCGTCTGGATCAATCCCTATATCGCCCAGCGCAGCCATCTGTTCGACGAGGGCAAGGCCCGCGGCTACTTCCTCAAGCGCCCCGACGGCAGCGTCTGGCAATGGGACCATTGGCAGTCCGGCATGGCCTTCGTCGACTTCACCAACCCGGAGGCCTGCGCCTGGTACGCCAGCCATCTGCAGCGTCTGGTGGCCCAGGGCGTCGATTGCTTCAAAACCGACTTCGGCGAACGCATCCCGACCGACGTCGTCTATCACGACGGCTCCGACCCCGAGAAGATGCACAACTACTACACGTTCCTCTACAACCAGCTGGTGTTCGACCTGTTGAAACGGCTGAAGGGGGAGCGCGAGGCCATCGTCTTCGCCCGCTCCGCTACCGTCGGCGGCCAGCAGTTCCCGGTGCATTGGGGCGGCGACAATGTCGCCACCTACGAGTCCATGGCCGAATCCTTACGCGGTGGGCTGTCCTTGGGCCTCTCCGGCTTCGGCTTCTGGAGCCATGACATCGGCGGCTTCCAGAACACCGCCGCCGCCCACATCTACAAGCGCTGGTGCGCCTTCGGGCTGCTGTCTAGCCACAGCCGCCTGCACGGCTTCACCTCCTACCGGGTGCCCTGGGCCTTCGACGAGGAGGCGGTCGACGTGCTGCGCGCCTTCGTCAAATTGAAGGCCCGGCTGATGCCCTATCTCTACGGCGTCGCGGCGCAAGCGGCCGAGAAAGGCCTGCCGATGATGCGGGCGATGCTATTGGAATTCCCCGACGATCCGGCCGCAGAATCCCTCGACCGACAATATATGCTCGGGCCCTCCTTGCTGGTCGCGCCGGTGTTCAGTCAGGAAGGCGACGTGCAGTTCTACCTGCCCGACGGCCGCTGGACGCATGTGCTCTCCGGCGAGGTGGTCGAAGGCGGCCGCTGGCGCAAGGAGACCCACGATTTCATGAGCCTGCCGCTCTACGCGCGGCCGAACTCGCTCATCGTCTGGGGCGGCCGCGATGACCGGCCGGATTACGACTACACGCAAGACGCCGTGTTTGCCGCCTATGGCCTGGAGGATGGCGGCGAAGCCAGCGCCTCCATTCCGGACAGCGCCGGCGAGGAGGCCTTCCGCCTGACGCTCAGGCGCGACGGCGGCCGGATCGTGGTGTCGCCCTCCGCTGCCGATGTCCCCTGGACGCTGCAGCTGCCGAAAGGCCTGGCGGTCACAGACACCCATGGCACGGTCCTGGCCGTCACTGCCGGCGAAGTCGCAACCGTCAGAGCCACGGGAGAGGTCACCGTGCGGCTGTGATTCAGCCAGCCCATCCGGCCTGCCGCAATCGGCCCCGGAGCGGATCCTCCCGACTGCCCCCGGCAGCCTGACAGCGCCGGGGGGCTTTTTCCAGACGGGCGCCGGCGCTGCCCGGTCGATGCTGTCGGCCGGGCGGAAAATGCTGAGCGTGCGCTCATATCGCCCGATCGCCCCGTGCCCGCCCGCGGCCTTTATGCCGGACTGAAGGCGGCGATACGAAAGATCTGGCGCGAATCAGTCGACCAGATCGACTTCCACGACGATCCCAGGCCCGCCGGATCGGCAACCGACGCAATCGTCGACGTCTTCGCCCCGCGCGCCTGGGCCTGATGCCGCACCCGCCGGCCCATGCCGCCCGCTCGGATCTTGCCGGCCGGGACCGCTTGGGCAACTGCCTGAAATCCCACATTCTATTCCAGATTGCGCGGCGCCACGCCGCTGGCCGGCCGTGACGCCGTCCGGCCCGAAGAGGCTCGGTGGCGAACGCCGCCGCCCGGCGCTTCCGGCGTTTCGGCGCCGTTGCAGGCGGTGACCGTCAAACTTGCACCCATTTCGATCAAGGTTTGAGCCACCAATGGCGACTAGACTGGGCGTGATTTGGATCCTCCCGACCGTCAGCTGTGATCCCATTGGAGAGCGTTTCTGATGTCTGAAGAACTGCTCTCCTACTCGGTAGATCCGGTTGAGGATGCTGATGAGCGGCAAGAGATCGTGCGTCTGCTTGGCCGCTCCGATCTCGACTATGAGATCGGCATCGAAGCCTTTGTGGTGTTCCGCGTGGACAAGCGGCTGATCGGCTGTGCC
>JARLIT010000043.1 GCA_031291575.1 Ancalomicrobiaceae bacterium
AGCCGGGCTGCCAGACCGCGGCCGCGGAAGTCGGGGTGCGTACAGACGCCGCTCGCTTCGGTGTGGCCGGCAAACCGCATGCGCTCGCCCGCCATCGCCGCCAGACGCCCGTCGACGCGAATGCCGTAGAACGACCCGAGCACATGGGTTCGCGGCCCGAACGGCCCTGGCTTGGTCAACTCGGCCAGCGCCAGCATCTCGGCCGCATCGGCGTCGCCGAGCAATGCTACGTCGCCCGGTTCGATCAGCCTGTCGGCCTTCTCCAGCACCATCTGCACCGCCGGCGAGGAGACCTTCACTTCGGCGCCCGGCGGCAAGGGCACCGCCCCCGCCTGCAGGATGCCGAGCCCGCCGGTCTCGTTGAGCAGATTGCCGAGATCGGCAAGGCTCTCCCGGCTGTCATCGATCCCCGCCGACAGGGGGCCGATATCGGGCAGGTAGCGGCGCGCCCGCCCGGTACCGATGGAATGGACCCGCTGGGTGGTCGATAACGCCTGCCAGATCGGCCGGTCGAGCAGCTGCATGTCTCAAGTCTCCCTAAGCCTGATGAGAGCGGCGGCCCGCACGTCGAGCGGCGCTTCGCCGAGCGCATCTTCCAATTGACCGAGTTGGGCGATGAGCGGCCCGTTCAGATCCGCGCACAGCGCCCTGACGGCCGCCTCGACCACCGGCCACAGTTCGGCCTCGGCACGTGCGGCGAACTGGCGACCGGCCGGGGTGAGAGCGACCGACTTCATCCGCTGATCCGATAACCCGGACGTCACCGCGACCAGCCCGGCGGCCTTCAGTTGCAGGACGGTCCGCGTGATCGCCGGCTGCCGCACGCCGAGGAGCCGGGCGAGCATGCCGATCGACGTCGGCCCGCTCTTGAACAACACGGCGATGAGCGGATGCTGGCCGGACTGCACGTCGAGGCCGAGTTCGGCCGACAATTTCGACACGTCGCCCTGCAGCCGCTCGCCGATCCGCTTCAGCCGGCTGCCGAGCGTCAGATAGCCGAAATCGCGGACGATATCCCCGACCATCGGATGCCTCCCGTCTGAGCGCCGCTGCGCGTGCCAATCACGTCACGCTGGCCGCACCGTTTTCCCGCCATCGCCGACGCTTGGCCGTCGACACGCGAATAATATATAACGCGTTATATAAATCAAGTCCGCCGGGCCCGGTCGGTCGCGCCGCAGCCCCGCTGCCGATATCCAGTCACGCGCGCAGCGCATGGATTTTGCCGCCGAGGCGATGGCCAAGCGCGCAAGATCTGCCTAAAAGCCTTGGGCTCATCGCTGCCAAATTCCGGGGACCGTGCCGAGATGCCCGAGCCTGTCGTCCTGAAATCGCTCGAATTGACGATCCGCGCCGAACCCCATCGCTTTCCCGCCGACGAGCGGGCGGCGATCGATGCCCATTGGCAGCGCCTCGTTGAAGCCAATCCGCGCCTGTGGAATGGCTCGGCCTTCCTGTTCAACACCTGGGAAATCAGCGGCGACGGGGCGTTTTCCGCCCGCGGCGCGGCGACCGACTACGCTGCCTTCCTCTATTGGCGCGCCTTGCCGGCCAGCGAGCGCCGCCATTACCACCTGTTCCCGGTCGGAGCGATCCTCACCCGCGACGAGCGCCTTCTGGTTGGCCGCATGTCGGCCCACACCGCCAACGCCGGCCGCCACTATCCGCCGTCCGGCTCCTTCGATGCCTCCGACCTGATCCAACTCCCCGACGACAGCGCGCGGCTCGACGTCGAAGGCAACATGTACCGCGAGATTTTTGAGGAATTGGGTCTGCCGGCCGACCGGCTGTCGGCGGAGCCGTCATGGCTGTTCATGGCGTCGAGCCCGAATGCCCATGCCCTCGTCCGGGTCATGAGCGTTGCCGAGACATCCGACGAACTCGCCCCTGCGCTCCGACAATACATCGCCAACGATCCCCACCAGGAGCTGGAAGACATACGGTTCATTGACTATGGCACACGATTCGCGCCAGAGGCATCTGTGCCTTACGTCAACGACCTCCTCGCCTATCTGGCCGCAAGGGGCTAAGACTTCCGGCAACAATAACCGGAACCACACTCATGCCCCGTCCCTATGCCGTCCTCGACGTCTTCACCAAGGTACCGCTCGAAGGCAATCCCCTCGCCGTGGTGCTTGATGCCGACGGGCTGTCCAGCGAGGCCATGCAGAAGATCGCCCGGGAATTCGGCTTGCCGGAAACCGTCTTTGTGCTGAACGCGTCGCGGCCGAACTACACGGCGAAGCTCAGGATCTTCACCCCCGCCCGCGAACTCGACTTCGCCGGCCACCCGACTGTCGGCGCTGCAGCGCTCCTCGCCGCGCGCCGCTTCGGCGAGGTGGAAAAGGCCATCGATGCCATGGTGGTGGTCGAGGAGAACGTCGGCCCGGTGCGTTGCGGCGTGAAGCTCGATCCCTCGGGCATAGCCTATGCCGAATTCGGCGTTCCCCGCCTGGCCGCGCCGCTGTCCTCGACCTTCGGCGACCGCGGCACGATCGCCGACGCGCTCGGCCTCGATCCCTCCGACGTCGGCTTCGAAAACCACCGGACTTCAGCCTGGACCTGCGGCGCGCCGTTCGTCTTCGTTCCCGTCGCTGGGCTCGATGCCATGGCGCGGGCAAAGCCGGCGGTGCAGCACTGGCGGCAGGCCTTCGGCACCATCGATCGCGTCGGCACCTTCCTGTACACGCGCGAGTGCCTCAACCACGACAGCCGCTTCCATGCCCGCATGTTCGCGCCGGAAGCCGGCATCCTCGAAGATCCGGCAACCGGTGCGGCGGCGGCGGCCTTCGCCGGCGTCATCCTCAGCCACGACGCCCCGACCGACGGCACCCACCATTTCCGCCTCGAGCAGGGCTTCGAGATGGGTCGGCCGAGTTTCATCGACCTGACCCTCGAGGTCGAGGGCGGCGCCTTGAAGGCCGAGCGCATCGGCGGCCATGCGGTCAGGATTGCCGAAGGCGAACTGGCGATCTGAGGCGAAGCGTCATCGTATGGGCGACACCCTCCGGCGCGCCCCTTCCCACAGCCGGTCCGGCGAACCGCTCAGTTGCCGCCGCTGACCAGCGCCAGCGGCCGGGCGCGGGTCGCCCGCTGCGGCACGGCCTCATTCGCCTCTTCGGGCGCGCGCTCGTGCCGCACGAGCACTGGCGCGCCGAAGTCGCGGGCGGCAAGCGCGGCGGCGTGGCGGTCGGACCGGTCGAGGTGGAAGACGGCCGATTGCAGCCCGGTGAGACGGTGCGGAATCGCGCCGCCCCGGCGTTTCAGGCCGGCCCGGTGGAACAGCGGCCAATGCGCCGGACAACATTCGAAGAACACATGATCGACATCGAGGCCGCGGGCGATCGCCACGCTGCGCTCGACCATATGGGCAACGACGCTCGTATCGCGCAGGTGCGGATCGGTGACAAACCAGGAGACTAGACCAAGCCTTTCGGGCACGTCGGCGAGGAAATCGGCGAAGCGCCAATCGGCACCGAAGCTCAAGGCCTGCGGCGCACTCACTTCGATGCGGAAGGTGCCGACCGGGTCGGGCCCGGCAAATGTGGCGAAGGCGAGCGCGGCCGCATCCCGTTCGTCGTGGAGTTGAAGGCGCGCGTGATCGGCAATGGCGACATCGATTTCGCACCAACCGACATAGTATTCGTAGCGCAGACGATAAACCGCGTTTACCTCATCCGCGCTTTCCACCATACGCGTCGTAATCGTCATCATGCAGGCCTCCATTGAGGAGGCATGTAACGGCGGATCGATGAAGCATTCCCTAGCCGAAATGGTTGACATATTTCAGCGTAATACGTCGATTGCGAAGGTCTCTAAAATTGAATCGATCGGGAAAACGCATTCATGATGCCTGATATAGCTGTGCAGGCGTTTCATCGGGCCAGATCCATGACGACGCGTGCGATGCTCTCGTCGAGATCGTCGACGGCAAGCCGCGTCCAATCCGCCATCTGGTGACGCATCCAGGTGAGCTGCCGCTTGGCGTATTGCCGGCTTTCCGCTTGTCCCCGCGCAATCGCCTCCTCGAGCCGGACCTCGCCTCTGACAGCGGCAATCAGCGGCCTGACGCCGATTGCCCGCATCGCCGGTAATTCCGAATTGAGGTTAAGCGCGGCAAGCGCGGCCGCCTCCTCCAGCGCACCGTCCGCAACCATCGTTCGAAACCGCTGGTCGATGCGCGCATGCAACACCGCCCGCTCCGGTTCGAGCGCCAGACGCAGCACGTTCACGGCTGGCAGCAGCGGCGGCGCCGGCGGGTCGGCCTGCCAGTCGGCGAGAGACCGGCCTGTCGCATCCAGCACTTCGAGCGCGCGGGCGAGGCGTTGCGGGTCGCCCGGCCGGAGTCTCGCCGCCATCTTGGCGTCGCGCCGCGAGAGTTCCGCGTGGAGTGCCCCCGCGCCTTCCAGCGCCGCCCGTTGTCGCCAGTGGCGGCGGATGTCGGCGGGAATGTCGGGGATCGCGGCCAGCCCTTCGGTCAGGGCCTTGAAATAGAGGCCGGTGCCGCCGACGACGACCGGCAGCCGGCCGGCGGCGCGCGCCTCGACCAGCACCGGAACGATGTCGGCGAGCCAGTCGGCGACCGAGGCGGCGGTTGCGGCCGAGCGGGTGCCATAGAGCCGGTGCGGCGCGACGGCCTCGTCGGCGGCGCTGGGTCGCGCCGAGATGATGCGGAGTTCGGCATAGACCTGACAGGAATCGGCATTGACGACGATACCGCCGAGCGCCTCCGCCAAACGAAGCGCCAAGGCCGACTTGCCGCTCGCCGTCGGGCCTGCAATAAGGACCGCCTCTGCCCGCATCTGTCTTCCGCCCATATCCTGACCGTACCCGAGATGTCGCCGACGATGAGCCTTGTTGCAACCCTGATTTCCGCCCGCACCCATGCCCATCTCGACCAGGCGCTCCTCACCCGGGTGTTGGCGGTCCTCGGCCTCGGCGAAACGGCGGTCGACTGGCTCGAGCCCGGCTTTGCCGCCGACATCAACGTCGGCAACCGGCCGGCGGCCGAGGTCGATCAGCTCTTGCGCGCCGCGATCCATCCGGCGCCGGTCGACGTGGTGGTGCAGCCGCGCGCCGACCGTCGCAAGTCGATCCTCGTCGCCGACATGGATTCGACCATGATCGGCCAGGAGTGCATCGACGAACTGGCTGCCGAGGTTGGCCTGAAACAGCATGTGGCGGCGATTACCGATCGCGCCATGCACGGCGAAATCGCCTTCGAGCCGGCGCTCAG
Organism: Ancalomicrobiaceae bacterium; assembly: GCA_031291575.1. Lineage (GTDB taxonomy): Bacteria > Pseudomonadota > Alphaproteobacteria > Rhizobiales > Ancalomicrobiaceae > CAIYYN01. The sequence continues at coordinate 5,237 of JARLIT010000043.1, forward strand.
AGAGCGCGTCGGGCTACTGAAGGGCGTTCCCGTCGCCGTTATTGACAAGATCATCGCAGACCGCATCCATCTGACGCCGGGCGGGCGCACGCTGATCGGCACCATGCGCGCCAACGGCGGCTATGCCGCGCTGGTCTCCGGCGGCTTCACCCTCTTTACCAACCGCATCGGCGCCATGATCGGCTTCAACGAGATGAACGCCAACACGCTCCTCGTCGAGGGCGACCGCCTCGCCGGCCGCGTCGCCGAGCCGATCCTCGGCAAGGATGCCAAGCGCGAGCGGCTCCTGGCCCTGTCGCGGGAACGCGGCGTGCCGATGTCGGCCACCATGGCCGTCGGCGATGGCGCCAACGATCTCGACATGATCCGCATCGCCGGACTGGGCGTGGCATTTCGCGCCAAGCCGGCGGTCGCGGCCGAGGCCGCCGCGCGCATCGATCACGGCGATCTGACGGCGCTCCTGTTCGTGCAGGGCTACCGGGCGAGCGACTTCGTGAAGGACTGATCCACCACGCCTGCGGCCCCGCGCCCTGCCCTCACTCCACCGACAAGGGCACGAAGCGGATTTCGCCGTTGCCGTTCGACACCATCATGAGGATGCGCTTGCGCCCCTCCTGCTTCAGCGCGTCGATGCGCTTGATCACGTCGGCCGGAGTCTCCACCGCTTCCTGGCCAACCTCGACGATGACGTCGCCGGGCACGATGCGCTTGTCTGCGGCCGGCGTGCCGGTGCCGACGTCGGCCACGAGCACACCCTTTACCACCTTGTCGCCGATCTTGAACTTCTGCCGCGCGTCAGCGTCGAGCGTGGCAAGCCCGAGGCCGAGCGCCTGGGTGAGCACCTTGGCTGCGGGTTTGGTGTCGCCGGCCGCTTCCTTCTCGGCGATCTTCTCGCCCTCTTCCAGCCGACCGAGCTTCACCTTGACGGTGACCTCATTGCCCTTTCTCAGGACGACGACATCGACCTCTTTGGCAATCGACGTATCCGCCACCATGCGCTGCAGGTCGCGCGCCGTCGGCACGTCATGGCCATCGAACTTCACGATGATATCACCGGCGGTAATGCCGGCCTGATCCGACGGCCCCTTCTCCACCACATGGGCGATGAGCGCGCCTTTTGGAACTTTGAGGCCGACGCTGTCGGCGATGTCGCCGGTCACTTCCTGAATGTTGACGCCGAGCCAACCGCGCCGCGTCTCGCCGTACTGCTTCAACTGCTCGATGACCGGCATGGCCGTGTTGGAGGGAACGGCGAAGCCGATGCCGGCGGATGTGCCGGATGGCGAGATGATCGCCGTATTGATGCCGACGACCTCGCCGTTCATGTTGAACAGCGGCCCGCCGGAGTTGCCCTTGTTGATGGCGGCATCCGTCTGCAGGTAGTTGTCGTAAGGCCCGGAATGGATATCGCGATTCTTCGCCGAGATGATGCCGAGTGTCACGGTCTCGCCGAGCCCGAACGGATTGCCGATCGCCAGCACCCAGTCGCCGACGCGCGCCTTGTCCGAATCGCCGAACTTCACCGGCTTCAGCGGCTTCGTCGCCTTCACCTTGAGTACCGCCACGTCGACCTTGGTATCGCGGCCGACGAGTTCGCCCTTGAGCTTCGAGCCGTCGGAAAAGGTGATCTCGATGTCGTCGGCGCCGTCGATGACATGGTTGTTGGTGATGATGATGCCCGCCTCATCGATGATGAAACCGGAGCCGACCGACTGCACCCGCGGCGCCTGATCGCGATTCTTCTGCTTGTTGAAGTAATCGTCGAAAAACTCCTGGAACGGCGAACCGTCGGGCGCCTTGGGCGTCGGGCCGAGGTTCGGTGCCGGCGTCTGCCGGTCCGCCTTCGGCGACTGCGAGACCTGAATGAAAACGACCGATTCGAGCAATCCCTCGGTCAAGTCGGCGACCGAATCCGGCGCCCTGAACGCGGCTGCCGCAGGCGCCGGCGCGAACACATCCGCCGCCAGCCCCAACGCGCCAAAAGCGATCGCCAAGCCCATCAGGCCGACATTGAGGCGGCCCCACTTCGTCTTCCGTTCAATGGCCATCGGCCAGTCTCCCAGCGTGCAACAGGTGCATCTTTCAAAGGCGGAACCGACCGGCCGCCGTACATCGGGCTCGCGCGTTGCCCCCGCACGGCCGAATGGAGCAATCTCGACAGGCGAGTCCGACGCGCGGCTTCCACAGTCTCAAATGTCGAATTCGTGGCTCCACGAGAGTCAATTGTGGCCGGCGGTCCACTCTTCCGGCTGGCGCATTCGAACCAGCCGAGTCAGTATGCAGATATCGGGATCGGACCATTCGCTCCCAGCATTGCGGCCCGACTCGTCCGGGCAGTGGCGCAGCATCGCACCGTATCCGAACCGGTTCCGGCCGGTGGTGGAATGATGGCACCCGGACTGCAAACAATCAAAGTGGAATTTGGGCGGAAGTTGGAGCGAGCGACTGCCGGCACGTTTTGCCGCTGGGCAATTGGCCGCGCCTCGACATTTGCCGGAGCGCCAAGCGTGTCCGCCGCCGCCAACCGTTCCCGGCTCAGCCGGTCGGATCAGAACGATCAGGATAGGTTCAAGCTATCGTTGCCGGCGCATTTCCGTGCCGAACGGATCTCTGTGACCGATCGGAAAACTCAGGGGGAACTCACCCGCGCACCACCCAGACGACGCCGACCCCGACCACGAGCGCGGCGAAGCCGGCCCAGCGAACGAACCCTTCCGGCTGGCTCATCGCTTCGCGCATGATCTTTTTCATCGCCACCGGCGCCGCCGCATAGAGCGCCCCTTCGAGCGCCAGCATCAGCCCGAGCGCGGTTACCAGATCCTTCAAGAATGCCTCCGATCGCGCCGCCCGCATCACCGGACGGCGCCACTGTCGTCGCTGTTAGGGTGCAGGCGCGGCAGGCGCCGGGGTCACGGGCGCCGGAGTTGCGGGGGCTTGGGCAGGCGCCGGAGCCGCAGCGGCCGGCCCCGTCTGGGGTGCCGGGGTCGCGGTGACCCCCGTCTGAGGCGTCGGCGTTACCTGGACCGATGTCGCCGCGCTGCCGGGTGTCGGAGCCGCAGCGGACGGGCTCGCCGGTCCGATGGCCTGACCGCTGTCCGGCAGGTTTGTCGCAGCGCGTGGCAGCGCCAGCGGCGCGACCTTCGAATTGCTGAAATAGCGGAAGAAGTCGGAGGTCGGCGAAATGACCAGCCGCGTCTCCCCGGTCTTGCCGTCACCCGCCTTGAACGCCGCCTCATAGGCCTGCAGCGAGCGGTAGAAGGCGAAGAACTCCTGATCCCGACCGTAGGCGTCGGCGAAGATCTGGGCACGCGTCGCTTCGCCTTCGCCCGATACGCGGTTGGCGTCGCGCGTCGCCTCGGCCATGATGATGACCCGATCGGCTTCGGCCCGTGCGATGATGCGCTGGCTCTCGGCACTGCCTTTGGCGCGGATCTCGATCGCCTCGCGCTGACGCTCCGTCTTCATCCGCTCGAAGATGGCGCGCCCGTTCTGGGTCGGCAGGTCGGCACGGCGAATGCGCACGTCGACCACTTCGATGCCGAGTTCGTGCGCCCGCTTGCTGACCTCGACTTTGATGCGGTTCATCAGCTCGGCGCGCGCGTCCCGCACGATGGCCGAGAACGGCGCGTCGGCAAGTATGGCGCGCAAGGTCGACGACATGAACGTCTGCAGGCGCTGGTCGCCGGCCTGCACAGTGCGGACGGTGCGGTAGAACTGGGCCGGATCGGAGATGCGATAGCGGGCGAAGGCCGAGACGATCAGCCGCTTCTGATCACTGGCGATGATCTCCTGTGGCCCCTGTTCCAAGTCGAGGATCAACTTCGGCAGGTATTCGACGTTCTCGATGAACGGCCGCTTGAACGACAAGCCCGGTTCCGTGACCGTGCCGCGCACCTCGCCGAATTGCAGCACGAGCGCCTGCCACTTCGGGTCGACGACGAAGGCCGAGGAATAGAACACGATGAAGGCGACGATCGCCACGCCGGCGCCCAGGAATCCGAATGTGCCGCTTTTCATGGCTGCGTTCCCGTGCGAGTGGTCGAGGGCTTGGCGGACTTGTCGAGATTGAGCAGCGGCAGCAGGCCGTTGGCGGCCGGCGTATCGACGATGGTCTTGTCCATCGTGCCAAACACCCGTTCCATGGTTTCGAGGTAGAGCCGCTCGCGCGTGACGTCGGGCGCCTTCTTGTACTGCTCGTAGACCTTCAGGTAGCGATCGGCCTGGCCGCGCGCCTCTTCGACCGTCTGGCGCATATAGGCCTGGCCGCGTGCGGTGATCTCGGAGGCCTGGCCATTTGCATCCTGGACCACCTTGTTGGCGTTAGCTTGTGCCTGGTTCTGCACGCGCTCCGCATCCGCCCGCGCCGCCTGTACGTCGCGGAAAGCGTCGATCACATCGGCCGGCGGATCGACCTTCTGCATCTGCACCAGCCGCACCTCGACACCGGACTTATAGTCGTCGAGCGTCTTCTGCATCATGTCGCGCACATCGACTTCGATCTTCTCGCGTGCCTCGGTCAGAATCCGCTGAATGTTGTTCTTGCCGATCGCCTCGCGCATGGCGCTCTCGGCCACAGCCTTCACCGTGTCTTCCTGGCGCTGGATGTTGAAGAGATAGGCGATCGGGTCCTTGATCGACCATTGCACCTTGAAGTCGACGTCGACGAGGTTCTCGTCGCCGGTCAACATCAGGCTTTCCTCGGGAACATCGCGCTGCGCCACGCCACGGGCGCTGTCCGCATCGCGCAAGCCCACAGTCAGCTCGCGCACCTGCAGCACCTTCGGCTTCTCAACGTCGCCGATCGGATAGGGGAAATTCCAATGCAGGCCCGGCGACGTCTTCGTTCGCACCTGCCCAAGCACCAGTTCGACGCCAATCTCGTCCGGCTCGACGCGGTAGACGCCGGTCAGGCCCCACAGGATCACGGCAATAGCCAGAATACCGAGCACCGCCGGAGCGCCGAAGCCGTTGCCGCCGGGCAGAAGCGAGCGCAACCGATCCTGGCCGCGCTTCAGGATCTCTTCGAGATCCGGCGGCTGTTGTCCGTTGCCCGGACCTCTCGGCGGAGATCCCCAGGGCCCGCCGCCCCCGCCGCCGCGCCATCCGCCGCCGCCGCCACTCTGGTTGCTCCAAGGCATCGTGCGTTCCCGTGTTTTGATCCCAAGCTGGTCAAGGCGCTTATAGGCGCCCGCGCCTCGCCATTCAACGCCGTTCGGCAGCAGGCAACGCGTGCCCGCCGCCGTGACGCTTGCCGGCGCACATGGGATGGCGGAACCGAATTGTCAACGCTTCTGTCAGGTACTTGTCATGTTCATGCCAACAAACATCGCCGATGCCAGCTTGCCGCGGCGCGAGGCCCGTCGCTCAGGCGCCTGGCCCGCCGATGCGCTCGTAGGTGACGATCGAGAAAGCCGCATCGTCCTTCGGGCCACGCTCGTGGGGTCGGCGCGACACTTCCTGCCACTCCGACGGATCAAGCGCCGGAAAATGCACGTTGCCCACCGCATCGAGGTCGACCTCGGTGGCGATGATCCGGTCGGCGAGCGGAACGGCCTGGGCATAGATCTCGCCGCCGCCCGTCACCATCGCCTCGTCGACGCCGCCGCCGATGGCCACCGCGCGCGCCGTGACGATCGCCGCCCCCAGCGAGGACGCGCAGAAGACTCCGGGAATGGCGAGTCCCGGATCCCGCGTCACCACGATCGAGGTGCGGCCGGGCAGCGGCCGACCGATCGACTGGAACGTCTTGCGGCCCATGATCATCGGCCGACCCATGGTGACGGCCTTGAAGTGCTTCAAGTCCGAGGAGAGATGCCACGGCAGGCCGCCGTCCTGGCCGATGACGCGGTTCCTGGCATAGGCGACGACGATGACGAGCCGGGGCACCATCAGCCGCTCTCCGCCAGGCGGACGAGTGCGTCGCCCGAAAGCCGGTTCGACACCCACTCGGAGCGCACCACCGCACCGATCGATTGGTAGAAGGCGATCGACGGAGCGTTCCAGTCGAGCACCTGCCAGTCAAGCCGCTTCAGCCCCTCGGTGACGCAGCGCCGCGCCAAGTGGATGATCAGCGCCTTGCCGAGCCCGCGGCCGCGGTGTTCGACGTCGACGAACAGATCTTCGAGATAGATGCCGTGCTCGCCGAGGAACGTCGAGAACGAATAGAACCAGAGGGCAAAGCCGGCCGGTTCGCCCTCCCAGAAGGCCAGATCGCAGAAGACGCGCGGGTTCGGGCCGAACAGGGCCGCATCCAGTGCAGCTTCGCTCGCCGCCATCTCGTGGCTGAGCCTTTCATACTCGGCGAGTTTTCCGATGAATTTCAGCACGAGCGGCGCTTCGCCGGGCCGGGCGGGGCGGATTTCCAGGGACATGGCGGATGCGGTTTCCTCGGTTCGAACCAGACGGCAATCGTCGCGTCCTTACACCGCGACCGGGGCCTTGATATGCGGGTGCGGATCGTAGCCTTCGAGGCGGAAATGGCCGTAGTCGAAGCCGAAGATGCTTGTGATCGAGGGATCGAGATGCATCGTCGGCAGGGCCCGTGGCTGGCGCGACAGCTGCAGTTCGGCCTGTTCGAAATGGTTGGAATAGAGGTGCGCATCGCCGAGCGTGTGGACGAACTCGCCCGGCTTCAAGCCCGTCGCCTGCGCCATCATCAGCGTCAGCAGCGCGTAGGAGGCGATATTGAAGGGCACGCCCAGGAAGACGTCGGCCGAGCGCTGGTAGAGCTGGCAGGAGAGCCGCCCATCCGCCACGTAGAACTGGAACAGCAAGTGGCAGGGCGGCAGCTTCATCTTCGGAATATCCGCCGGATTCCAGGCCGAGACGACCAGGCGGCGCGAATTCGGGTTCGTCTTGATCTCGTTTTCGACCCAGGCGATCTGGTCGATCGAGCCGCCGTCGGCCGTCGGCCAGGAGCGCCACTGGTGACCGTAGACCGGCCCGAGGTCGCCGTTCTCGTCAGCCCACTCGTCCCAGATGGTGACGCCGTGCTCGTTCAGCCAATGGACGTTGGTGTCGCCGGCGAGGAACCACAGCAGTTCATAGGCGATCGACTTCAGATGCAGCTTCTTCGTCGTGACCAAGGGAAAGCCCTCGGCGAGATCGAAGCGCAGCTGATGGCCGAACACCGACTTGATGCCGGTGCCGGTGCGGTCCGGCTTCATCGTGCCGGTCGCCAGGATCCGTTCCATCAGCTCGAGGTATTGCTTCATCTCGGTCGGTCTCCCGATCCCGCACCCGGCCGTCCGGCCGATTCGCGGGGTTCGTTCTCAAGAATAGGTTTGCCTGAGCGGCGGCAACAGCGTCGTCGGACTGATCCACGCCAAATCGTCACCGGCGGCAAAGCTGGGCCGGCCGGACAGATCACGTCCGTTGCGCTGGGCGAACGCCTCCTCGATGTGGCGCCGCAGCGCTTCGACCGCCGGGCCGGATGCCTCCGGCGCCTGCCTGAGGTCGATCTCGGAGAAGCCGAGCGGCGGCAGGTCGGGCGATTCGATCTGCACCAGATCGCCGAACAGGAGGTTGGTCGATAACGGCGCAACGGCGAGGTCGGCGCCGACGGCGGCGAGCTGGGCGACGAAATGATGGCTGGTATAGGCGACCCTATAGGAGATGCCGGCTTCGTCGAGAGCGGAGAGCGCACTGCGCCGCCACGGGCAGCTCGGCTGCGCTAAGGCCAACGGCAGCGGCCGCTTCTGGTAGGCGACGCCGCCCCTGAGGCCCGCCCAGACCAGCCGGTCGCGGTGGACGATGCGCTGGATCGGCGCGATGCCGTTAACGCTGACCAGCGCGATGTCGACTTCGCCCTCATCGATGAGCCTCATGACGACGTCCGACGGCATGCAGGTCACCTCGACCTGCACCTGCGGGTGCGAGCGCGCAAACCGGGCCAGAATCGGCGGCAGATAGGCCGCGGCGTAATCGTCCGGCGTACCGAGCCGCACGACGCCTTCCGTCGGTTCGCAGCGGAACCGGTAGAGCGCCTCGTCGGCGAGGATCAGGATGCGCCGCGCATAGCCGAGCAGATCCTGCCCATCCGCCGTCAGAGCGACGCCGCGCCCGTCCTTGGCGAAGATCGGTCGGCCGATCAGGTCCTCGAGCCGCTTCATCTGCATGGAAACCGCCGACGGGGTGCGGAACACCGCTTTCGCCGCATGCTTGAAGCTGCCCGTCGAGGCGATGGCGACGAGCGTCCTGAGCAGGTCGATTTCAAGTACGGCGGACCCGCCGAATCCCGACACGCCGGTATCGAATCCGGCCGGCCGGGCGAGGCTGTCGTGGACTTCATCGAAGGTGATCGTCATGGCGGGCGCCTCGCAACAGGTCAATTTCGCTGACCTGATCCTTTACTCTTATTCGTTTGATTGATCAATGAAGAGCGCCTATATTTTCATCATGCGGAGCCACTAATTTAATCTGGTTCCGACCCAATGTCCCAACCCGACAGCGCGGACGGCCCGGCCGTTTCCGTGTCCTGGAGTCTTATGCCATGCGCGAAGCAGTCTTGGAAATCGCGCGCCAGCGCGACGACTTCAACCCCTCCATCGCCCACCGCGCCGTCGACGCGGTCGTGCGATTTGGAGAAGCCATGTCCATCCGCCACGATGCGGCGACGACCCTGAACCGGCTGAAGCGGCTCGACGATCAGCTGTTGAAGGATATCGGCCTCTGCCGCGCCGATCTCGACCACCTGCCGTCCTCGGTCGATCCGGTCGAACGGCTGGAACGTCTGGCCGAGCGCTGGGAGAAGCGGCGCACTCGCGGTTGAGCGAGGGTCACCATCGACGCTCGGGGGCCGCGGCTTGACTGCTACGGCCAAGGAGCCGGCGGTCGCAGGACCGCCCAACCGAGCCTGACCAACTTCGCTCGACGGCCAGATCGCCGCACCGCCCCCGCGACAGCGATCTGGCCACCGGCGCAACGTCGTTCCCGGCCGCGTCCCCCCTCTCCACGGCGCGCGGAGCAGACGATCCGGAACCCTGCGGCCGAACGGCCCCATGCGGTCCGGGCCGCCCTCCCGAGCGCCTCTGCCGGGCGCCCGCCGGGAATGACCGCCTTCCGGACCGGCCCTTCGCACCCGGGTCTCGCCGATTTGCCGGCAAAGAGGCAACAGCACTGCATTCCTCGCACCTCCTTTGACGAGCCCCCTTCCCTCCAACCATTGCCGCGCCTATATTCGCCCCGTCGGTCGCAAGGCCGACTATGGCGATAAACGAGCGGCGTAATACACCTTTCGGACCCGGGGGCAGTACCCGGCGCCTCCACCAGAGCGCGTCAAGTCGGCAGTAGAGCCGAGTGGCGCGTTGCGGCGGGGGCGAACTAGGATCGACGAGGGTCTAAAGACCGTTTTTTTGCCCGGCATGATACCGCCGTTATCGGGTCACCCTATAGTTGCAAACGACAACTATGCTCCGGTTGCAATGGCCGCGTGAGCGGTTTTTGACTCCGGGTTCAAGCCCTAACGGTTAGCCCCGTTAGGCGGGGTTCGGGGGTACCTGGCAACAGAAACCCTCACTTCGTTCAGCCGGCCCTGTCCGGGACCTCGCGGCAATCGGCCGATGGGCCGAGAGCAATCGGTCTCCGGCAGACTTCCGGATTAAGATTGCGATGACGGGCCCAGACGACACAACCATGACGCAGGATCTCATTCGGTACGACGTGCTGGTGCAGGAGGCCTTGCGCGGGGTCGTCAAGAAGCTCGTGGCAGAGATTGCGCGGGTCGGCCTGCCCGGCCAGCACCATTTCTACATCGCCTTCGACACCAAGCACCCCGGTGTGCGCATGTCGAGCCGGCTGCGCCAGCGCTATCCGGAAGAAATGACGGTGGTGCTTCAGCATCAGTTTTGGGACTTGAACGTCACCGAGCAGGCCTTCGAGGTCGGACTGTCGTTCTCCGGCATCCCCGAGCGGTTGGTCGTTCCGTTCAACGCCGTCAAGGGGTTCTTTGATCCTTCCGTGCAGTTCGGACTGCAGTTCGAGGTCGTTGTCGAAGGCGCGGACGGGACCGCATCAGCCGCTGACGCCCTGCCGTTAACCGAGCCGGCGCCGAAGCCGGAGGTCGCCCCGCGTGCCTTCGCCCCGCGCCTCGCCAGCGCCGAACCTGTGGCACAGAGCGAGCCGAAGCCGACGGAAGCCGCTCCGAACGACCCCAAGCTGACCCACCCGCCCGACGACGAGAAGGCGAGGCCTGGTCCGCGGCTGGTGCCGAACGACACCGCCAGCGAACCGCCTGCGGGCGCCACTGTCGTCTCGCTCGATACCTTCCGCAAGAAGACCTGATCGCGGGCACTGCGCCATGGGTGACATCCTCAGCCTGAGCCGGACCCGAAAGGCCAAGTCGAAGGCCGACGCCGCGAGCCGCGCCGCCGAGAACCGTATTCGCTTCGGACGAACAAAATCCGAGAAGGCCGCAGATGCCCGAGAGGCGGAGGCCCACAAGCGCAGGCTCGACGGGCTCGAGCGGCGCGACAGCACTGAAGACCCGACCTGAGAGCGGCTGCGACGTCACAGACGGCCCCGATCGCGGGGCCGCGGACGCTCGGCCGGAAAGGCCCGGGGGCCCGGCAACCGGCGGCAAGCCGGATCCGGGGGAGGGACGGACATGCAGAAGCGTTCGCTGACGATCGCCGGCCATCGTACCAGCCTGGCACTTGAACCCGAGTTCTGGGCGGCACTCATCGATATCGCCGGGGCACGGAACTCCTCGCTCGCCGCCCTGATCGCCGAAATCGACCGGGCGCGCGGAGCGCGTAATCTCGCTTCCGCCTGCCGGTTGGCCGTACTCGATTACCTGAGCAACCGCAGTGCCAAGCCCGCCCATTCCATCTGAAATCAGGGTGCTCCCGGACAGAACCGCCGCGGCGATCGGTCGACGAGCCGAACGACGGCTCTACGGCGACGGTCGCACGTCCGGCGCGACCGGCAGAACCATCGGCAACGACGGCACGTAGATGACCGGCGGCAGGTCCGGCAGTAGAACCGACGGCGGTCGCTGCGGCGGGGCCGCGGGTTTGAGCAATCCCGGCTTCGGCGGTTCGGGCGCAATCTGTGCGCCGGGCGCGAGCGGCAGCGGCGCATCGGGCGAGATGACTGGCGGCGGGTTCGGCGTCTGCGGTGCGGCGGGGGCCGGCGCCGGAACGACCGGCGTCGCGGGCGCGGGAGCCGCAGGCGCCGAGGCGGGCGCCGGTGCGGACTGAACCGGAGCAACCTGGACAGGGGCGGTCTGCGCCGGAATGGGCGGCACCTGTGCAGGCTGGGCGGATGGAGCTGGAGCCTGGGCTGGAGCGGCAGCGGCCGGCGGAGGCTGCGTCGGGAGCGCCGACGGGACCTGGGTTGGCGTCTGGGTCAGCGTCGGGGTTGGCGTCGGGGTTGGCGTCGGAACTGGCGTCTGGATCTGGGCCGGGTTCCGTGCCGGCGGGGCCGGTGGCGGCGTGACCGGTGGGGACGCGGGCGCGCTGTCCGCTGGCGGTTTCGCCTTGGCGGCCTCGGCTGCCTTCTTCACCTCATCGAGCCTGCGCATTTCCTCGGCCTTACGGACCTCCTCCGCCCGCTTGGCGTCGTCGAGCTTCTTCGCCTCTTCCGCCTTTTTCGCGTCCTCGGCGGCCTTCGCCTCCTGCTGGTGGCGGATGCGTTCGTCGTTCAGCCGCTTCAATTCGCGGGCGAAACGCTGCCGCTCCATGATGTCCTGCTGCATATCCTCGACGCGCTGCACTTCGCGTTCGAATGCTCGCAGCGTCAGGAAAGCGGACAGGGGTGCCACGTCGAGCGAGCGGGCCGGCTGGTCGAGTTGCCCACGGAACAAGACGCCAACCTGCGGTTCGGCGCCGACGACGCCGTTCTTGCCGGGATCGACCTTCAGCGTCCAATCGGCGTCCATCTGCCAGCGGCCGAAATCGAGTGCCACCGAGCCGGTCGTCTTGGCGCGAGGCGAGATGACCGTGACGTCCTTCGACCTCAACACGCCCGAGGCGATGACGAACACCGCTTCCAACCGGTCGAAGGGGAGGACACCGGCATCGAGCCGCCCCTGGAACACCGAGCGGATCTTGTCGTCCTTGAGTTCGAGCCCATTGTCGGCGGCGACAATGATGGCGCTGAACGCGTCGGGATCGATGTAGCGCATCATCCCATCGCGCACGGTGACGGCGCCGTTGCCGGACAGATTGGCGGCAATCGCGGCGAGCGAACGGCCGTTTGCCTCGAAGGTGGCGGCGAGATCGAAGGTGCCGTCGGCCACCGCGCGCCCGTCCCGGCGCCAGACGACGTCGGCGAGTGCCCCACCCTTCAATTGCACATTGCCAGACAGATTGAGTTCGCCGGCCGTTCCGGTGGTCAGCCCGAGCTGGCCGGTCAGCTTGGCGCCGGCCAGAACCCCGCTCGGATCCTCGATCCTGACTTCGGTCGGCCTGAGCCTGAGCTTGGCGGCGAACTGATCGACGCGCAGCCCGCCTTCGAGCAGCAGTCTGTCGCTCTTCAAGCCGATGTCGGCGGCAAGCGTCGGCAAAACCGGCCCGGACAGCACCGCCATCGGCCAGGGACCGCCCTTTTCCGGTGGCGCCACGAAGGCGTCGGCGCCGAGACCGAGTTCGATGAGCGTGGAGAGATCGAGCGTGGTGAACCGCGCCTCACCGTCGAGCTTGACCGGACTTGCCGCAAAGTCAACGCGGCCCTTGCCGGTCAGCCCCGCCTCAGCAATATGGCCGAGGAGGTCGTCGAAGGTCAGCTGCGCGCCATCGCCCGCCACATGCGCCTTCATGTCGACCGCCACCGGCATGCCCGCTGAGGAGACCGGCTGGCCGATCATGGTGGCGAGCGGCACGATATCGTGCGTCGAGAGCACCACATCGCCGTCGTAGCGCGGCAGCCCGGTCGAGGCGAACGTCAACCGGCCGTTGGCCGATAGCTGGCTGCCGGCGATCGAGGCTTTGCCGGTGGCCAAGAGTGCCTCGGCGAGCGTCCCCTTGGCGGAGAGTTCGACGTGCCCCTTCAATGCGCGATCCGTAAGGGCGGCAATGCCGAGTTGGCGCAACAGAAGCCCGCCATCCGGTCCGTCGAGTGCGAGCGCGGCGTCGATGCCGCCCTTGTCCGGCTGATCGAGCCTGCCGTTGAACTTGACGTCGAGGCCGAGCGTCGATTGGGCGGCCTTGCCGTCGACGATCAGGTGAAGATTGCTCGCCTCCGCCCCCGCATCGCCGGTCAGCCGGGCGCTGATGTCGAAAGGGGCGAGCGCCGGCAAGGCCGGCCTGAGCCGCTTGCTCCACTCCTCTGGCAGGCCCAGCCCCTGCGCCAGGGCGAACAGCGCATCGGACTTCTCCGCCTTGATCGTCGCGCTGATCGCCCCATCGGGCGTCGTCGATAGTTTGTCGATGGCGCCCTTGACCTCGACCGTTGCCCCAGCCGCATCGCGGATCGCCAGCCGGTCGACCGTCAGCCGGTCGCCCGTATAGGACGCCTTGATCGAAACGCCGCGCAGAGCCTGGCCGGAGACCATCAGCTGTCCGGCGTCGAGATCGACCGAGGCGGCCGCGATCGTACCACTCGAGCCGGCCAGATCTGTGGCGGCGAGGCTTGCCACCGCCCGCATCAAGTCGAGATCGAGCTTGTCGGCGCTGAGTGCCAGCTGCAGCTTGTCGCCCGCTCCGTTCGTGCCGGCCTGCCAGTCGATTGCACCGCGCGCCGAGGCCGAGCCGATCTTCAGTCCGAGTTCGTCGAGGCGTAGATGGCCGGGCGCGATGACGGCCTTGCCGGTGAGCGCGACCGGTTCGAGCCGCGTCGAGCCGCTTCGACCGAGCCATTGCATCAGCCCGGCGGGCTGGTCGCTCGCCAGCGACACCGGCCCCTCGAAGCCGGAGGTCTCGGTCAGCGTCAGCTTGCCGGCGGCGGTGACGCGCGTGCGGCCCGGCAGTTTCGCCTCGAACGCCTCCACCGACCAGCCGTCGAGCCGGGTGCGGGCAGACAGATGCAGGTCCTGCACTGCGCCGCCGCCGAGCACCACGCCGGCGATGTCGAGGCCGACGCGCCCGGGGATCGGTACCTTCGGCGCATTGGCGATAACCGAAAGAAGCCGGGCAATCCCTTGCGACAGATCGGCCGTCTCGCCGATTTTCACCGTCGTCAGCCGGTCGAGATCGATCTGCTTGGCGGCAAGGTCGAGGTCGAAGGTCGGTGCCGGCCCGGGCGTGATCGCGCCCTTGCCGGTAACCGTATAGGCGCGCTCCTCCTCGCCGACCGTCAGCGTCACCTGATCGAGCGCGATCTTGTCGACTTCGCCGACAAATTTCGTCGAAACGTGCCACGGGGTCGACCGGACGCCGAACTTGTCGCCCTTGGTCTCCCCGACCATCAGCCGCTCGACGGTAAAAGTGCCTTCGGCGCGCGGTTTTGCCGGATTCGGGTCCAGCTGCGCCTCGATGCCGACCTGCAACGGCACCTCGACCGGATTGGCCTGCAGGTTCACCGGCCAGACGCCATCCACACCGCGCCGCCCGGTGGCGATGTGCAAGGTGAAGGGATGGCCGGCGAATTCGGCACCGCCGTCGAGCTTGATCGGCCCGGCGAGCGTCATCGCCGACGCCGTGGCGTTGAATCCGGTGACGTCGAGTTCGCCACCGGAGCGCTCGTCGGCGATGATGATGCGGCCGTCGACGATCTCGGCCAGTTCGAGCCCGACGGCGGCGAGTTCGCCTCCCGACAGTCCACCGTCCTGGCCGGGGATGTGCAGCCGACCGGAGGCGTCGAGATCGACGCGCAGCACCGGACGATCGAGCTTCAGTTCGGCGACCCGCCATTCGCCCTTCAACAGGGGAGTCGCCTCAAGCTTGACGTCGAGCCGGCCAATCCTGAGGTTCGGATGGTCGATCGGGCCAACGATGACGTCGTCGAGACGCAGCGTCGGCATGGGCAGCAGGCGGACCCGCGCCTCCCCGAGGACCGTCACCCGCTCAGCCAGGATCCGCGTGCCCTCGCGTTCGAAATAGGCGCGATAGGCGGTCCAATCGATGAAATACGGACCGACCAGAGCCGCGACCAGCACCAGGATGATGGTGACGCCGACGCCTATATAAAGCGAGTTCACCGAACAACCTCCCCCGCCCGGCGCGCTGCCCCGGGTGTCCGATCTGGCTCCGACGGCCGATCAAGCGCGGGACAGCCCCACACGGCCGCTTGCCGCTGCTGCCCTCGTCCGCCCCGTCCCGGGTGCGCGTCAACGCTTCCGTTGTAGCGTCTTATGCGCGCCGCGCAACGGCAACGCTCGCACGGGATAATCTCCTCTCAAAATCAAATCATTATGGTGAAACTAGAGCAGGAGGCCGATCGATCTGCGCGACGAGGCGTCGACAAGCCGAATTGCCGCACTATCGGGCATCCGGGGCCGGGATTCGGCCGTCGCGTATTTCCGGCTGACAGCATTGCGCCGGCGGCCGGTCAGCGCGGCGGCGCGCGCCCCCCGCGTCCACTACCTGATCGGCAAGATCTTGCCGGGATTGAAGATATTGTCCGGATCGAAGGCCTGTTTGATGCGCCGCATCAGATCGACGCCCGCCTCGCCATACTCGACGGCCATGTAGGACGCCTTGCCCTGGCCGACGCCATGCTCGCCGGTTGCGGTCCCCCCGAAAGCGATGGCCCGCAGCACCAACCGGTCGACCATCGCCTCCATCCGCGCCACTTCGTCGGCGTCGTCCATCATGACGAGCGCGGTCAGATGGAAGTTGCCGTCGCCGACATGGCCGACGACCGGGGCGACGAGCCCGTTTGCCGCCACATCGTCGACCGTCTCGGCGATGCACTCGGCCAACCGCGAGATCGGCACGCAGACATCCGTTGCAAACGCCCGGGCCCCCGGTCTGAGGCCGAGCGCTGCCCAATAGGCGTCATGCCGCCCCTGCCACAGTTTGCTGCGCTCTTCCGGCCGTGTCGTCCAAGTGAAGGGGCCGCCGCCGTACTCCGCCGCGATGTCGCCGAAGCGGGTCGCCTGCTCAGCGACCGAGGCCTCGGTGCCGTGGAACTCCAGCATCAGCAACGGCTGTTCCGGCAGCGTGAGCTTCGAATAGGCGTTGATCGCCTTCACGTGCAGCCCATCGAGCAGTTCGATGCGCGCCACCGGCAGACCGGATTGGATGGTGAGGATCACCGCATCGGCGGCCGCTTTGACGCTCGGAAATGGACAGATGCCGGCCGATATCGCTTCCGGAATGCCTTGCAGGCGCAGTGTCAGTTCGGTGATGACGCCGAGAGTTCCCTCCGAACCGACGAACAGCCGGGTCAAATCGTAGCCGGCCGACGACTTCTTCGCCCGGCTGGCGGTTTGAACCACCGAGCCGTCCGCGGTGACGACCCGCAGCGAAATGACATTGTCCTTCATCGTGCCGTAGCGCACCGCGTTGGTGCCCGATGCCCTTGTCGCCGCCATGCCACCGAGCGAAGCATCCGCGCCGGGGTCGATCGGGAAGAACAGACCGGTATCGCGCAGGTAGTCGTTCAGCTGCTTGCGCGTCACACCGGGTTCGATCACCACGTCGAGATCCTCGGCATGCACCGTCTTGATGGCGTTCATGCGCGAGACGTCGAGCGAAATGCCGCCGACCGGGGCATTCACGTGGCCTTCGAGCGACGTGCCGGTGCCGAACGGAATGATCGGCACGTGGTGGCGCGCCGCGACCCTGACCACCTCGACCACCTCGTCCTCGGTCTCGGCGAAGACGACCGCATCGGCGGGTTCGTTCGGCAGCCAGGTGAGCGTGTTGGCGTGCTGTTCGCGTACCGCCTGCCCGGTCGACAGCCGTTCGCCGAACCGCTGTCTGAGGATGTCGATGGCGGCGGCGACATCGGCCGCATCGGGGCGGGCAAGGCGATTGGAGGGATGGTAGGACATGGCGCGTTTCCGGTGACATCAGGCGGCGGGAACGGCGGCGACACTAACCGATCCGTCCAGCGCAAGAAACCCGCACAGTTGGAGAACGGCGCACGATCGGTCCGCCAGCCCGCGCCTACTGCCGCGGCATCAGATCGTACGGCCCCTGCCAGCCGGGCAACGCCTTGATGCGCTCGCTCCAGGCGATGATGTTGGGGAACAGCTTGGCGGTGTCGAGGCCGGTTTCCTCGGTATAGTAGACATAGCCGGCGAGCGACAGGTCGGCGATGGTCGGCCGGCCGCCCACCAGGAACGGCTGTCCGGCCAGATGCGCGTCGACGATCTTCCAGGCGGCCACCACCCGCCCGCGCAAGAACTCATGCACGGCCGGCTCGCCCTGATGCGTCAGGCCGACTTGAAAGCGAAGCGTGGCGTAGAAGCTGGTGAACTTGTGATTGTCGTAGAGGATCCAGCGCAGGATCTCGCGCCGCTCATCGGCGTTGCGCGGCCCGAACTTGCCGGTCACTTCGGCCAGATAGTCGAGGATGACGCCAGACTGGGTGAGTCGCTTCTCCCCATGTTCGAGCACAGGCGCCTCGCCCATCTCGTTGAAGCTGGCGCGCCAGGCGGGATCACGCGTGCCCCCTTTGAAGTAGGGCACGAACACCGGCTCCCAGTCGCAACCTGAAAGCGTGAGCATCAGCGCCGCCTTGTAGGAATTGCCACTTTCGCCAAAGCAATGCAGCTTGAATTCGGCCATGAGGGCCTCCGATTTGACGGCAAGTCTCGTTTTCCGTCATTGCGAGCGGAGCGAAGCAATCAAGAAAGCCAAGGAAACTGGACTGGATTGCTTCGCTTTGCTCGCAATGACGAGGCGAATTCGGCTGGGCTTACAGCGGCGCTGTCGCCGCTTTCAGCCAGTGCCGCTCGGCCTCGTTGAGATGAGGGGCAAGCGCGGCATCGACGCGGGCGTGATAGGCATCGATCCAGTCGAGTTCGGCGCGGGTCAGGAGCTTCGTCTCGATCAGCCGGCGATCGATGGGGGCGAGCGTCAGCGTCTCGAAGCCGAGCATCGGCCTGTCACCGCCCTCGATCGGTTCGGGCGGCGTGACGAGAACCAGGTTCTCGATGCGGATGCCCCAATGGCCGGTCTTGTAGTAGCCCGGCTCGTCCGAGATGATCATCCCCGGTTCGAGCGCTACGCTGGCGCGCTTGGAGATGTTCTGCGGCCCCTCGTGCACCGACAGATAGCTGCCGATGCCGTGGCCGGTGCCATGCATGTAGTCGAGCCCGGCCGACCACAGCGACATCCGCGCCAGGACGTCGAGTTGATGCCCGGTGGTGCCGGCGGGGAAGCGTGCCGCGGCAATCGCGATCATGCCCTTCAGCACCCGGGTGAAGCGGTCGCGCATTTCGGCCGAGGGCGTGCCGATGGCGATGGTGCGGGTAACGTCGGTGGTGCCGTCGCGGTATTGGGCGCCGGAATCGACCAAGAACAGGCTGTCGCGATCGAGCGGACGGTTGGTCGCCCGGCTGGAATGATAGTGCACGATGGCACCGTTCGGCCCGGCCCCGGAGATGGTGTCGAAGGAGACGTCGAGGAGCCGGCCGCGCTCGCCATCGAGCCTTTCGCCGGTCTCAGAGCGGAACCGTTCGAGCGCCTCGCAGGCGGCAATCTCATCCACGCCGCCGATCAGCGCCTCGGTGTCGACCCAGGCAAGAAAGCGGGCGAGCGCCACGCCGTCGCGCAGGTGCGCAGCACGCGAGCCGGCGATTTCGGCAGCATTCTTGATGGCTTTCGGCAGCCGGCAGGGGTCGTCCGCCTCGATCAGCCGGGCGCCCGACGCGGTCAGCCGGCTGGCGATCGCCGCCGAAACCCAGGCGGGATCAACCATTACCCCGCCGCCGGCGACGCCGAGGCGATCGAGCGCGCTGCCGAGTTCGGCCGGTTCGCGCACGTCGGCGAGTTCTTCGAGGGTGGCGCGTTCGGCGTTGCCGAGCTTGCGGCCGTCGATAAACAGGCTCGGCCGGCCCTCTGCGGTCAGAATCGCATGGCTCAGCGGCAGCGGCGTGTGCGGCACGTCGCTGCCACGGATATTGAACGCCCAGGCGATGGAATCCGGTTGGGTCAACACCGCTGCGGCGGCCTTTGCCACGCCGATCGCCTTGGCGATGCGGGCGAGCTTGTCGGCAGCGGCCTCGCCGGCGTAGTCGATCGGCTGCAGACTGACGCGCCCGGTCGGCGGTGCCGGCCGGTCGGCCCAGACCGCATCGATCGGATTGTGCGCCACCGGCACCAGCGTTCCGCCTGCCGCGCGCACCGCCTCGGAGAGCCGTTTCACGCTCGCCATCGTGTGCAGCGCCGGATCATAGCCGAGGCGATCGCCCGCCTTGAGCCGGACCTTCAGCCAATCGTAGACCGGGGTCTCGTCGATCGACACCGGCTCGAGGACACTGGTGTCGACCTCGGAGCGGACCTGCAGCGTGTAGCGGCCGTCGACGAATATGGCGGCCTCAGCAGCGAGGACCACCGCAGTCCCGGCCGAGCCGGAAAAGCCGGTGAGCCACAGGAGCCGTTCCGCCGAGGCGGGAACGTATTCGCCCTGGTACTCGTCGGCACGCGGGCAGATGAAACCGGCGAGCCCGAGGCGGACGAGTTCGGCTCTGAGGAGGGCGATACGGGCCGCTCCCTTCGATGGGTCGGCGGGGGTGTCGAAGGTCTGGAACATGGCGTCAGACTAGGCCGGGCGAGGGTTCAGAGGCAATGGGGGAGACAGACGGACTTACGCCCTCCCCCGCCCCTTCTCCAGGATCAGCGCCATCCAGTCGTCCTCGGTGATCGACCACGACAGAGACAGCCCCTGCGTCCGGTAGGCCGAGAGCACGCGGGGAGCGTCGGAAATCCTGAGGCCGGAGAGGATCACCGTCGCCTTCGGCGCCAGCGCCAGCGCAATCGGCCGGGCAAGTTTCATCAGCGGGCGGGCGAGAATGTTGGCGACGACGAGGTCGTAGGGCTCGCGCTCGGAGATGCGCCGATGGGCCATGCCGTTGGCCACCAGCGTCTCGACGAATCGGCCGACGCCGTTGAAATCCGCATTGCGGCGGGCGATCGTCACGGCGACCGGATCGACGTCGGTTGCCAGTACCTTGATGCCCTGCAATTTGGCAATGGCAATGGCCAGGAGCCCGGTACCGGTGCCTAGGTCGAGCGGCCGGGCGTAGCGGCGGGTGGCCAGCAGCCGGTCGATGGCGGCCAGGCAGACACGCGTCGTGGCGTGATGGCCGGTGCCGAAGGCGAGTTCGGCATCGATCTCGATGGCACGGGCATTCTGTGGTGCCCGGCCGCGATCGTGGCTGCCATGCACGAAGAAGCGGCCGACGGGGATGGGCTTGCGGATTTCTTCCGACAGCGCCACCCAATTGGTGGCGTCGTCGAGAAGCGCCACGGCGATCTCTTCGGGGGCATCCGCGCCCAGCGCCTCGCGCACCACCGCCTCGGCCTCGTGCGGGTCGCTGTCAAAAACGATGGTATCGACGGTCCAATGGCCCGAATAGGGCGGAGTCTCTTCGCGGGTCACCGGATAGCCCTCCCATTCGAAGGCTTCCTCCAGCACGGTGGCGAGGCGCTTGGCCGTCGCGCGGTCGGCGGTGAGGCGAACTTGGCAAGTCGGCATGGTTGATCAAGTCCCGGTTGCCGGCACTCGCGCCTGACGAGGCTTCGAGAAGGCGAGTGCGGACCATTCCTTTGCTCTGAAACGCCTGTCAAACACAAGTCCATGCTGGCGATAGACCGAAGACAGCCGCGCCTCCTCGCCCTGCCGGAGCCCGGCAACGACGAGGCTGGCGCCCGGTGCCATGACCGCGACGATGCTTCCCGCCAGCCGCGATAACGGATCGGGCAGGATATTGGCGAGGACGAGATCGAAGGGGGCGGCGGCACGGATTGCCGGATCCAACAGGCCATCGGCCAGCAGGATGCGGACGCCTCTGCCAACGGCATTGCCCTGGCGGTTCAGTTCGCTCATCCGCACGGCGATCGGAGCTATGTCCGAGGCGGTGATGGCGGCGGCCGGGAGAACCTTGGCGGCAGCGAGCGCCAGGATGCCGGTGCCGCAACCGACATCAAGGATGCGGGCCGGGGCCCGTGCCTTCAGATGGGCGTCGAGCGCAGTCAGGGCCAGAAGCGTCGAGGCGTGATCGCCGGTGCCGAACGCCGTCGAGGCCTCGATGACGAGATCGTGGCGGCGCAGATCCGCCGCAGCCGGACGATTGTGCTCTCCGAACACGCGGAAGCGCCCGGCGACGATCGGCGGGATCTGGTCGAGATCGAGATCGGCCCAGTCGGCGCCGTCAAGCGGGCGCACCGCGACACGGGCGAGCGCGGCGAGGATGTCGTCCGCGGTAACGTCCTCCGCATCCGCGAGGATGGTTGTCAGCGCGTCCGCCAGCCGCTTGACGTCCGGCGCCTCGGCAAAGTAGGCCTCGAGCCCCCACGTACCGTCGCCCAGATCGAAGGCGCCGCTGGCATCGGCACTGGCAAACGAGCCGTCCGCCAGTGCATCGGCCAGCGCCGTCGCCACCCGCTCGGGCGCAGTCAGAGTGAGGAGATAGGTCGGCATCGCAATGAACTCCGGCCGCAACGGCCAGCGTCTTCATGCCCGCAAGGCTCACCGGGCGCAAGTCCGCTGCGGGCACACCGGCACCGTCGATGTGGGCGCCGGTGCCGGACGTTCAGCGACCGTAGCTCGCCGTCAGCGTCGCCTTGGCGAGCGAATTGAAGTGCGTCATGAAGCCGATGAACGCGGCTGAGGCGTTCGCGTCGGCCTCCAGCTTGTCCACCTTCAGCGCATAGACGGTGAAGACGTAGCGATGCGCCTTGTCGCCGGCGGGCGGGCAGGCGCCGCCGAAGCCCGGGCCGCCGAAGTCGGTGCGGCTCTCGAGACTGCCGGCCGGCATGGTCTTGCCGGAGGCGGCCGTGGCCAGATCGTGGGCCGAGGCCGGGATATTGAACGCCACCCAGTGCCACCAGCCCGAGCCGGTCGGCGCATCGGGATCGTAGGCCGTGACGACGAAGCTTTTCGTACCCGCCGGCTCGCCGGACCAGGACAGCTGCGGCGACCGGTTGTCGCCGGTGCAGCCGAAGCCGTTGAGCACCTGCGCCGCGGAGAGCGACCTGCCTTCGGCGATGTCAGAACTGGTCAGGTGAAAATCGGCAGCTTCAGCCGTGCCGACCGCAGCGGCGAAGCCGGCTGCGATTGCGAGGATCTTGCCCGTCTTGATCATGATGGCCTCCAGGGTTTGGACGGCCGCAAGATGCTACTCGGCGGCGGGAGCCGCTATGCCGTTTCGATCGACTTCTGTGCCGAAACGCTCAATCTCGCCACTGGTACCGCGGATTTCGCGCGGTGCTAGTCCGAAACGGGCGCGAAACCGCGCAGCGAAGCGCGAGGGCGAGTCATATCCGGCCATCAGCGCGATCTCGGTGATCGGCAGTCGGCTGGTCTGCAACTGGTCGAGAGCGCGGCTCAGCCTGACATCGGCCAAGATCTTTCCGGCGGATGTCCCCTCGGCAGCCAAGTGCCGGCGCAGGCTGGATTCGCTCATGGCGAGGCGGCTGGCGATCTCGCCCACCCGCCAGTCGCGCGCCGGGTCGGTCGCGACGATGCGGCGGACGCGCGAGGGCAGGACGTCGTCCTCGATCATGATCGGGTTGAGGCCTTCCGCCCGCGCCCAAACGAGAAGTTCGGCGACGCGGTGATTGACGACGGCGAGCGGCAGCGCGTCTCCGGCGTCGAGCGCGGCGATCGCCGCCTGCAGGCTCACCTCGACCGCCGGGCCGACGCGCATGCGGCCGAAGGCGGCTGGTCCGGCTGTGGCGCCGGCTTCAACCAGATGCGGCGCAAAGGCGATGACGTCGGCCTCGTACGTACCGAGACTGTCCGGCGCATTGGCGACGTCGGCATGGATGCCGCCCGACAGGACGACGCATTCGCCGACATCAGCGACAACCACGCGTTCGCCGATGGTAATCGTCTTGCGGCCGCGGCGGACCGCAATGAACAGCGGCTGCCCCAGATACAGCCGGTGGAAGCGGGCGCCGCTCGACTGCCGCGCCCGCGCATGCGTCGAGGCCGTCGGGCCGCCGGCATTCGGCAAGGTCAGAGGCGTGGGATCCATGGGCGTCGGCCGTGGTGCGCGAGCGGGTAAAGTGAGCGAATTGGCATGCGGCCGTCGCAGAGAGTCAAGCTGGCCCGGCTCAGCGGCCGAACAGCGTGGTGATGCTCGACTTGGCCAGAACATGCGCCGCAGCCGACTTGGCGACGGCGCGGCCATCGGCGTTGGCCGAGAGCTCGAGCCGGTCGACGTCGAGCGCATAGACGGTGAAGACGTAGTGGTGCGGCTTGCCGGCCGGCGGGGCGGCGCCACCATAGCCGGGCTTCTTGAAATCCGTGATGCCCTCGATCGCGCCTTCCGGCAACGTGCGAGCCGTGACGCCGGCCGGCAGGGCGTGGATCGACGCCGGAATGTTGAACACCGTCCAATGCCACCAGCCCCGGCCGGTCGGAGCGTCCGGGTCGAACACAGTGACGGCGAAACTCTTGGTGCCGGCCGGTTCGCCCGACCAGGCGAGGGCGGGCGAGTGGTTGCCGCCATGGTAGCCGGAGCCGTAGAAAACCTGTGCCTCGGGCAGGGTCTTGCCTTCGGCGATGTCGGAACTGGTCAGGTGGAAATCGCCGGCCTTGGCACCGCCGACGGCGGTAGCCAGAGCGAGGGCGGAAATAGCAAGCGTCATCGGGCCGAGCATGTCTGCCTCCCTTGAGAACGAGCGGATGATGCACCCTCGCCCCGACGCACTCCATTGGTATTCGAGCGCAGACGAGGCCCCACACTTGCGCCCGGTCCGGCAGCGCCCTATCAGCAGCATCTCGTCCGGCCAAGCGCGATCCCTCGATCGCCCGCCGGCGCCGGTCCGCCATGCCTGATAGTCGCCATCCCTCCGACTGCAGCCGCTGCCAGGGTCTGTGCTGCGTCTATCCGGCCTTCGACACGTCCGAGATGTTCGGGCTGGACAAGCCATCGGGCGAAGCCTGCCCCCATCTCGGCAACAGCTATCGGTGCACCATCCACGCGCGACTGGGGCCGAGCGGCTTTCGCGGCTGCGAACTCTACGACTGCCTTGGCGCCGGACCGAGGATCATTGCCCTCCCCGAGTTTGCCGGCCGCTCCTGGCGCGACGATGCCCCGACGGCAACGGCGATGTTCTCCGCCTTCCGAGCGCTCAAGCAAGTGCACGAACTGGCCGAATTCCTGGTGACAGCCGGAAAGCTGCCGCTATCGACCGAACAGCGGAACCAAGCCGCCGCGCTCACTGCCGAACTCGACCTCGATCGCGACTGGTCGGGCCAGACGCTCGACGCCTTCGAGCGTTCCGGCCCGGCGCTGCGGATCCGGGCATTCCTCGTCTCCTTGCGCGACGCGGCGACACGCGCGCACGAGTAGGAAGCCCTACTTCGGCACGGCGTCGAGATGCGGCAACAGCCGCACGCTCTCCTGCTCGTTCGGATCGGTGCGGGCGATGATCGCCAGACACGGCACCGTATCGGAAAGATTGTACGGCCGGTGCGGCATGTTCGCCGGAATATAGACATAGTCGCCGGCGCGCGCTTCCATGGTGAGTTCGAGGTTTTCGCCGTAGTTCATGGCGCTATCACCCGACAGAATATAGAT
>JARLIT010000044.1 GCA_031291575.1 Ancalomicrobiaceae bacterium
AGGCCGAGGTAATTGTTGGCGCAGAGGTTGATGTAGGGCTTGTCGCCGGCGGCAGTGCGCACCGTGATGCGAGCCCGTTGCGGTGAGGCGATCTCGCGCTCGCGCTTCAAAAGCCCGTCTGCTTCGATTGCCTCAAGCGTCGCCCGCACGTGATCGAGAAGTGCCGCCGTCATCTGATCCCCCGGGAGTGCGGTTGTCGCATCCGACGGTGCCGCTGGTCCCGCGGGTAGCCGTCATGGGGAAGAGTGCCTGTCTCCGGCCTGGTGCGCAAACCCCAATGCGACGGTTTGGCGTCGCCGTTGCGCTTCTCCTCAGCCGAGGCGAACCCGCGTTCGCCGTCAGGGGCCGTTCGAATGCCCCGGCGCTCGGCCGGGGCGACCGCGGACCAGACGCCCGCGGCGGATGTCAGCGGCGAACGACCGGACGGAAGACGCCGTCGGAGCCGCGCTCGAGCCGGACGGTGTCGATGGGAACGGGAACCCGGCTGAGCGATTCGCTGCGTTCCTGCGCGCGCTTCAACAGCTTGTAGCCCATCACCAGGGCCGCGCCGACAAGGGCATAGACAACAACTTGGGGCATAGGGCCTCCGGACCGAACCTTTATGGCATGATCAGATCATACCTGCCGCAGCCACGGCAACCATGCAGAAACGCGCACACCCGGGCCACTCACTGGGAGATAGGATGGAATGGCGCCGATTCAATGGCCACAGCACGGCCGGAACATGCACGGGCTACAGTCCGAGCCGCGCCCAAAGGCTGCGCGCCTCGACCGAGGCCATGAGCCCGTCGGCCAGCGATGTGCCGGCCCCAGGCAGATAAACGTCCGCCGGTGCGCCCCGGCCGGGCAGCAGGCTTCGCGGCGGAGAAATGAGCTTCACCTTCGCCTTGTCGCCGTAGCGCGCCTTGACGACCGAGCGGAGGTCGCCGAGTTCGTCAACAAGGCCGAGGTCAAGGCCGCGCCGGCCAGTCCAGAAGCGGCCGTCGAACAGATCCTCGCCGGGCTTCAGCCGCAGCCCGCGGCGTTCGCGCACGAGGTCGATGAAGGTCTCGTGGATGTCGAGCTGCAGAGCCTTCAGATGCTCGATGTCCTCGGCCACCTCCGGGCGGAACGGGTCGAGCGTGACCTTCTTCTCCCCGGCGGTATAGACGCGGCGCTCGATGCCGAGCTTCTGGAGGAGATCGACGAAGCCGAAGCCGGCAGACAGAACGCCGATGGAACCGACGATCGAGGACGGATCGGCGATGATCTCGTCGCCGGCGCAGGCGATCATGTAGCCGCCGGAGGCTGCCGCGTCCTCGACGAAGACCAGCACCTTCTTGTCGTGCTCCTCGGCCAGAAACCGGATGCGCTCATGGATCAGCCGCGACTGCACCGGCGACCCGCCGGGCGAATTGACGATGAGGGCGACGGCGGGCGCCTGCTTCATCCGGAACGCCCGCTCCAGCGGCATGGCGACGGTGGCGAGCGACATCGACGTGGAAAACGGCGTCACCATGCCGATCGGACCGGCGAGCCGCACGGCCGGAATGACGATCCTTTCGGGGATCCAGCCTTCGGGAAGGAGGGTTTTGGCTTGCTGCCGTAGCCAGTCCAACGCGCTCATCGAGGTCCCCCGCTCCGCTGTTGCGGATGCGACCATAAGCGCACGCAATGCGCCCGCCAATGGCCTCCGGCTCAGTTGGCGCGGGGGAGATGGCTCAGGTCTCGGCGGCGAACGGGACCTTGTAGTTACCCCAGGACGGGGCCTGCTCCTGCGTCTTCAGGAGCGCAGCCTGGGTATCGGTCGAGAATTGCGGCGCCGTTGTCCCCGTCGCCGGCTTGGTGGCGGTATCGGCATCGGACTTCTGCGGCGGGCTGGACGGCGAGGGCTGCTCGCTGGCGTCGCTGATTTTCACCGCGGCGGAGCTGGGACCCGCCACAGAATTGGGATTGATGTAACCGAATGAGGCTCCGACTGAGGTGATCGACATGGGCTTGCTCCGGCGTACACGAAACTCGGGTCCGACCGAGCCGTATAGGGGCCAAATGGTCCCGATCCACCGCAGCGGCAGGGACGCACGCTGTCCCGCGGATCAATCCAACGTTGCCATTATTCTATGAAGCGAATATGTCCGGCATCGTTCAAATTGACGTAATTAGCCGGATTCCGCCTCAAGGTGGCGCTTCAGGCTGAGAAAATCGCGCCAAGCCAAACGCTTCTGGATAGGCTGGCGCAACAGATAGGCCGGATGCAGGGTGGCGAGTGCCTTGATGCTGCGCGCGCCCGTGTTGTAGTCGAGCCAGCGGCCCCTGAGCTTCAGGATGCCGTCCTTGGTGCCGGCCAGCGCCGCCGCCGAGGCGCCGCCGAGGAAGACGAGGACCTGCGGATCGGCGAGCGCGATCTGCCGGGCAATGAACGGCTTGCAGATCTCGGTTTCCTGCGGCGTCGGCGTGCGGTTGCCCGGCGGCCGCCACGGCACGACATTGGCGATATAGACCTGCGTCCGGTCGAGCCCGATCGCCGCCAGCATGCGGTCCAGGAGCTGGCCGGAGCGGCCGACGAACGGCAGTCCGGCCTCGTCCTCTTCCCGCCCCGGCGCCTCGCCGACGAACATGACGCGGGCCTCAGGGTTACCATCGGCGAAGACCAGCGTCTTGGCCGTCTGTTTGAGGTTGCAGCCGTTGAACCAGCTGAGGATGTCGCGCAGCTCGTCGAGGCTGGCTGCTGAGGCCGCCGCCTGTCGCGCCGCCGCCACCTCGTCGCCGCTCGGCACGGCCGCAGCGGCCGCTACCCGTGCCTGCGGCTGCGCTTGCGGCTCGGGACGCGCCCGTTCGGCCGGCAGGCGCACTCCGGTCGGGGCTCGGCCCGTCGCCGGTGCGGCGATCGCGGCACGCGCCTGGCGGGCTTCGAGTTCGAGCCGGCTTTCCAGGAACCGGTCGACCGGGGTTTCGCCGAGCGCCATATCGACGCCCACCTCTCGATAGAACTCGAGGAGCGCCATCGCCGCCTGGATCTCTGTCGCCCGCCCGTTCTCCGCTCCCGACATGATCCCAATCGCCACCTTGGCCGCACCGCACAACTCGTTTATGGACTTCCTAGCATAGTGCCGGTATTGGGCGAGATCGACCGAAATTGCGGGGCGCGCATCCGGACGGTCGCCGGAGCCCGTGCGGACCGGCCTCATTGGATTGCGAGACGAAGGCGGTGGCCGCTGCCGCCGGTCGGGAGTGGAACGATGGCTGAAGATCTCACCCAGGAGCTGCCCGAGCGCGAGAGCATGGAGTTCGACGTCGTTGTCGTCGGGGCCGGCCCGGCCGGGCTCGCCGCCGCGATCCGGCTGAAGCAGGTCAATCCGGACCTTTCGGTCGTGGTGCTTGAGAAGGGCTCCGAGGTCGGCGCGCACATCCTGTCGGGCGCCGTGATCGATCCCATCGGCATCGACCGGCTGATCCCCGGCTGGCGCGAGGACAAGGACGCGCCGATCAAGACGCCGGTCAAGGAGGATCGTTTTCTCTATCTCGGTCCCGCCGGCTCGATCCGCCTGCCCAACATCCTGCTGCCGCCGCTGATGTCCAACCACGGCGCCTATATCGTCAGCTTGGGCAATGTCTGCCGCTGGCTGGCGAAGCGGGCCGAGGATCTGGGCGTCGAGATCTATCCGGGCTTCGCCGCCGCCGAAGTCCTCTGCGATGCGGCCGGCGCCGTCATCGGCGTCGCGACCGGCGATATGGGGGTCGGCCGCGACGGGAAGCCCAAGGATACGTTCACCCGCGGCATGGCGCTTCTCGGCAAATACGTGCTCGTCGCGGAAGGCGCGCGCGGCTCGCTCGCCAAACAGCTGATCGCCCGGTTTCATCTCGACGAGGGCCGCGAGCCGGCGAAATTCGGCATCGGCCTGAAAGAGCTGTGGGTCGTTGATCCGGAGAAGCACAAGCTCGGCCGCGTGCAGCACTCCTTCGGCTGGCCGCTGGACGGGGGGACCGGCGGCGGATCCTTCCTCTACCATCTTGAAGATAATCAGGTGGCGGTCGGCTTCGTCGTGCACCTGAACTACAAGAATCCCTGGCTGTCGCCTTTCGACGAGTTCCAGCGCTTCAAGACCCACCCGGCCATCCGCCCGACGTTCGAAGGCGCCAAGCGCATTGCCTACGGCGCCCGGGCGTTGACCGAAGGCGGCTGGCAGTCGGTGCCGAAGCTCTCCTTCCCCGGCGGGGCTCTGGTCGGCTGTGCTGCCGGCTTCATGAACGTGCCGCGCATCAAAGGCAGCCACAACGCCATTCTCTCGGGCGTGCTGGCAGCCGAGAAGGTGGCGGAAGCGATCGCTGCCGGCCGGGCGAACGACGAGGTCGTCGAGATCGACACGTCGTGGCGGGCCGGCGACATCGGCAAGGATTTGAACAAGGTCCGCAACGTCAAGCCGTTGTGGTCGCGCTTCGGCACCTTCTTCGGCATCTGCCTCGGCGGGCTGGACATGTGGACGATGACGCTGTTCGGTGCATCGCTGTTCGGCACCCTGAAGCACGGCAAGCCGGACAGCGCCTGTCTCGAGCCGGCGGCGAAATCGAAGAAGATCGCCTACCCGAAGCCCGACGGCAAAGTCACCTTCGACCGGCTCTCCTCGGTGTACCTGTCCAACACCAACCACGAGGAGGATCAGCCGATCCACCTGAAGCTGACCGACGCGGCGGCTGAGCGCACGGTCGACCTCGACATCTTCGGCGGGCCGTCGACCCGCTATTGCCCGGCCGGCGTCTACGAGTGGGTGGAGAAGGACGGCGAACCTTCGTTCGTCATCAACGCGCAGAACTGCGTCCACTGCAAGACCTGCGACATCAAGGACCCGGGGAGTAACATCACCTGGACAGTCCCCGAAGGTGCGGGAGGTCCGAACTACCCGAACATGTGATCGGCGGGCGCCGTGGGATCCATCTGGCATGCGCCGCCGCAATGCTGCAACGATCCGGCGGAGTTGCAGCATGCCGAAGCATCGGCGAATCGCGGCTATCCGTCGCTCCCGCTATGACTGTGTCCGTCTCGGATTGAATCCGTGCCGGGTTTTCCCACATTATGGGCAATCTATTCCACTCGAGCTCGGAGCGGCGAAATCGCTCCCGCCCGGAGGGTCGGCAATGACGGAAGACGAATTCACTTTGAAGCAGCGAGCCATCGCCCATCCGGCGCGCGATGAGTTGACGCTCGTCGGCGTGCTGCACGCGCTCGCCGATCCGGTGCGCCTGGAGATCGTCCGCCGGCTCTCGGGCATCGATGGGCGGATGAACTGCATCGCCTCGGCGGAATCGACCGGCTGCCTGTCGAAATCGACGCTGTCGCACCACTTCCGCATTTTGCGCGATGCCGGCATCGTCAGAAGCGAGCGCTCAGGCGTCGAACTGTTGAACTGCCTCAGGACCGAGGACCTCGAGACCCGCTTTCCCGGCGTGCTGGCGTCCATTCTGGCCGCTACCGCCCATGAAGGCACGGCGTGTTCAGGCAAGGCCGAGAGTGCGGACAAGGCAGCGATGAAGCTTGTCGTCGTCGAAGGTGTGGTGTGATCCCGATCCGTTGAACGGGATTCCCGTCGGTCGCGCCGTTGCCCGCCGCGAGAGGCGAGAGGCAATTGGGGGAGAGGGGGCCGGGGGACTTGCCGGGCCGGTCCGAAACGCTTCATAGATAGCTGCGCCAGCCCCGGCGCGCCCCCGTACTGGACGGGCGCCGCCGCAAGCGCCAACCATCGGACCCGGACCCCATGTCGCGCATCGACGAAACCAAGCAATTCATTCCCGTCGGCATTGCTGTGCTGACCGTCTCGGACACGCGCACGCCGGAGAACGACAAGTCCGGCGACACGCTCGCCGAGCGCGTCCTCGCGTCCGGTCACCGGTTGGAGGCCCGTGCCATCTCGAAAGACGACGTCGAGATGATTCGCGCCACGGTCAGGCCGTGGATCGCCGATCCCAAGATCGATGTGGTGATCACCACCGGCGGTACCGGCTTCACCGGCCGCGACGTGACGCCAGAGGCGCTGGAACCCCTGTTCGAAAAGCAGATGGACGGGTTTTCCGCCATCTTCCACGCCATTTCCTTCCCGAAGATCGGCACCTCGACCATCCAGTCGCGCGCCACGGCGGGATTGGCCGGCCAGACCTTCGTGTTCTGTCTGCCCGGCTCGCCCGGCGCCTGCCGCGACGCCTGGGACGGCATCCTCCTCGAACAGCTCGACTATCGTCGGCAGCCCTGCAATTTCGTTGAGATCATGCCGCGGCTGGACGAGCACCTGCGCAGGCGCTGAACGGACGCGGCGCGCGGCTCAGCTCTGTCGCGCGCCAAGCGAGCGGGCCGGAAGGCCGATGGCGGCGAGGGCGTGGCCGGCCAAGGCCGGCGCCGTCGGAACGCGGCAGCGGTCGTCGCCGTCTGCGATGACGATGGCGGTCGAGCGCAGCGTATGGATCCGCCGCCGGCCGATGCGGGCAACGAGGTCGGCATGATTGCTGACCGGCTGTTCGCGCCGGATCCGGTCGATGAGGCGCCGCGAGAGGACGAGCCCCTGTTCCGGCGCCGGCAGGCCGAAGATGCCGCTGCACAGAGCGATCGCCCGCTCGGCGAAGCGCGCGCGAAATCCGTAGTCGTCGTATTCGAGGCGGAACGATGCGGCGTGCGAATCGGACCGGCCGTTGCGCTCGATCCGCTCGATGAAGGCCGAGAGTTCGCGGAACCAATCCGCCTGCAACAGCACGTGCGGCGGCAGAACCATCAGCCACGGCACCCGGCGCATGGCATCGATCGCTTCCGCCACGCGGTCGCCCCATGAGCCGCCACCAGAGAGGAACAGGCAGCCGGCGGCCTCGGCCACCGCTGCGGTGCCGTCGGTCGAGCCGGCGTCGGCGACGGCCACCTCGCGCACGATTCCCTCGGCCGCTGCGGACACGAGCGAGGCGAGCGTCCGCGCCAGACCTTCTTCGGAATTGCAGCTTGGGATGATGACGGACAACATGCTGGACATGTAACATCAATCTGCGCGGGAGCGCGAGTCGGGTGCCCTGGCCGAAGGGGCAGGACGTGCGAATGTTCTTGCTTTGTTCGGATAGATTTGCCAATCTCGCCGCATGCGAAGCCCCCGAACGACCAAATCAGCGGCGCCAAAGGCCGTCCCGGCCCGTCAGCGCTCGAAGACGCCTGCCGGCGCTGACAGCGGCACCGGCGCACAGGACGTGACCGACACAATCGGTATCGCGCCACAACGCCGACGCGGCCGCGGTGCCGCTTCCAATGCCTCCGGCCGGTTCGAGCGCGAGGCGCGCGTGCCGGTCGACGACGGGTGGGACAGCGGCGAGGAGCTGCCGCCGTTGAAGACCGAGGTGCAGGTCGAAAAGCCGCGGAAGATCATCACCCACAATGCCTCGCCGGATATTCCGTTCGACCGGTCGATCAACCCCTATCGCGGTTGCGAGCATGGCTGCGCCTATTGTTTTGCCCGGCCGACCCATGCCTACATGGGTCTGTCGCCCGGGCTCGACTTCGAGACGAAACTATTCGTCAAGCCGAATGCGGCGGTTCTGCTGGAACGGGAGCTGAGCGAGGCCGGCTACGAGGTGAAGCCGATCGCCATCGGCACCAACACCGATCCCTACCAGCCGATCGAGCGGCGCTTCAAGCTGATGCGCGAGATCCTGGAAGTGCTCGACCGCGCTTCGCACCCGGTGACGATCACCACCAAATCGGCGCTCATCGTCCGGGATATCGACATCCTTGCCCGGATGGCTGCCCGCGGCCTCACCAAGGTGGCGATATCGATCACCAGTCTCGACGCAAAGGTCGCCCGTGCCATGGAGCCGCGCGCCTCGACGCCGGCAAAGCGGCTGGAAGCGGTGAAGCTGCTCGCCGCGGCTGGCGTCCCGGTCGCGGTCATGCTCGCCCCGGTCATTCCGGCCATCAACGACGCCGAAATCGAGAAGATCTTCGAGGCTGCGGCGGAAGCCGGCGCGACTTCGGCCAACTACATCCTGCTCAGGTTGCCGCTCGAGGTCTCCGAACTGTTCAAGGAATGGCTGACGGAGCATTTCCCCGACCGCTATCGCCATGTCATGTCGGTGTTGCGCTCGATGCGCGACGGCAAGGACTACGATTCGGAGTGGGGCGTCAGGATGAAGGGCGTCGGACCCTATGCTGAACAGCTGAAGCAGAGGGTCGCGCTGGCCACCCGCCGCCTGGGTCTGAACCGGCGGACGCACTTGGAGACGAGCCTGTTCGTACCGCCGCGGCAGGGGCCGCTGCAATTGAGTCTGTTCTGAGGAGACCCATGATGGATGCCCGCATCACGCTCGTCACGCTTGGAGTCGCCGACGTCGGCCGCTCCGCTGAATTCTACCTGCGGCTCGGGTTCACCCGCTCGGCGGCCGGCAACGACAGCGTCGCCTTCTTCCAACTGGGCCCGCTGATCCTGTCGCTGTTCGGTGGGCACGATCTGATCGCCGATGCGTGTCTGCCGGCGGATCTGGCGCCGAAGCCCGGCGGCATCGCACTTGCCCAAAATGTCGACAGCCCGGAGGCCGTCGACCGGGTGCTGGCGGAAGCCGTCGCGGCCGGCGCGACGCTCCTGAAGCCCGGGCAGTCGGTGTTCTGGGGCGGCTATTCCGGCTATTTCGCCGATCCGGACGGTCACCTGTGGGAAATCGCACACAATCCGTTCTTCCCGCTCGATGCAGTCGGACAGGCGCATCTGCCGGATTGAACCGGCGGCGGGTTGGGGGCCTGATGGCGTCATGGCACAGCAAGGCAGGCTTTTCGATTCGGCCCGGCAGCGCGGTCCCGACCTGACGTTCGAGCGGCGCTACGCTCGCTTCGGGCGCGTCTGCGGTGTCGACGAGGCCGGGCGGGGTCCGTGGGCCGGGCCGGTGGCCGTCGCCGCCGTGGTGCTCGATCTGGCGGGCGGCGAGGTTCCGGCGGATCTGACGGGGCTCGATGATTCGAAGAAGCTGTCGGCGGCGACGCGCGAACGGCTGTATGAGGCGATCTGCGCCCGCCATCACGTGGCGCTGGTGTTCGCCTCGGTTGACCGGATCGACCGCAGCGATATCCGCGCTGCGACGCTATGGGCGATGCGAGAGGCGGTGGCGGGCTTGCCCGTGACGCCCGGCTTCGTCCTCGTCGATGGCGTCGACGTGCCTGAGGGCCTCGCCTGTCCGGGCGAGGCCGTGAAACAGGGCGACGGGCGTGCGCTGTCGATTGCCGCCGCTTCGGTTGTCGCCAAGGTCGCCCGCGACCGGTTGATGGTCCGGCTCGGCGAATGCTATCCCGGCTACGGTTTCGAACGCCACAAGGGCTACGGCGCCGCCGCCCACAAGGCGGCACTCGATCGGATGGGGCCGCTCGCCTGCCATCGCAAGAGTTTCAAGCCGATTGCGGCAGCGATCGAGCGCAGCGCGCCTTCGGACCGATAATCCACATGGCGCCGGACAAATGAAAACCCGCCGGTCGGGCGTCCCCATCCGGCGGGTTGGTTTGATCTCGTCAAGCCGGGCGCGGTCGGCGCTGCCCGATCGAAACTCAGTTCAGCTTGGCGCGGACGTCGGCGATCGAGCGGCTGATGAGGTCCGCAGCGGCGTCGCCGGTGACCTTCTGCTTCAGGATCGCCTCTGACGCCGAAATGGCGATCTCGATGGCACGCGAGCGTACTTCGGTGATCGCCTGGGTCTCGGCCTGGGCGATCTTTGCCTCGGCCGACCTGGTGCGGCGGGCGATCAACTCTTCCAGCGACTTGGCCGTCTCGGCGGTCAGCCGCTCGGCTTCGAGGCGGGCGGCAGCGATGATGGTGGCGGCCTCGCGCTCGGCTTCGGCGCCCTTCTGGGCATATTCGGCCAAGAGCGCCTGCGCTTCCTGCCGCAGCCTGACGGCATCGGCCAACTCGTCCTCGATGCGCTTGCCGCGTGCATCCAGCGTCTTGGTGATCATCTTCGGCACGCCGAAATAGACGATCACGCCGAAGAACAGCACGAGAGCGACGAGCGCATAGAATGTGGCGAAATCAGTAGCAGTCATCGTTCGGCCCTCACCGTTTGGTCTCAGCGTCGACTGCGTCGGCGATCTCGTCATGCGAGACCGGGACCGGCGTCAGAATGCCGAGTACCGCCTCGGCCGTGTCGCGGGCGATGCTGTCGACTTCCAGAAGTGCGCGCGCCTTGATCTCGCCGATCTGCGCCTCGGCGACAACGAGCTTTTCGGCGAGAACGGCTTCGGCGGCATGGCGCTTGGCGTCGATCTCGGCCGACAGGGCCTTGTGCGCTTCGGCGGCGATGACGGCGGCCTTCTTGCGCGCCGCGGCGAGCGCCTCCTCGTAGGCCAGGATCGCCGCGTCGGTTTCCGCCTTCAGCCGGCTGGCCTCGGCGACATCCTTGGCGATCTTGTCCTTGCGGGCCTCGATGATACCGGAAATGCGCGGAATGGCGACCCGCGACATCAGGATGAACAGGAGACCGAAGGCGATCGCCAGCCACAGAAGTTGCGACGCGAAGGTGGAGGAATCGAACGGCGGGAAGCTGCCTGCGTGCGCGGGCGCGTTTTGCCCGACCTCCGTGCCGTGCTGGGGCGTCGCAGTCTCGCCGGCCGGAACCTGTGTCGTGTCTGCCATGACGTTCAATCCTTCGAACGACCGGGATCGATCTGTCCGCTTGGCAGGATCGGATCGGCAAGATCCGCGCCGCCGGAGAAAGGGTCATCCGTCGGTCAACGGACCGACGGCGGTGATGGCGACGGGGTGAGCCGCGGAACCGGTCGAGTAACCGGCCTTAGCCCGACTGCCCTGGCTCTGCGCCTTGCCCGCGCTGTGGCGGATACCGCCGCAGCGCGGGGAAGAAGGAACAGGCGTCCGTCGCGACCGATCGGATGTAAGCCGCTCGGGGTATCCGGACGCATTGTCGCCCGGATTGCCCCGTTCAGGCATCGATCACTTGAAGAGGAGCAGCAGCGCCACGAGCAGCGAGAAGATGCCGAGCGCTTCGGTCACGGCGAAGCCGAAGATCAGGCGGCCAAACTGTCCGTCCGCGGCGGCCGGGTTGCGCAGGGCGCCCGACAGGTAGCTGCCGAAGATGTTGCCGAGACCGATGCCCGCGCCGCCCATGCCGAGGCAGGCGATACCGGCGCCGATGTAAGCAGCAGACGTATGATCCATGACTTCTTTCCTTCTTCGAGAAAACTGATCTGTGATCGATCGGTAGAGGTGGTTCGTTCAGCGACGAGCCGCAGATCCGGCTCAGTGGCCCGGGTGCAGTGCGTCGTTGAGATACATGCAGGTCAGCACGGTGAAGACGTAGGCCTGCAGGAAGGCGACGAGGAATTCGAGCGCCGTCAGCGCCACCGCCATCAACAGCGGCAGGATCGACCCGACAATGCCGAGACTGCCCAGCGCCGACATGGTGAAGATGAAGCCGGCGAACACCTTGAGGGTGATGTGGCCGGCCAGCATGTTGGCGAAAAGACGGACGGAGAGGCTGATCGGACGCGACAGAAACGAGATGATCTCGATCGCGGTGACAAGCGGGATCAGGTAGATCGGTACCCCGGCCGGCACGAACAGCTTGAAGAACTTGAAGCCGTGATTGGCGATGCCGACGATGACGACCGTCAGGATCACCAGCATGGCGAGCGCGAAGGTCACGATGATGTGGCTGGTGACGGTGAAGAAATACGGGAACATGCCGAGCAGGTTCGCCGTCAGCACGAAGGTGAACAGCGTGAACACCAGGGGGAAGAACTGCATGCCGTGATGGCCGGCGGCGTCGCGCAAGGTTCCGGCGACGAACTCGTAGGCGATCTCGCTGACCGACTGCGCCCGGCCCGGGACCATTGCCCGGCTGGCCGTCGACGACGTCAGGAACCACAGCGCCAGCCCCACCACGATGAACATGAACAGGGCGGAGTTGGTGAAGGAGAAATTGTAGGAGCCGAAGTGCAGCGGGATCAGTTCATGAATCTGAAACTGATGGATCGGATCAACGGTATCGTGTTCCACCGGCCGGCTCCCCGAGAGTTGCCCCGACCTTGAGGCCGAAGGCATTAGTCCTTACGACGATTCGGGGGGCAGGCGCGCTGCGCATCGCTCCCCGACGCCTCCAATCTGCCCACCGGCGCCTCAGGTGCCGGCATCGGGCCCGTCCCCGGCGCCATTGTCCGGTTTGGGTTGACCGCCCTCGCCACGCAACTGCGCCCCTGCCTGGGCCACCACGCCTTGCGTCCTCAACACGTTGAGCACGCCGGCGGCAAACCCCAGGAGCAGGAACACGATCAGCCCGAACGGGCTGGTGCCGAGCCACCTGTCGAAGAACCAGCCGAGCGCGGCACCGACGACGACGCCGGCGACAAACTCGGAAGCGATCTTCGTCGCCTCTCCCCAGCCTGCATTCGCCTTGTTTCCAGCCGGTTTGTCTTGAGCGACTTTGGTCGCAAGACGTTCGGCCAGCCTTTCCCGGCGAGCTGCGAGCTCGGACTTGGATTCGGGGTCATCCTGCCGCGTCATGACTTGAAAAGCCTCATGCGTCGGACCTTGGGACGCTTCCCTTGGCGACACTGCGCGCCCCGGATCGTTGGACGGAACCCGTCATGGCGAACCGAGGATGCAAGCCTGGACGCGGGCGGAACCACCCCCCGAAACCGGGCGCACCATAGTTGCGTGACATCCCACTGTCAAGAATACGGATGGCTCCCAACAGCCGCCAAAAGTCTAATTCGGTCAGAGTGTTACAAAACGTCGTCCGGAAAATGCCGCATTTCTTTGCCGCCCGGCGAGCCGGAACCCGCCGTGGGCCGGCGGATGACGCGGACCGGCAGCGCGCCGGCCGCTATCAAGCGAGTTCGCCGAGGATGCGTTCGGCCACGGCGAGGTCGACCGAGACCAGTTGCGACACGCCGCGCTCGGACATGGTCACTCCATAGAGCCGGTCCATGCGCGCCATGGTAATGGGATTGTGGGTGATGACGACGAAGCGCGTTTCGGTACGTCCCGCCATGTCGGCAAGCAGGTCGCAGTAGCGCTCAACGTTGGCGTCGTCGAGCGGGGCGTCGACTTCGTCGAGCACGCAGATTGGTGCCGGATTGGTGAGGAACACGGCGAAGATCAGGGCAAGCGCGGTCAAGGCCTGTTCGCCGCCCGACAGGAGCGTCATCGTCGACGGCTTCTTACCCGGCGGCCGGGCGAAGATCTCCAGCCCGGCCTCGAGCGGGTCGTCGGATTCGATCAGCTGCAGTTCCGCCGAGCCGCCGCCGAACAACAGCGTGAACAGCGCGCGGAAATGCCGGTCAACCGTCTCGAAGGCCCCCATCAGCCGCTCGCGCGCCTCGCGGTTCAGGTTGCCGATGCCCTGGCGCAGCCGGCGGATGGCCTCGATCAGGTCGTCGCGCTCCTTGACGAGGGCATCGCGCTTATCGGTGAGTTCCTTCAATTCGTCATCGGCCCTGAGGTTGACCGATCCGAGCCGCTCGCGCTCCAGCCGCAGTCGTTCGAGCTTCTTCTCGAGTGCATCGATCTCGTCGGCGCCTGGCGCTTCCTTCAGACCGGCGAGCGCCAGAAGCCCGGCTGGGGGCACGGAAAAGTTCTCCGCGATCTGCGCTTCGATCTCGTCACGCCGTTCACGCGCGCTGGCGTGGCGCTCCTCGGCGCGGGCCTTGGCCTCGCGAGCGAATGACAGTTGTTCGAGTGCGGCCCGGGAGGCGAGGTCAATCTCGGCCTGGCCGCGCTCAGCGCGGGCGAGCGTGTCGGCTGCGGCCGAGCGGGCCTGCTCCGCCGCCTCGACGAGCCCGAACAGCCGGCGGCGCTCCGCCTCGATCGCCTCGGGACGCTCCAGAAGCGCTTCCCGGTCGGCCTCGGCCTCGTCACGGCGGTTGTCGAGAATGGCAATCTGGCTGGCGGAATTGGCCGCCCGCATGCGCCAGCCGGCCCTTTCGCGCTCGATCGCCTCGCGCCGGCGGTTGCGCATCTCCGCCTCGCGCATCGCCCCTTGGCAGGCGGCTTTCGCCTCGGCGAGGCTCGCACGCTTCAACTGGGCTTCGGTGCGGGCAGCGCCCAAGCGCTCCTGCAGGCCGCTCGATGCCGGCAATCCGCTCAACTCGGCGAGTGCGGCGTGCTGCCGCCGGACTGCCTCGGCCGCATCGGCGGCGGTGCGCTTCTCCGCCTCGGTGACGGCAGCGAGCCGGTTGGTAAGCTGGGCAAGGTCGCGCTCGATGCGAGCGAGCGCCTCGCGCGCCTCGGCTTGTGTCCTAACCGCCTGCTTCAACGCCTCGCGGGCTGAGCGTTCCTGGCCGGCGGCGAGATCGGCCGCGCGCATGGCGGCATCCGTTTCGCTCCGGCGGACGGAGAGCCGATCGCGCGCGACTGTGCCATCGGAAGCGATCTCGACGAGACGATTGCGGGCACCAAGCCGGCGGGCGGCGGCCGTCGGCGCATCCGCTTTGGCAGACAGCCCGTCCCATCGCCATAGATCGCCGTTCCGGC
>JARLIT010000311.1 GCA_031291575.1 Ancalomicrobiaceae bacterium
GACATGGATCAGCGCGTCGATCGCTTCCACATGCCTGAGCCAGAGATAGAAGGCGATGAAGGCGTGGCGCGGCGGCTTTTCCGTGTCGTGGCTGTCGGCCTTGCGCGCCTCAGGCTCGCCGCGGTCGGGTTGCAAGGCGACAATCAGATGGCCGGCGCGAATGATCGGAAAGGTGAAGGCCTCACACTCGAGCGCGGTGTCCACCTCGGGCACGCCGTGCGCGGCGACGACCGCGTCGCGGAAGGCTTGCGGCAGCACTCCGAAGTAGGCGCAGTATCGGTCCAGCGGCAGCCGCGCCGTCTCGAGCGTGGGCGTGTCGCTGCGTCCTTCGAGAACGGCGATGACGTCCTCGGGCAGCGCCTGTATCGAATAGCCGGCGTCCGCCAACACCTCGGCGATGGCGCTGACGCTTGCCGCCGTATCGAGCCCGACGGCATAGCCGGTGCGGCCGGCCTTGGCCGGATAGTTGGAGAGGATGGCGGCAAGCCGGCGGTCCGCCCTGGGCGTCACCCCGAGCCGCACCCAGGCGCTAGCGAGATCGGCGACATGGGCGATCTGTGCTGAGTCTGGCGCGTGGATCTCGGCTGAGAATTCGAAGTCGGGATCGGGCGTTGCCCGCGCCTTGAACGAGATGGCGGTGGAAATGATCCGCCCGTCGATCTCGGGGAGAACAACATTCATGGCAAGGTCTGCAGCCGAGGCGCCGCGATTGCTCGCCTCCCACGCCGGCCGCGCCGATGTCGACAGCATCGCCTGGATGACGGGGACATCGGCTTGGTCGAGGACGCTGCCGCCGTCGTCGAGCCGGGCGGAGAAGGCGGTGGTATTGATAATCACGTCGGGGCGCGCGTGGCGAAGAAACCGGCTCAAGTCGGCGACAACGCCCGGCTCCTTGAGGCTGGTGACATAGCGCGTCTCCACCGCCAGCCCACGGGTCCACAGCGCATCGGCGAGCACCGGGAAGGGCGCCGTGTCGTCGGCGGCAACGATCGAGCGATAGAGGAGGACGAGCGCCAACGGCCGCCCGCCGCCCGCCTGCAAGCCCTTCGCCTCGCCCCGACAGGCCGGCTCAAGCCGGCCGGTCACGCCGATCGGCTGCGGCTCGCTCCAGCTGAGCGTCCGCCCGGCCAGCGTCGCCACGAAGGCAGCCGCCGAATCCATGTTGGCCCGGCCGCCCTCCTGGAACCAGCGCCACAGGCGGGACAGGTCGTCACCATCGAGCGTCGAGGCCTGATCGAGCCGCTCGTCGGCGCGGGTGTCGCCGGCAATCAGGGCGACGCGCGGATGCGGACCGGAAGCGCGGCCGATTGCCGCCAGTTCATCGGCGCCGTAACGCCAATAGTCGAGCCCGCCGAGGAGGCGCACCACGACGATCCTGGCATGCCGGGCAACGCGGTCGAGGTAGAGATCGACAGAATAGGGATGCTTCAGCCGGTTGAGGTTGGCGAGCCTGAGACTCGGGGCCGCCTCGCCGAGCCCCCGATACGCATGGGCGAAGGCCGCGAGGTCGGAATCGGAGAACGACAGGAACACGACGTCGGCCGCGCTCTGGCCGAGGTCCTCTGCGGCCTCGGCGTCATCGAGCGATCGGTGATCGGCGACGAGAAGATGCACCTGCCCTGCCCCCTGACTTGAAGCGCCGGCCGCCGTCAGGCCGTCAGCGCTGCGGCGATCGCCGCCCGATCGATGCCCTTCTGGCCGATGACGACCAGCCGGCTCGCGCGCGCCTCATCCGGCGCCCAGGCGCGATCGAACTGGTGGCGAAACCGCCGCCCGACCCCCTGCACCAGCAGCCGCATCGGCCGCGACTTGACCGAGATGAAGCCCTTCATCCTGAGGACGTCATGGTCGCCGGCAATCCGCGCCAGCCGGTCGATGAGCGCCGCCGGATCGACGACTTCCGCCAGATCGACGACGAAGGAATCGAAATCGTCGTGGTTGTGCTCGGCCTCGGCGTCATGATGCGACGGACGGCTGGCAAGATCGTCCTCGGCCGAGGCCCCGAGCCCCAATAGGATTGCCGGATCGATGCGGCCCTCGTGCGTGGCGACGAGTTTCACCGCCCGCGACACCGTCGCCCGGATGTCGGCGCCGACGCGCTCGAGTTCGCCCGCATCGAGAAGATCGGATTTGTTGAGAATGACCAGATCGGCGCAGAGGAGCTGGTCCTCGTAGACCTCCTCGA
Source organism: Ancalomicrobiaceae bacterium (assembly GCA_031291575.1). Classification (GTDB taxonomy): domain Bacteria; phylum Pseudomonadota; class Alphaproteobacteria; order Rhizobiales; family Ancalomicrobiaceae; genus CAIYYN01. Next base: position 2,186 of record JARLIT010000311.1, read on the forward strand.
GCGGATTGTCGTGGGTCGCCGCCGCGTCCGCCTTGAGCCGGGCCGCCATCACCGCCGGATCGTCGGCAAAGCGGCCGGCCGCGACCGCCGCGCCATCAACCACCGCGACGACGCCGTCGACGGTGAGTCTCGCCCGGATCGGCGGCCAGTCGAAAGCCTTGATCAGCGGCTTCGGCAGCGCCAGCCCCGAAGTCTCGACGATGATATGCTCCGGCCGGTTCGGCAGGGCCAAGAGCGCCTCGATCGCGGGAATGAAATCGTCGGCGACGGTGCAGCAGATGCAGCCGTTGGCAAGTTCGACGATCGCGTCCTCGGGGCAGGAGTCGATGCCGCAGGATTTCAGGATCTCTCCGTCGACACCGACATCGCCGAACTCGTTGATGACGAGGGCGAGCCGCCGGCCGTGCGCCTCAGCCAGCACATGGCGGATCAGGGTCGTCTTGCCGGCGCCGAGAAAGCCGGTGACGATGGTGACGGGGACCTTGGCGAACGTACGGGCGTCTGACGACATGTGTTCAATCCGGATAAGAGAAATCGGGGGGACTCGGAAATCGCTGCGGCTCACCCGATCGGCGGCAGCCGGGCGATGACACCGCGCTTCAGCGCCTCCGGGCGCTCCTTCCATGGAATGATGCCGTCCTCGGTCCGCTCGTAGCGGGCAAGCCCGTCCAGGATGGTGAGGGCGGCATCCTCCGGCGGAACGCGCGCGAAATCGCCGTAGATGTAGGTCCACTTGCCCGGAGCGGAGAGGCCGACGGTCACCGGTCGCTTGCACACACTCATGCAGTCGACGGCAACGATCGTGATATCGCGGCCGTCGGCAGCCGCGGCAGAGACGAGTGCCCGGTGCAAGCGGGCGCCCGCCCGCGCCTCACGCGGCTCGAGCGCTTCGCCCTCGGCGCGGCAGGAGACGCAGACGTGAACAGTGGTCGGCAGGGCGCTCATCGGGCACCCTCCCAGCAACGGACGCTGCATGTCTGGAGAGCAAGGCCGGCATTGCCTGCACGGCGGCATCGGCCGAATGGAAGGCGCATCAATTCCTCCTCGCCACCCCACCGGCAGCTTGGTTGAAAACATAGAACGGACGGCAGGTCTCCTGGCTTGCGGGTTGTCGCGTGTCACGCCGCCTTCCCGGTCGAAAGGACCAGTGGCATTCCGGCGCGTCGCTCGCCGCTCACAGTTGCGGGGGCAGCTGCGGCTTACCGCATCCCGGATACCCGGGGCGCGACCGCATTCCCTTTTCACCCTCTCGTTTCCACGAGGGGGACCGTCGGCACGATTGTTAGGCCGCCCCGGGCGAGCCTGTCAACGCCGGCATGAGGGAACTTCCGCAGGCGTTCAGGATTCGATCGAAGGACGACCCGCCGTGGCCAATACGTATTCATGCGGATTCCGGCGCAGCTACGCCCAGCAGACACCGGCCGATCTTGCCGAATGGCCCGGCCAGCTCGTAACAGCCAATTGTCATATTCAAGCGAAGACCCGAGGCAAAGTCGTCAGATTCCACTCGACTTCCACTCATATGGATAGGCTTGAGACATTATTTGCCCATTGGCGAGGATCTTCTAGGCAAAAATTGCCGATATTGAGTAATTCCAAATATTTCGATATGTGTATTGCATCGAACAGGGATGATCTTCGGCTGTGCCGGGCTCGACGTGGGGCTGGTGTCACAGGTCGCTGCGGCAAGTCTTCCTGTCCGATCAGGCATCACGGTGCTGCCGAGCCTGCCTGAACCAGATTCGACGATGAGACGAGGAACCACCATGAGCACAGGTATCTCGACAGTCGGCAGCAATGCCTGGAACGCCTCGTCCCTCTCGGGCGCCAGTTCGCGCATGTCGCCCAGTCAGAAAATGTCCAAAGCCTTCGACCAGATCGATACGTCGGGCTCCGGCACGATCACCAAGTCGCAGTTCGAACAGGCGTTCTCCTCCCTGAACATGCCGTCGAGCGTGCGCTCCCAGGGCGCCGACGCCATCTTCTCCAAGCTCGACCCCAGCAACTCCGGCAGCGTGTCGAAGCAGGACTTCGTTTCCGGCCTGATCGACCAGATGAAGGCGGCGCGCGGCCATCACGGAACCAGTTCGGCCAGCACCCTCGGTTCGACCGACCCGACGCAGTCGAGCGATCCGACGGCTTCCACCAATACGGTCGATTTCTCGCAATTGCTGCAAAGCCTGGTCAACGGCACGTCGAGCACCGGTTCGAGCAACGGCACCACCTCCTCGACCGCCGCATCCCTGGCTGCCGGTCTCGGTCAGATTCTGAATGTGACTATTTGACGTCTTCACCGGACGCGGTGCGGGCGCTCAGGAGAGCATGCCGCACTGAGCCAAGATCGCGCCTTCGGCATCGAGGACCAGGAAGGTCTTCGACCGTCCGGTTAGCCACTCCGCCCCGATCCGGCCCTTCAGCATGGCGATCGTCGCCTGCAGCCCGGCCAGCATGCAGCTCTCGGCAGCCACGGTCACCGACGACAGGCCCTCGACCGGCCATCCGCTGCGCGGGTCGAGGATATGGCCGTAGCGCTTGTCACCGACCGTGATGCAGCGCGCATAGTCGCCACTGGTCGCCAACCCGCCGGAGGTGAGTTCCATATAAGCCATGGCGGCATCGCCCGTTGCGCCCGGGACGTGCGGGCGCGGGTCGCGAATGCCGATCCGCCAGCCCTGCCCGCCGACTGCGCCAATCACCGCCACGTCGCCGCCGAGATTGACGATGCCGGCCGCCACCCCATGCCGGCGGCAGATATCGGCGGCGCGGTCGGCCGCATACTCCTTGGCGAGCCCGCCGAAGTCGATCTCCAACCCCGCCACCGCGAACCGCAGCACCGGTCGCCGCCACTCGAGCTTTTCCAGCCCGACGAGCGGCAACAGCCGGTCGATGTCGGCTTGCTGCGGCAGATCGCCGTCAAACGACTTCCAGGCGCGATTGAGAACGCCGGCGGTGATATCGAAGGCGCCTTCGGAATTCACCCATGCGGCAAAGGCAGCATCGAGGAAGAAGGCCGTCTCGTCGTCGACCGCAATCGTGCCGCCAAGCGCGCCGACGCGATTGATCTCGCTGAGAAAGCTGTCGGGGCGATAGCGCGAATAGCGCGCTTCGATGCGTTCGACCTCGGCAATGGCGGCATCGGAGGCGGCTGAAACCAGCGCCGGCTCGCCAACCAGTTCGATCGAGCAGTCCGTCCCCATCGCAGCGAAGGAGACGATGGTGCGCCGGACTGCCATGGGCGTTGTCGTTCCGAAGTCTGGAGCCGGCAAATGTCTTGCAGTAGTGCAAGTTAACGCAGCTTCCTCATGTCCTGCACAAGGGCGTCACGGCTGGTTCTTGGCGATCCATTCCTGCGACAGTTTCACCGCCTGGCGTCGCTCATTTTCGCCGGCGACCGAGAAGGCCTCTTCCTGCATCTCGCGGATCCAATCGTCGGTCGGCCCGCTGGCGTGCGCGCGGGCGATCGTCAGCCACATCAATCCGAGGAGCGGGCGCCGCGGCACGGTGGCATCGCCGGCAAACAGCAACTGGCCGAGCAGCGCCTGCGCGCCGGGATGGCCTTTGCGGGCGGCCAGCGTCAGCCACCGGGCGGCCTCGGTCGGATCGCGATCGGCCGAGTTCGGATCGGCGTAGATCTGGCCGAGCTTGAACTGCGCCTCGCGGTCGCCGAAGTAGGACGCGGCATACTTCAACAGCCGCCGCGCCTCCTCGACATTGGGCTTGATGGTGCTGTCGGCGACGCCGGTGAGGTAGTAGGAGCCGAGCGCCACGAAGGCGGAGGCGACGAACGGCGCCTGCGGTGAGGACGGCGAATCGTCGGCATGGCCGTTGGCGATTTCGTTGAAGATCTGGAACGCCTTGGCGTTGTCGACAGGCACACCGTCGCCGTGGCGATAGTGGTCGCCGAGCACCCACAACGCGCCGGGATGACCGGTTTCAGCGGCCTCTTCCAATAGCTTGATGGCGCCGGTCGTGTCGCCCTGGCGCAACGACTTGTTGGCCGAGCGGAAGATCTCGTCTGGCGTCGCATCGCCAGGCTTCACTGTCTGGCTGGCGTCGAGCGCCGACGCCGCAGGACAGACCCACGCGGTCGCACACGCCAGGACCGCCGATACGGCGGCTATGCGAAGGACCTCAGATGTCCGCATAACTCGATATTTCACCCCTGGCTCCCGGGCGCAGAACCGCACCCGTCCGGGCCGGTCCGACCCCTTCAGCATCATTCCAAATCGCCCCCGCCCCGGACCCGGCACGCCGGTGCGCCCGTGCAGCGCGCCTGAGCGGCGGTTCCGCGTCGCAGAATTCCAGGTCGAGCATGTCCTCGACCGCCTCGATGTCGATGATGTCGCCGTCGCGCCGGTGCGCGATCGATGCCCTGGCCGTTGCCGCCGGCCGAAGTCGGCCGCCGCCCGGCTCCGCATAGCGGAACCCAAAGACGATCCCTTGCTCGAGCCGGCGTTGATCGACCGCCTCGAAGCAATCTTCCTTGGAACCGAAGCATGAGGCAGGACCAGTAAACGTCAGGTTCTCCATGCCGGCGACTTCGACGAGCTGACCGTCGGTGGTGAGATTGCTCTCGAGCCCACCGACAACGCCGTTTGGCGTGATCGGCCGCTGTGCCGGAAGAACGACATCCTGTTCATCGCAACCGCTAAGGTATTCCGGGTTTTCGGCGATAGTACGGCCGGTTAGCGTCAAGCATTCGCCATGAAGGCAGACGTGATCCGGAAGCGTTTTCACGCGAAATGACGCGCAACCGGCCGTGAACGGGTGCCTTGCCACAGAATTGCCACCGCGTTTCCGTGCCACGACACGGTCACGCAGCCGACACGTCCCCCGCCCGTCCGTCATCTGACGGCTGGGCAGTCGTGACTTGCCGAACGACCGCGGCGCCTTCGCGTCCATCATGCTGTCCCCTACGGACGCTCCCCGACCGACCCGTCGCGGGCCTGCCCTCCCGATCACCTTCCGCGGCGACCCAACCGGCCGTCCGCACATCCGCTTTGTGCCGCTTCGCTGTCGGCCGGGCCCACCACCCGGCTTTAACGCGATGCGTAACGATGCGGCCCGAGAGCGACGTTCGCCTGGCGTATTGCCAACGAAAACCCACCCGGGATAAGGCCCGGTCCCGCGCCCACCACAGGCACGAAGACAGATCTGGAGACGAACGAGGTCCTAGCGGTTGCTAGGCCCAATCAGGGCGTCCGAACGCTTGAACGGTCATCCGAATTTGTGACGGAAAGGCGGCATTTGCGCCGCGCGCCCAGGTCATCGCAAAGCATGGTAAACCGCTGTGGCGGAAGTGCCACAGACAA
>JARLIT010000312.1 GCA_031291575.1 Ancalomicrobiaceae bacterium
GCTCGAAGAGAATTAAGGTGATCCAAGCGACTTTTTGATGTGCGTACCTCAAAATGGGGGAAGAGGCAAGGGAGCGCGCAGCGTCTTCAGCCATTCGCGGAGCTGTCCGGCGAAGCCCTCGTCGTCCAGCGCCAGCCAGCCCTCATCGACGATGATGAGCGTCGGAGATCCGTCGAACCGATCCTCGATGCGGCGGAAGAGATAGGCCAGAACGGCCGGCGTGGCCTCGGTGCCGATCAGCCCTTCGGTCTCGAAGGCTTGCACCGTCGCAGTGCCGAGATGCTCGGCCTCGGCGTCCAGCAACCGGCCCCAGGCCCCGCCGATGCAGTATGGCCGGAGCGCCTGTTTCAGGTCGTTGGACTGCAACAGGACGCAGAGACCGGTGATCGTGCGTTCCTCGATCGGCGCCGATGCCAGTGATGTCAGTGCCGTCCAGATGTGCTCCTTGACCTCCGGCGTGATGGCGACGCCTTCGCGGATGAGGATGGCGACGATCCAGTCCCCGGCCCAAGCCCGTTCGGCCGTCTCTTCGATGCGGGCGAGCGGCTGCAGGCTGACGGAGGTTTCCGATCCGTCCGTCAGCCCGCCACCGAGATCGTGCCAGTCGCCACGCATGGAGAGCGCGGCGGCCCGGATCGAACCGCCGAAATCGAAGGAGAAGACCTTGGCCCCCGGGATAACGGCGGAACTGCAGAGCCATCAGTGCCAGCAGCACCGACTTGCCGGCGCCGGTCTTGCTGGTCTTGGGTGAGTTACACGCGGACCCAGGCCGGCGCAGTGGTCGGCCCCCGACCAAGGAAATAGCCGAAGTGGATATTCATCTCCCCGATCGGCTCAAGGAATCGGGCGTTGGAGAGCGGACCGGCGTCGACGGCTTCGAAGCCGATCGAAGTCGCAAGGTCCGAGACCTTGGCCTTGGCGCCGGCGTCGTCGGCCGCCACGAAGACCTGAAGCGTTTGCGCCTTGCGTGCCTCCCGCGCCAGCAGCTGCGCGAAGATGGTGTTGAAGGCCTTCACGACGATTGCACCGGGCGCGAGCTTCTGTACCTCTTCAGCCGCCGACGTCGTGTGACCGATCGCCAAGCCCTTGAAATCGGGAGTGATCGGATTGGAAATATCGACGACGATCTTGCCCGAGAGATCGCCCGCCGCCGTGATCGCCTCGCCAGCGGCTCCGAACGGCAAAGCCAGGATGACGATGTCCGCGAGCTTGACCGCCGCCGCCACGCCGCCGCCTTCCACGCTGGAGCCGATGTCGGCGGCCAGTACGGCCGCCTTGCCGGGGTCGCGGGCACCGATAGCAACCTCGTGCTTTGCCTCACTCAGGAGGCGGGCGAACCCGGCGCCCATGTTTCCGGTTCCGATGACTGCAACTTTCATTTCGTGATCTCCTCAATGAACGATGGCGGGACCATAATTGAGCGCCTATACGAGAAAAATCGGCAAACGACGCGCACACTTGAAACGGAGCATTTCAAATGGACCGATTGACGAGCATGAGTGTATTCGTGAAGGCGGCGGAGCTCGGTTCGTTCTCGGCCGCCGCCGAGGCGCTCGAGACCTCGTCCCAATTGGTCGGTAAGCATGTTCAGAGATTGGAGCAGCATCTCGGCGTGCGCCTCCTCAACCGGACGACGCGCCGCCAAAGCCTGACCGACATCGGCCGGGTCTTCTTCGAACGGGCACGCAACATCCTAGCGGAGCTTGAAGCCGCGGAGGCGCTCGCCGCCGAGACGAGGGCAACGCCGCGAGGACGCCTCAGGGTCAATGCGCCCGTGACCTTCGGCATTCATGCGCTGACGCCACGACTGCCAGACTATCTCGGGCGACACCCGGAGGTCGGGATCGACCTGACGATGACGAACCGCTACGTCGACCTGGTCGACGAAGGGTTCGACGCCGTGTTCCGCGTCGGGCAATTGGACGACAGCAGCCTGATCGCGCGACCGCTGAAGCCCTATCGCTTGATCCTGTGCGCCTCACCCACCTATCTTGACGGGCGGGCCCCGCTCCGGACGCCGGCGGACTTGCCGCGGCATAGCTGTCTTGGTTTCAGTTTCGGCGCGCTGCGCACCCATTGGGAGTTCGATGGTCCGGACGGCCGTATCTCGGTGCCGGTGACCTCCCGCATCATGATGGACAACGGCGAAGCGTTGCTCGCCGCGGCGCGGGCCGGCCTCGGCATCATGCTGCAATCGTCGGAAATGGTGCAGCCGGAGATCGAGGCCGGCCGCCTCGTTTCCCTTCTCCCAGAATACCGCGCCCCGCCGTACCCATTCCACCTTCTCTACGCGCCGGATCGACGGCTGACGCCCAAGCTTCGCAGTTTCATCGACTTCGCCGCCGAAGTGTTTGGGTAAGTTTTGGAGAGGCCGGCTTTCGAGAGTCGAGGTCAGAGCTGATACCGAAAGGCTCACTCAGCCGGTATGATCGGCAGCAGCAGATGCGATGGATGCGCGGGATCGTGGTAGATCTTGTGCTGAACCGTTTTCGACGAGCAGATGTGGTAGGGAATATATTCGACATTGGTGGTGCCGCTGACGCCGGTCGGCAGATCGAGGCAGGCGATATCGATACAGATCCGGTGCCCTGCCCGGAACAGGTTGGCCGTCGGCAGGATTTCGATGGTGTATTCGACGATCTCGCCCGGGGTGACGGGCTGGCGGGCATCGCGCGTTAATCGGTGCCAGGGCTGACCGGGTTTCGACCGGGCCGGATCCAGCGTCCGCATCGACGCCTTCAGCCAACCGCGCGTCAGCTCCCGCTCGGGCAGGTCGGTCGGCAGGTTGCGCTCGCCTTCGCGCGCCGTCCTCACCGACGGGTCCGGCCCGACATCCTTCAGGATGACGATCCAATTGGTGTCGTCCTGGTCGATGGCCGCATAGAGCGTCAGCGAGATCGGACCGGCGACATGCACGTCCTGCGGCAGCGGATCGGTCATGTAGCGCAGTCGCTCGACCCTTCGCGTCTGGGTCGGCGGCATCTGCAAGAACGCATCTGACGGCTGGAAATCGTCGTTGCTGCCGGCGACAAACGGCGTCGTCGTCAGGCGCTCCCAGCTGTTCAGATGGAACTTGGTCCAGACTGTCGACGGCAGCGGCCAGGCGTCGGCGCCACGCCACTCGTTGGCGCCCATCAGCCAGTAGCGGACCGGCGGGCCGTCGAGGGCGCCGCTGTCGATGCCTTTCAGCCAATGATCGTACCAGCGCAGCATTTCGGCACGCAGCGCCCGGAGCGGCCGGTCGAGATGGCCCGGACCGGTGATGGTCAGCCGCTTCGGCACGTCGACGTGGTTGAAGTAGTTGATCGCGCCGAGGATATGGGTCTTGTAGGTATAGGCGTACCAGCCCGATCCGGTATGGGCCGGCACGACGATGGCGCGAAGCGTGCGTTCCGCTTCCTCGACCGCCCCCGGCTTCTCGAACGGGTCGATGATGGTGGCGAAGTAGCGGGGCATGTGCTGCCCCTTCTGCTGCAAGACATTGAGGATGTGCGGATACATCCGATAGTCCGGATTGGCCATCGCCTCGCGCCACAGCGCGTTGGTCGCCGGATCGAGGTCGCCGGCTTGGGCCCGCACCGTATGGAAATTGGTGAAATGGTCCTGCAGGTAGCGGAAGGCGTGCATGACGCCGCCCGGATTGTCCTCGCGAAAACTTCCCATGTAGCCGAGCGCGCCGCGCGGGTCGTAGGGAAAAACGCATTTCAGATGCGGCGGCGCCAGTTTGGCCGCATGGAATTGCTCGGTGGCGAAGGCGCCGATGCCGACCATGCCGACATTGCCGTCGCACCAGGGCTGGGCGGCGATCCACTCGATCAGGTCGTAGCTGTCGAAATGCCGCGACCCAGCGGTATCCGACAGACCGATGCCGCGCGGGCTGCCGATGACATGGATATAGCCGCGCGAAACGAAGAAGCGGGTGTCGCCGGCTTCCA
>JARLIT010000313.1 GCA_031291575.1 Ancalomicrobiaceae bacterium
GCCAGAGCTTCACACCGAGATAGACGAGGTAGGCCGCGCCCAACCATTTGAGCGCGGTGAAGACCGTCGCTGAGGCGGCCAAGAGCGCACCGAGACCAAGCATCGACAGGGTCATCGCGGTGAAATCGCCCATCACCACGCCGATGGCCATCGGCAGGGCGACGCGCCAGCCGCGCCCGAGCGCGTAGGAGGCGACGAGCAGCACTGTCGGGCCGGGAATGACGACGACCACCGCCGACGTCGCGGCAAAAGCAAGCCAGGTTTCGAAATGCATCTGGGGCCTCGCGATTTGCGGGCGGTCTGGAGAGAGTAGGCCGCGCTGGTTCGCGAGATCAATAGCGTTTGATGACCACGGCGCGCCACGCGCGGACCCCTCTCCCGCCCTTCGGGCACCCTCCCCCACAAGGAGGGAGGGCGAAAGAGGCGCGAATTCATGAGATTCGGCTAGATCGGATGGTGCCCCATCGCCCTCTCCCCTTGTGGGAGAGCGTGGGCGAAGCCCGGAAGAGGGACGGGAAGCGACCGAAACGCCGAAGGCACCCGCCGCTCACAATTTCCGCAAGTACACCGTCTCGATGCGGTGGCTGGTGCCCTTCTTCAGGATGAGATCGGCGCGCGGCCGCGTCGGATAGATCGTCTCGACCAGGTTCAACAGGTTGATGTTGTTCCACAGGTCGTGCGCATAGGCGAGCGCTTCCTCTTCCGAGATCGAGGCGTAGCGGTGGAAATAGCTCTCCGGATTCTGGAAGGCGGTAGCCCTGAGCCGCATGAAGCGCTCGACGTACCACTGGGCCAGGAGTTCCTTGTCGGCGTCGAGATAGATGGAAAAATCGAAGAAGTCGGAGATGAACGGCACGGCGTTGCCGTCGCGCGGCATGCGCGAGGTCTGCAACACGTTGAGCCCCTCGAGGATCAGGATGTCCGGCTGGTCGATGGTGATGGTCTCGCCCGGCACCACGTCATAGACGAGGTGGGAATAGAGCGGCGCCGTCACCTTGCCCTTGCCGGCCTTGATCGCGGAGAGGAACTTCAACAGCGCCGGCAGGTCGTAGCTTTCGGGAAACCCCTTGCGGCGCATCAGGTTGTCGCGCTCGAGCACGGCGTTCGGATAGAGGAAGCCGTCGGTCGTGACGAGGTCGACCTTCGGGCTCGATTCCCAGCGCGACATCAGGGCCTGCAGCACGCGGGCGATCGTCGATTTGCCGGCGGCCACCGAACCGGCGATGCCGATGATGTAGGGCACCTTGGTGTCGTTGACGCCGAGGAAATTCTTGGTGATGCGGAACAGTCGCTGCGTCGTCTCAACGTAGAGGGAGAGGAGGCGCGACATCGGCAGGTAGATGTCGACGACCTCGTCGAGCCGGATCGGATCGTTCAGCGAGCGCAATCGGACGAGGTCGTGCTCGGTCAGCGTCAGCGGCGTGTCGGCCCTGAGGTTCGACCACTCATGGCGATCGAACTGACGGAATGGCGATAGATCGCCACCGAGCACGGGGATCGACATCTGCCCGTGCCCGAAAACCTGAAACACGTTACTCTTCTTCTCCGGGCTGATCACAGGGATCGGCCTCCTTCACACGGCCGGTCCGACCCGGCTGGGGCGTCTGACGCCCATCCCCCGGTCACGCCGCCAAGCGCGACCAGTCCATCGGCGGCGCTAGAGCGCGATGCTGTCACATGGCAACATGTGACAGCTGAATCAGCACTCTAGAGCTCTGATAGAGCAGTATTCCAGATTTCGGATGGATCGCCGCGACGACCCAATCCGACATCATCCTGCTCCAAACGGCACCGTCAGTCCTTCGGCCGAGCGGCCTTTTCGTCGAGACCCGATCGCCCGGTCCGCGAGGCCAGTTCGGCCATCACGTCGTCGAGGCTTACTCCACCGATGTGGAGAACGACCAGGAGATGGTAGAGAAGATCGGCCGTCTCCGACCGGAGTTCGTCCTTCTGGCCTCCGACAGCGGCCAGCGCCGTTTCGACCGCTTCCTCGCCGAGCTTCTTCGCGGCCCGGGCCATGCCTTTCGCCACGAGCTTGCGCGTATAGGAATTGTCGTCCGCACTTGCCGCTCGTGATGCCACGATGGCCTCTAGGTCGGCCAGTGTGAAGCTGGACATTCGAAGCATCTCGCCTGTTGAGCATTCATCTATAGGTGGAGCGGCCTTCGCAAATCCGCAATTTCAAGCATCGAGCCGCACGGGAAGGCCCGCCGCCGCCATATGCTCCTTCGCCTGACGGATGGTGAATTCGCCGAAATGGAAGATCGAGGCGGCGAGCACCGCATTGGCATGGCCGTCGCGGATGCCCTCGACGAGATGATCCAACGTGCCGACACCGCCTGAGGCGATCACCGGGACGCTGACCGCGTCGGCGATGGCGCGGGTCAGTTCCAGATCAAAGCCGGCCTTGGTGCCGTCGCGGTCCATGGAGGTCAGCAGGATCTCTCCGGCGCCGAGGTCGACCACCTCGCGGGCGTAGCGCACAGCGTCGAAGCCGGTCGGATTGCGGCCGCCGTGGGTGAACACCTCCCAGCGCAGGGGCTCGCCGGGGCCGGACACACGCTTGGCATCGATAGCGATCACCACCGACTGGCCGCCGACCTGGCGGACGGCCTCGGCGACGAAGCGCCGGTCGCGCACCGCGGCGGAGTTGATCGAGACCTTGTCGGCACCCGCCTCCATCAGATTGCGGATATCCTCGTGGCTGCGAATGCCGCCACCGACGGTCACCGGCATGAAGCACACCTCGGCGGTCCTGCGGACGACGTCGAGGATGATGCCACGGTTCTCGTGGCTCGCCGTGATGTCGAGGAAGCACAGTTCGTCGGCGCCGGCGGCATCATAGGCCTCGGCGGCGGCGACGGGATCGCCGGCATCGCGCAGCCCGACGAAGTTGACGCCCTTCACCACACGGCCGTCCTTCACGTCGAGGCAGGGAATGACACGGTTTTTCAGCATCTTGCCTCACCTTTCGACCGGGCGATCAGTGCCAAGGCCGCACTCGGGTCGAGCCGTCCGTCGTAGATCGCGCGCCCCGAAATGGCGCCTTCCAGGATAGCGCAGTCGGGCTCGAGCAGCCGCTCGATATCGGCGATCGAGGCCAGCCCGCCGGAGGCGATCACCGGGATCGACACGGCTTGCGCCAAGGCCAGCGTCGAGGCGAAATTGATGCCCTTCAACACCCCGTCGCGATCGATGTCGGTATAGACGATGGCGGCAACGCCGGCATCCACGAACTTTCGCGCCAGATCGATCGCGGTCAGTTCGGACGCCTCGGCCCAGCCCTCGACGGCCACCTTGCCGCCCTTGGCGTCGATGCCGACGACGATCTTTCCGGGAAAGTGCCGGCACGCCTTCTTGACCAGTCCGGGATTGCGCACAGCGACCGTGCCAAGAATGACGCGGGTGACACCCTTGTCGAGCCAGGCCTCGATGGCGGCGAGATCGCGGATGCCGCCACCGAGTTCGACCTTCAACTCCGTCGCTTCGAGGATCGCCTCGACCGCCCGGCCATTGACCGAGCGTCCCTCGAAGGCACCATTCAGATCGACGACATGCAGCCAGTCGAAGCCCATCTCGGCAAACTCGCGCGCCTGCGCCGCCGGATTATCGTTGTAGATGGTCGCCTGACCCATGTCGCCGAGCTTCAGGCGCACGCAGGCGCCGTCTTTCAGGTCGATGGCGGGAAACAGGATCATCTCGAAGACTTTCGTGCGCGGATGGGGCTCAGGGCGCCCATTTCAGGAAGTTGGCGAGGAGCTTCAGGCCCAGCGCCTGGCTCTTCTCGGGATGGAATTGCGTGCCGACGACATTGCCCTTCGCCACGATGGCGCTCAGCGGCCGACCGTAGGTCGCCGTCGCGATGAGATCGGTCCGGTCGGCAACCTCGAACACGAAGGAATGCAGGAAATAGGCATGCAGGCCGTTCTCGCCCAACGGGATCCCGTCGAGAACAGGATGAGCGTGCACCAGCTCCATCGTGTTCCAGCCCATGTGCGGGACTTTCAGGGCGGGATCGTCCGGCACGATGGGGCCGACGACGCCGGGGATCCAGCCGAAGCCGTCGATCTCCTCGTGTTCGACGCCGCGACTGGCCAGAAGCTGCATGCCGACGCAGATGCCGAGGAACGGCTTGCCGCGCTGTTCGACGAATTCGATCAACGCCTCGTCCATGCCGGGAATCGCCGACAGCCCGCGCCGACAGAAGGGGAAGGCCCCATCGCCCGGCAGCACGACGCGATCGGCTCGGCGCACCACCTCCGGATCGCGGGTCAGTTCGATCGTATCGGAACAGCCGGTCTCACGGGCGACGCGTTCGAGCCCCTTGACCGCCGAGCGCAGATTGCCGGCGCCGTAATCGATGAGAGCGACCGTCACAACTCACCTCCCGCGACATAGCCGACGACGGGGGGAAAGCCGGAATGGCGCGACCGGAGCGGGGCGCGCGGCAGGGGCGGCGGCAACCGACCATCGACGGCATCGCCGGCGAGTTTGGCAAAGAACCGTTCTTCGGCTTCGCGGGCGCTTGCCGCAGCGACGATACCGGCGATCTGCCAGCCCCGGCGGGCGAGGTGCGCGCCTCTGAGGTTGCGCGCTTCCAGGCCGAACCACAGCGCAACGCCGACGTACACGACCAACCCAGTCATCTCGCCGAAGCGGGCAGCGATGAGGCTCGCCAGCACCACGGCCGCAATCCAGACGAGGAGCACAATCCACGTGCCGCGCACGATCGCCCAAACAGGTGCGAACAGCAGCGCCATCCACGAAAAGCCCTCGCGCAGGAAGAGAATGTCGTCGCTTGCCACGGCGGCGTCGGCGGCGCCGGGCGGGGCGTAAGCGGTGAAAATCGCCATGACGTCAGCCTCCGAGCGATCCCTTGGTGGAGGGAACCGCGTCGGCTCGGCGCGGATCGATCGCCACCGCCGCCCCAAGCGCCCGTGCCAGCCCCTTGAAGGCCGATTCGGCGATATGGTGGTTGTTGCTGCCGCTGAGATTGGTGACGTGCAGCGTGACGCCGGCGTTCATCGCGAAGGCGCGGAACCACTCCTCGACGAGTTCGGTGTCGAAGTCGCCGATCTTGTCGCGGCTGAACCTGGCGTCGAACACCAGGAACGGCCGACCGGAGACATCGATGGCGACCCGGGTCAGCGCTTCGTCCATCGGCAGATGCACGTCCGCATAGCGGGTGATGCCCTTCATATCGCCGAGCGCGCGCCTGACCGCCTGGCCAAGCGCAATACCGACATCCTCCACCGTATGGTGGAAGTCGATATGGAGGTCGCCCACGGCGCGGATTGTCAGATCGATGAGCGAATGCCGCGCGATCTGATCGAGCATATGGTCGAGGAACCCGACGCCGGTCGAAATATCGGACCGGCCGCTGCCGTCGAGGTCGACGGACACGGCGATGTCGGTTTCCTTGGTCTTCCGCGTAATGGCAGCTTGGCGCATGGCACTTCCGGCGACGACGGCTTTCTCAACGGTCGAGCCTTTTAGCCCGTATTTCGCCCGAAGGCTATGGTTTTGGGCGCCTGTCGCCGTCGGGCCGTCGTCGCGTCCCCCCGGCGCCGGTGCCACCCCCGGTCTTGATGCGCAGCGCGAGGCCATGCCGCGTCTTGTTCCAGCGGTGCGGCGCCGACATGATTTCGCCGAATGCCGAGATGGTGGCGACGCAAAGGAGCACCCAGTAGGCCGGCAGGCTGACAAGATCGCTGACGCGGACGCAGTAGCCGTAGCGCCGCCCGGTTACCACGGCCGCGACCGCCGCTCCCCCGAAACCGATGCCGAACGGCACCAGCTGCAGGCCAAGCGGCAGGCCGACCCCCGGCGTCAATTCCAATCCACCGGCGACCGCCACAGCGGTATCGTAGGCGAGAAGCCCCAGCCCGAACGGAAACATCAGCGCCGAGACGATCTGGCCGAGGAGCAGCAGCTGGATCAGGGCAAAGCCGACCGGCCCGACGTCGCGCATCAGCCGGGCGGGCTGGCGCATATGGACGATCCAGGTGCCGAGCCAACCCTTCATCCAGCGGATGCGCTGCCGATTCCAGGCCAACCATTTGAGCGGAGCCTCCTCGGTGGTCACCGAGTCGATGGTGCCAAGCCGTCCGCCGGCGCGCACCAGCCGGATGGCGATATCCGCATCCTCGGTGACGTTGCAGGGGTCCCAGCCACCGGCAGCAACGAGGCGATCGCGGCGGAAGTGATTGGACGTGCCGCCGAGCGGCAGGAACAGGCCGTTGCGGGCGAGCCACGGCAACACGGCGCGGAACAGCACCCGGTATTCCAGCGCGAACTGGCGAGCGAGCCAGTTTTCCGATGGAGCCGCATGGTCGATGTCGAGGGCAGCCTGCACGCAGACAAGGTCGCCGGGGCCGCAGGCGAAGGCCGCCGCCGCCTTCCGCAATTGCTCGGGCTCGGGGCGGTCCTCGGCGTCGTAGATGACGACCAGATCGGTCTCGACCAGGTTGAGCGCGTAGGCGAGCGCCTTCGGCTTGGTGCGCGGGCGCGACGGCGGCACCGCTATGACCTCGGCCCGCAAGGCGCCGGCGGCCCGCTCGGCCGCCACGCGCGTGTCCAGATCGTCGGCTTCCACGATCATTAGGATGCGCCGGCGATCGAGGGGATAGTCGAGCCGGCCCAAGGCCCGGATCAGATCGTCGACGATCTCGGCCTCGTGGTAGAGCGGCACCAGCACGGCGTAGCTGGGCAGGTCGCTTGCGTCGAGCCGGAGCGGCGGATCCGGCGCCGACGGGGCCATCGCCGCGATCAGGCGGATGAGGCCGACCGTCAGGAAGGCAAGATCAAAAACATAGAGCGTCGAGCGCGGCAGGAACCACAGCGCCAGCGCCATCACCGCCGCGAGGATCACCGCCCGATGCGCCAGCGTCGCGCCGTCGGCCGCAGACATCGCCGGCTGACCCAGCTGCAGTCCGTCGCATGCCTCGCGGGAAAGCGGCAGCTCGTGCTGCTGGCGGAAGGCGCGCCGGATCGCTTCGGGGCTCGAAATGATCAGGCGGGCGGCAAGCGTCGGATCCGTCGCGATGGCCGCGGCGACGGCGTCGATCTCGGCCCCGCGCGGCGCAACGACCAGCGTGCGGCGGGGTGCCTCGCCGATCCACACCTGTCGGATGCGGCTGAATGTCCGAGGGTCCGGAAGCGGGACCTCGGGCGGCAAGGCCGGCAGACGCAGATGCGACAGATAGTCGAGACCGAGATGATCGGCGACGCTTTGCCACCAGGTTTCGCCATCGAGCGCGCCGATGCGAGTCAGTTCCTCGGCGAGCGAGGTTCCCCGGCGGGCGGCGATCGTCCCCGACAACGCCAGAGCGCGGCCCGAAAAGCCGATCCGGGTCAGGATCTGCAGTTCGATCGGTTCGCCGTCGGTCTCGAATGCGTCGCTTCGGCGATTGCGGTATCGGTCGAGGAGGGGTATCAGGCTCGGACGCGGCTTGAGGGCGGAGCGTGGAAACACGCGCAAGGCATCGCGCAGCGCACTTGAGCCGCCGGACGAAAGGTGCATGCTTGGTTGCGTGCGGTCGGGGTCTGGCATGGCGCCTGGAATCGAGCGCGGTCGGCGAGGCATTGGGTCTCGGCCCGGCATCGAGAGCCACCGGATCCGGGATCGGTTGCAATGATAATTCCGGTAAATCGCCTCGTTGTGAAGATGGGACTTCAGCGCACGCAACACATTCTATTCTTCGACTGTGTTCGCGCTAAGCGGGTGGCTGCGCTGGCGGCGATCATGGGCGCCCTCGCGCTCGCCTGCGTGCGTCCGCTCGCCGCCGACGACCAGCCGCAGCCCGAGCCTCCCAAGTCCGATCGTACGGTCCCGTCGTTCTGGGATCCGCAGGTGCGCCCGGAAAAGCCGCCGGGCGACGCCGGGTCCATCCGCTTCCTCACCTCCGGCGATTTTCCGCCGTTCAACTTCCTCGATTCCGGCGGCCATCTGACCGGCTTCAACGTCGATCTGGCCCGTGCCATCTGCTCGGTGCTGTCCGCCAACTGCACCATCCAGATGCGGCCGTTCGGCGATCTCGCCAATGCCGTCACCGACAAGCGTGGCGATGCGATCATCGCCGGGCTGAAGATCAGCACCGAACTCGCCGACAAGCTCGATACCACGGCGCCCTATCTGGCGACGCCCGGCCGCTTCGTCGCCCCGGTGGGATCGCGCCTCGCCGCCACGCCGGAAGGCCTGACCGGCCGCTGGATCTCGGTCGTCACTGGTTCGGCGCACGAGGCCTATGTGCTCTCCTATTTTGCCGGTTCGCGGGTGGTGGCCTACCCGACCGAGCAGGCGGCGCGCGACGCGCTGCGCGACGGCACGGTCGATGCCTACTTCGGCGACGCCATCGCGTCGAGTTTCTGGCTGATGCGGGACTCCAGCCGCAAGTGCTGCGCCTTCCTCGGCGGGCCCTATCTCGACACCGGCCACTTCGGCAACGGTTTCACCATCGCCTTTCAGCGCGGCAACCGGCGACTGAAGCGCGAACTCGAATTCGCCCTGCAGCGGCTCGCCGAGAACGGAACCTACCGCGAGCTCTACTACCGCTATTTCCCGCTCGGATTCTTCTGAAGCGTCGAGCGCACGAGGATCAAATCGAATGGTCGAGTTTCTGTGGTCCCGGCCGGACGGCACGGCATCCGGCACGGTGGTGATGGCGCACGGGTCCGGCGGGCCGATGGACAGTCCGTTCATGGAACGGATGGCCGGCGCGCTCGCGGCCGAAGGCCTGGCGGTCGCCCGCTTCGAATTCGCCTATATGGCAAAGCGCCGTCAGGACGGTAAGAAACGCTTTCCATCTGAGCTCGACAAGCTTGTCGCCGAGATGCGCAATGCCGTCAGGCTCATGGCCGAGAGCGGCGACTGTCAGGGGCCGCTGATCCTTGCCGGCAAGTCGCTCGGCGGCCGTGTCGCCGTGACGGCGGCGGCCGAACCGCTGGCGCCCGTCGCCGGCATTGCCTGTCTCGGCTATCCACTGCATCCGACCGGCGAGCCGGAGAAACTCCGGCTGTCGCCGCTTCTCAACTGCAAGCTGCCGTTGATCATCGCGCAAGGCACGCGCGACGACTTCGGCAACCGCGCCGAATTCGAGGCGCTGAGCCTGCCAAAGCCGCTCGACATCGTCTGGCTCGAGGACGGCAGTCACGATTTCGGCCCGCGCGGCCAGTCGGGCGCGACACTCAAAGGCAATATCGCAGCGGCGGCCGCGGCAGTCGCCGCCTTTGCCCACCGGTTGGCGGCCAGCGAGGAAGGAAGCGCCGCATGAGCGTTCTGCTCATCACCCGCCGGCGTGCGCTAGCCGGCCTCGCCCCGATGGGGTTCGTTACGCTCGCCGCCTGCGCCGGCATGGAGTCGCTGCCGCACGAGCCGGAGATCGTGCACGACAACAAGCCGTACCGGCCGGCGGAACCCGACGGCTTCGCCCCGATCCTCAATGCTTACAGGGCGCAGAACGGGCTCTCGCCGGTCAGCGTCGACGCAACGCTCAACAGCATCGCCCAGACCTATGCCCGCCATCTCGCCGAAGCCGACCAGATGACGCATGAACTCGCGCCCTACGGAGGTCTTCAGAAGCGGCTCGGCGATGGCGGCTACGCCTATTCTTCGGCGGCGGAAAACCTCGGCGAGGGCTACCGCGACCAGCAGGCGGCCTTCGAGGGCTGGAAGCGCTCGCCCGCGCACGACCGCAACATGAAGATCCCCGAAGTGACCTCGTTCGGCATCGGCTCGGGCTTCCGCAAGGACAGCCGCTACCAGGCGTTCTGGTGCCTGATCCTCGGCAAGCCGCGCGCCGCCGGCGTCCACCGGGAGGGACCCTATGCCGGCGTGCAGTGGGGCGAGCCGGTCCCCGCCAAGCCGGCTGCACCGGCGCAGTCCGACACGTTCACCATCAACGGCATGAAGTGGCCGTTCTGACGGGGGCAGCGCGACCCCAGCATCGTCATTGCGAGCCGGGGGCTACAGCGTGAGCCGCTTGCGCCGCATCTCGTAGAGGGTGACGCCGGTGGCGATGGCGAGGTTCAAGGAATCCGCCTCGCCCACCATCGGGATCTTGATCACCTGGGTGCAGGCCTCGACCAGCCGCGGCGGCAGGCCGGATTGTTCGTTGCCCATGAGGAGCACCGCCGGTTCCGGATAATCGGGCGTACGGTAGTCGACGGCTCCCGCGAGATGCGTGCCGAACATGGGCAGGCGCTTCGCCCTCGCGAATGCAAGGAAATCGTCAAGCGAGGCCCGTGCGATCGGCACATGGAAGATCGAGCCCATGGTCGCCCTCACCGCCTCGATGGCGAAGGGGTCGGTGGTTTCGCCCACCAGGATGACGCCGCTCGCCCCGACGGAATCGACGGTGCGGATGATGGTGCCGAGATTGCCGGGATCCTTGATGCCTTCAAGCGCCACGATGACGGTGGCCTTGTCCGCGTCGATGGCTTCGAGCGGCTGGTAGCACTGCTCGATCACCGAGACGACCATCTGCGGATTGTCGCGGCGCGAGATCTTCTCCAGTACCGCCTCGCTCACCTCGACGACGTCGACGCCGCGGGCGAGCGCCTCCGCGATAGCTTTCGCCACCATCGGCTGGCTACGCACCTTCTCGGCATAGGCGAGCGTCTTCACCGACCAGCCGGCGACGAAAGCGTCGGTCACGAGCTTCAGCCCCTCGGCGAGGAACAAGCCGGTCTCGGCACGTTCCTTCTTCGCCTGCAGGCCGCGCATATCCTTGACGAGGTCGTTGGTCAGGCTGGAGATCTGCCGCACCTGACCGACATCTGCAGCCGGCGGCGCCTCGGCCGGGCGTGACGGCACAGCATGGTGCTTGGAGCGGCGATAAAGGCCGGAACCGCGCGGCGAGTTCATGGCGTACCCTCCGGCGACCAGCGGCAGAACAGCGACGTCGCCAAGCGCCGCCCGTCCGCCCCCTCCTCGCGAATCAGCAGTTCGCCCGATTCCAGCCGGCCGCCGCGCGAGCCGAAAATCTCGGCGACCAGTTCGTGGAAGGAAACGAAGGAGGCGCGCATCGCATAAACGGTCAGAATGACGAACAACGGCTTTTCCGCCGTCAGTTCGCGGCAGAGGCGAAGCATGTCGGGCAGGTGCTCGAACAATTGCCAGACTTCGCCATTGGTGCCGCGGCCGTACTTCGGCGGATCGAGCACGATGGCATCGTAGGTATTGCCGCGGCGGGCCTCGCGAGCGACGAATTTCATCGCGTCCTCACAGATCCAGCGGATCGGGAGCCCTTGCATGCCGGACATCGCCTGGTTCTCGCGCGCCCAGGCGATCGCCTTCTTCGAGGCATCCACATGGGTGACGTGGGCGCCAGCCTCTGCCGCGATCAGCGAGGCAAGCCCGGTATAGCCGAAGAGATTGAGCAGCTTCGGCGCTGGCCGCCCCGGCTCGTCCGTCATCCGCTTGGCGATGCGCTCGGCCATCCAGGTCCAATGCGCGGCCTGTTCCGGAAACACCCCGACATGGCGGAAGGAGGTGAAACGGCAGAGGAATTCGGCCGGCCCGAACCGCATCTGCCAGCTCTCCGGCTGGTGCCCGGCAAAGCGCCAGCGTCCCGGCCCCTCTTCCTCGACATCGCCAGTGAAGACCGCATCCGCCTGATCCCATCGGGCCTCGGAGAGCCGCGGCGCCCATAGGGCCTGTTCCTCCGGCCTGACGACCGTGATCGCGCCGTAGCGCTCGAGTTTGCGGCCATGCCCGGAATCAATGAGCGCGTAGTCCGCCCAGCCAGCCGTCTCCAGCATGACCGGCAGCACCGAAGCGAGCGTCCGGCTCGCAAACGGCTGGAGAGCGTCGGCTTTCGGTGAAATGGGAGCATTCCTCGTCATGTCGGCAGCTTTCGCGCATGTCGCCGGCAGCGTCAATGCCGGCGGCACCAGGTTCGCGCCGCGACCGCTGCGGCGACGGAGCCGCCACGGGCTCGCGTCGGGCGAACGGAGGAAGCCTCTTCCGACGGGAGGTTCTGCGTCTCCAGGCCGGTTTCGTCGGAAACTAGTACTTTTTGGTAAATGACGTAGCGCTGATGCCCCGGTTCAATGCGTACGCAATTTCCGCAATGACAATGGGTTCGCCGGCCATGCCGGCAGAAGCCCAAGCGGATCGACCGGGAGGAAGGTCGCATATGGAAATGACCGGAGAATACCGGATTCCGGCCTCCCGCGCCGAGGTCTGGGCCGCGCTCAATGACCCCGACGTGCTGCGTGTCAGCATTCCCGGCTGTGAAGCCCTCGACATGGTTTCCCCGACCGACATGACCGCCAAGGTCGTGACCAAGATCGGTCCGGTGAAGGCATCCTTCTCCGGCCGGGTGAAGTTGGAGAATATCAAGCCGCCGAATGGCTACACGATTTCGGGCGAGGGATCGGGCGGCGTCGCCGGCTCGGCCAAGGGCGGCGCCGACGTGACGCTGACCGAGGACGGCGACGAAACGGTGTTGTCCTATTCGGCACGGGCGCATGTCTCCGGCAAGCTCGCCCAGCTCGGCGGGCGCCTCATCGACGCCACCGCCAAGATGATGGCCGACCAGTTCTTTGCCAAGTTCTCTGCCGTGGTGGTGGAACGGTTGAGCCCCCCGGCCGAGGCGGACGTGCCGGCAGGATCGAACACGGCGCCCGAAGTGACGGCGGCTGCGGCGGCTCCGGCCATGGCCGCGAGCGAAGCCGCGCCGCGGCGCGTGGCGAGCCGCGTTCACAGCGCCGCGCCGATTTCGATCGCATCGTTCATCCCCGGCTGGGTCTGGGCCGCAGGCGGGCTGATCGTCGGCCTTCTCATCGGCAAATTCATCATCTGAGCCATTGCGCCCCGACGGTTGAGCCGGGGCGACGGATCCAACGACAGAAGCCGGACGTTTGACCACCGGCCATAGCGACAAGGCCTTCGAACGAGGGCCAGAATACCAAAAGGCGCGCTGGGACAACCGCTTGGTCCCTCCCAGCGAGATCGGGAGGATCTCATGAGCATTGTTACAATGACCGTCAACGGCAAACACGTCTCGGCCGACGTCGAGGACCGCACGCTGCTCGTCTCTTACCTGCGCGACACTCTCGGACTGACCGGCACGCACGTCGGTTGCGATACGTCGCAATGCGGCGCCTGCGTCGTGCATGTCGACGGTCGGGCAATCAAGTCCTGCACCACGCTCGCCGTGCAGGTCGCCGGCACGCAGGTGACCACCATCGAGGGCCTGTCGACGGGAGCCGAGTTGCACCCGGTGCAGGCGGCGTTCCGCGACAACCACGGCCTGCAGTGCGGCTTCTGCACGCCGGGCATGATCATGACCTCCGTCGACATCATCAACCGCCACGGCGCCGGGCTCGACGAAGCGACGGTCCGCCAAGAGCTCGAGGGCAACATCTGCCGCTGCACCGGCTACCACAACATCGTGAAGTCGGTGCTCGATGCCGCCGGCCGCATGTCAGTCGCCGAGGCGGCTGAGTAAGGCGCCGGCAATCCGCGAAAAGACCGCAGACGGCTCGCGCGTGTTCCCTGAAGGGAGCCCGGGCCGTCCTCTCCGACGACGAGCGGCAGAGCCGCCAGGAGGATCCCATGAGCGTGGAAGGCATTGGAGCGCGCGTGCTGCGCAAGGAAGACAAGCGGTTCATCACCGGCAAGGGAAAGTATACCGACGACATCCGGCTGTTCGGCATGACGCATGCCCAGTTCGTTCGCAGCCCGCACGCGCATGCCACGATCAAATCGATCGACACGGCAGCGGCTGCGGCCATGCCGGGCGTCGTCGCGGTACTGACCGGTGCCCAACTCGTTGGCGATAAGATCGGCAACCTGATCTGCGGCTGGATGGTGCATTCCAAGGACGGCAGCCCGATGAAGATGGGTGCCTGGCCGGCGATGGCGCCCGAGACCGTGCGTTTCGTTGGCCAGGCAGTCGCCGTAGTCATCGCCGAGACCAAGAATCAGGCGCGCGACGCGGCCGAGGCCGTCGTGGTCGACTATGAGGAACTGCCGGCGGTCGTCACCATTGCCGACGCTATCGCAGAAGGCGCGCCGCAGCTGCACCCGGAGGCACCGGGCAACCGCGTCTACGAATGGTCGATCGGCAACAAGGACGCCACCGATGCGGCCCTTGCCGGCGCGGCGCACGTCGTCTCACTCGACATCACCAACAACCGGCTGGTGCCGAATGCCATGGAGCCGCGCTCGGCGGTGGCCGAGTACGATGCCGCCGACGATCATCTGACGCTGTGGACCACGTCGCAGAACCCGCATGTGGCCCGCCTCGTGCTCTCGGCCTTCTACAACGTCGCGCCGGAGAACAAGTTGCGCGTCATCGCCCCCGACGTCGGCGGCGGCTTCGGTTCGAAGATCTACATCTATCCGGAAGAGATCGTCGCCCTGTGGGCGTCACGCAAGATCGAGCGCCCGGTCAAGTGGACGGCCGACCGCACGGAATCCTTCCTGACCGACGCGCACGGCCGCGACCACATTTCCAAGGCCGAGCTCGCCTTCGACGCCGACCACCGCATCACCGGCTTGCGCGTCCACACCTACGCGAACTTCGGCGCCTATATGTCGCTGTTCTCGTCCGCCGTGCCGACCTACCTCTATGCGACGCTGCTGTCGGGCCAATACGTCATCCCGCAGATCTACTGCGAGGTGGACGGCGTCTACACCAACACCGTGGCGGTCGACGCCTATCGCGGTGCCGGGCGGCCCGAGGCGGCCTTCGTGATCGAGCGGCTGATGGAAGTGGCGGCGCGTCAGCTCGGAATCGATCCGGCGGAGCTGCGTGCCAAGAACTTCATCACCCAGTTCCCCTACCAGACCCCGGTGATCCTCAACTACGACACCGGCGACTTCCATGCTTCGCTCAATGCCGCGCTGAAGGCCGCCGACTACGCCGGCTTCGCGTTACGGAAAGCTCAGTCGGCGGCGAACGGTAAATTGAGGGGCATCGGCCTCTCCTGCTACATCGAGGCCTGCGGCATCGCGCCGTCCAAGGCGGTGGGCAGCCTTGGTGCCGGCGTGGGCTTATGGGAATCGGCCGAGATCCGGGTCAATCCGGTCGGAACGGTGGAAGTCCTGACCGGCTCGCACAGCCACGGCCAGGGGCATGAGACGACGTTTGCCCAGCTGGTGTCGACCCGGCTTGGCGTCGGCATCGATTCCGTTCAGGTCATTCATGGCGACACCGACAAGGTGCAGTTCGGCATGGGCACCTACGGCTCGCGCTCCGGTGCGGTCGGCATGTCGGCGATGGTCAAGGCGCTCGACAAGGTCGAGGCCAAGGCCAAGAAGATCGCGGCACATCTGATGGAAGCCTCCGAAGGCGACATCGTCATCGAGGGCGGCGAGGTGAAGGTCGCCGGTACCGACAAGAAAATGCCGTGGGCCTTGGTGGCGCTCGCCGCCTACACCGGCCACAACCTGCCGGACGGTATGGAACCGGGCCTGAAGGAAGGTGCCTTCTACGACCCGACCAACTTCACCTATCCCGCCGGAACCTATGTCGCCGAGGTGGAGGTCGACCCGGACACCGGCAAGACCACCATTTGCGCCTTCACCGCTGCCGACGACTTCGGCAACCTGATCAACCCAACCATCGTCGAGGGTCAGGTGCATGGCGGCATCGCGCAGGGCATCGGTCAGGCGCTGCTGGAAGGCACCGTGCACGATGCCGACGGCCAGCTGCTGACAGCGTCGTTCATGGACTACGCCATGCCGCGCGCCGACGATCTGCCGTCCTACGCGCTGACCCAGACCAACACCCCCTGCCCGGGCAATCCGCTGGGCATCAAGGGCTGCGGTGAGGCTGGCGCCATCGGCTCGCCGCCGGCGATCATCAACGCCCTCACCAACGCCATCGGCCACGAGAATCTCGCCATGCCGGCGACGCCCTCGCGCGTTTGGGCGGCGATCCACCAGGCGCAAGCGGCTGAATGAGGCCCACGACGGCGGCCATCGGGCCGCCGCCTCCTTCCGATCGCCGTCCCACAGTCAGGCCGACTGGCCGATCCTCTTTTAGGGAGCAGTCCCCATGTATGCGCTCAACTATCACCGTGCCGGCAGTGTCGCCGAAGCCGCGTCCGCCCTCTCCGGTGCCGCTGACGGCAAGTTCGTGGCCGGCGGGCAGACCCTCATCCCGACCATGAAACAACGGCTCGCCAGCCCGTCCGATCTCGTCGACTTGACCAAGATCCCCGGCCTCGCCGGCATCGAGGTCTCCGGCGACACGGTCACCATCGGCGCCACCACCCGGCATTACGACGTCGCCTCCTCGGCAGCGGTCAAACAGGCGATCCCGGCGCTGGCGGACCTCGCCGCCGGCATCGGCGATCCGGCGGTGCGTTACCAGGGCACCATCGGCGGCTCGCTCGCCAACAACGATCCGGCCGCCGACTATCCGGCCGCGGTGCTGGGCCTCGGCGCCACGGTGGTCACCAACAAGCGCCGGCTCGCCGCCGCCGACTATTTCCACGGCCTGTTCACCACCGCGCTCGAAGACGACGAGATCATCACCGCAGTCTCCTTCCCCGTTCCGGCAAAGGCAGCCTATGTGAAATTTCCCAACCCGGCCTCGCGTTTCGCCATGACCGGCGTCTTCGTCGCCAAGCTGAAGGACGGATCGGTCCGGGTGGCGGTGACCGGCGCTGGCGATGGCGGTGTATTCCGGGCCGCGGCCATCGAGGCAGCGCTTACCGCCGACTGGTCGCCGGAAGCAGCCGGCTCGGTCGCCGTATCGCCGAACGGGCTCCTCGCCGACATTCACGGCTCGGCCGACTATCGCGCCAACCTCATTTCCGTCGGCGCCAAGCGGGCGGTAGCCGCGGCGGCGTGAGAAGCGGTTGACCGTCGCGCCGCGACGATCAACGCAAAGGTCCGGTGGACCTTTGCGAGCGACGAACGCCCAACGCCGACGGCGTTGGGCCGGGCATTTCGGAACAGCACGTCAGAACGACGTTGCTCGACGTCCACGCCATTTACGGCAACGGACGCGGCCGGCGGTCGGCACCGATGGCAACGAAGGTGAAGGTCGCTTGTGTCACCTTGACCGTCTCGTCGGAGTGCCGGTCGCGCCGCCAAGCCTCGACGGCGATCTTCATCGAGGTGCGGCCGGTCGAGACGATCTCGCCGTAAAGGCTCACCTCGTCGCCGACGAACACCGGCTTCAGGAAGGTGATCGCCTCGACGGCGATGGTCACGCAGCGACCGCGAGCCCGCCGGGCGGCGGCGTTGCCGGCCGCCAGATCCATCTGCGCCATCAGCCAGCCACCGAAAATGTCGCCAGCTGGGTTGGTATCGGCGGGCATGGCGATGGTTCGAACCAGCGGCACGCGCTCGGGCAGCTGCGATTCGCTCGGCTGGGATTGCAGATCGGACATCGGTGGCTCCGGTCAGGATCGGTGACGCGCTACCCAAGCACGATCCGGACCAGAGCGACAGTGGACCATCGGCCATCGATCGGGAGGGCTTCGCTCAGGCTCGACATCGCCCCGTCCCGGCGCGTCGCTCGAGCGCGGCACGTTCGATGCTCAAAAAGGTCCAGTGGACCGTCTCGTGGCGGGCCCCGGCCCGCCCCCCACCACACCCCCCCCTGGAAATAGGGGGCGCCGCGGCGCGCTCGTCGGGCTGGCCCC
>JARLIT010000045.1 GCA_031291575.1 Ancalomicrobiaceae bacterium
CGCCTCGGTGATCGGCGACGATGCGGTCGGCCAGCGCCTGCTCGACCGGCTGTATGAGGCCGGCGTCAGCACAGACGCCATCGAGCGGGTGCCCGATCTCGCCACGGCGAGTTGCACCATCATCGTCGACCGGGCCGGCGAGCGCGCCATCCTCATCGATCCGGTCGACGACGCCATTCTCGCCCACATCGGCTCGGGCCTGCACCTGGAGGCCGGCGACGCCGTCATCTCCAATTTCTTCCACGACCACGCCACCGGCGATGCGCTGCTGAGCGCGCGCTCCGCCGGAGCTCTTGCCTTCATCGACCTCGAATGGCCGGAGATAAGCCGTTGGGGTTGGCCCGCAGCGATGCGTGCCGCGGCAGCGGCTGACGTCGTCGTCACCAATGCGCAGGTGCTGCGAAACTTCGCCGAATGGCATGGTCTGGCGGCGGACGAAGCGACGGCGGCTCGCCTGGCGCAAGACCTCAAACCGAGTGGCGGCCGGGTCTGCGTGACGCTCGGAGCCGACGGCGTGCTGGCGCGAGACGGCGATCGCCTCATCCGCCTCGACGCCATGCCGGTCACCCCGAAGAACACCACCGGCGCCGGAGATCGCTTTCTCGCCGGTCTCGCCCGATCGTTGATCACGGGGGCGTCCTTCGATCGCGCGCTCACCCATGCCGTGGCGGCTGCCGGCCTGTTCATCGGCGGCACCGGCGACGCGTGGCCGGACGTTGAAGCAGCGGAGCGCAGCCTTCGCGTTCGCAGCCTGGCACCAGGAGATCTGCCGTGACATCGCTTGCCGAAGCCATCCGCCGCGTCTTCGCCGCCGCCTGTCTGGGCGACGCGCTCGGCGCCGCCACCGAGGCGATGCATCCCGCCGACATCAAGAGCGTGTTCGGCGGGGTGGTGGACCGGCTGTTGCCGCCGCCGCCCAAGGCGCCCTTCGCTGCCGGCCTTGCGCCCGGCCGACTGACCGACGACGCAACCCAGATGCTGGCCATGGCGAGGCGTATCATCGCCGCCAAAGGGTCGCCGACCCTCAGTGACGCCGTCTCCGGGATCCTCGACTGGGCCGACGACGCTGATGTCTTCGCCCGTTTTGCCGGGCCGACCACCCGCATCGCCGTCGAGCAATTGAAGGCCGGCGTGGATCCGGCCGCGGTCGCCAGCCCGGCGGTCTATTCCTGCATGTTCGGCACGTCGAACGGCGCCGCCATGCGCGCACCCGCCGCCGGCTGCGCCCGTCCGAACCGGCCCGAACAGGCGGCCCGGCTTGCCGCCATCCTGTCGGCACCGACACACAACACCCAGATCGCGCTTGGTGGCGCCGGCGCGGTCGCGAGCGCCATCGCGGCCGGCCTCGGCGGAGCGCCGCTCGCCGACATGGAAGCCGCCGCCATCCTCGGCGCCCGGACCGGAGAGGCCGAAGCCGCGGCCTGGGGCCGCGTCGTCGGTGGCGCCGGAGTCATCCGCCGCATCGGCATCGCCGTCGACATCGGCCATCGATACGCCGGCGACGTCCACGCCGCCGCTGCCGAACTGACCGAAGTGGTGGGCAGCGGCGTCGCCATGGCCGAAGCCGTGCCACATGCGTTCGGCCTGGTCGTCGCTGCGCAAGGCGACGCCTGGCAGGCAATCCTCGGCGCGGTCAACGGCGGCAACGACACCGACACCATCGCGATGATCGCCGGCGCGATCGCCGCCGCCTACACGCGCCGGCCGACCTGGCCCATCGACATCTTGGCCGAAATCGAACGACAGAACCGCGTCGACCTTGCCGCCTTCGCCGCCGCGTTTGCTGCCGCTCTACCTCCGGAGACCGTCTGACCGTGCACCGCTATTGGATCGAACTCACCACGCTCGACGCGGCCGAACTGCCGCAGTCGACCGTCGCCATCCTGCCGGTCGCCGCAATCGAACAGCACGGGCCGCACCTGCCGGTCGGCACCGACGCCTACATCAACCGCGGCCTGATCACCCGCTTTCTCGAGCTGTTGCCCGAAGACGTGCCGGCGGTGGTGCTGCCTGAACAGAGTGTCGGCGCGTCGGCCGAACATCTCGATTTCCCCGGCAGCTTGGCGCAGACGCCAGCCCGGCTGATCGACACCTGGACCGATATCATCGCCTGTGCCGCACGCAGCGGCCTCAGACGTTTTCTGATCTTCAACAGCCACGGCGGCCAATCCGGCTTCCTCGCTCACGCCGCGCTTGATCTGCGCGTCCGGCTCAGCCTGTTCGTCGCCTATGCGTCCTGGCCCGACATCGACTATCCGGCAGGCCTGTTTGCCGCAGAGGAACTTGCCTACGGCATGCACGGCGGTGCCATCGAGACCAGTCTGATGCTGCATCTGCGCCCCGACCTGGTTCGGATCGATCGCATCGCCGACTTCCAGCCGTCCACCTCGGGGATCGAGATGGCCGCCCGACAGCTCTCCGCCAATCCTGGAAACGGACGGCTCGGCGGATTCGGCTGGAAGGCGCAGGACCTGCAGCGGGCTGGCGTCACCGGCAATGCTGCTGCCGCCTCCGCCGAACGCGGCCAAATCCTGACCGACCACGTGGCCGCAAGGCTGGTCGAATTGGTCAGCGATGTCGGCAAGGCCGACGAGTACGTGACCCGCTACACCCAAGGCTGAGGGCGCAGGCGAACTGACCAGACGAGATCGCGGAGTGTGCTGAAATAGCACAAGAAATACGCACTCGAACCGACGGCGAAGCTGCGTTTTTCCGCATGAAGAATCCCCTGGACAGAGCCCGCGGGTGAGGCCAATTTGGCGCCGGGCCGACGCCTCACCGCAGGCGGGAACGCGCCCCAAAGCAAAATACCTGACAGAACGGCGGCCGCGGCCGCGCCATTGAGATGGAAGGTCATCCCCTGATGAGCATCAATCGCGTAATGATTTCCAAGCGTAGCGGCCTGCGGCTGATGGCGGCGTTGGCCATGGGCGCGATCGCGGCACCGTTGGCCGGCCCGGCGCTTGCCGCCAATGCGCTCAAGGTTGCGATGATTCTGCCCGGCCCGATCAGCGACAACGATTGGAATGCGGGCGGCTATGCCGGCCTTCAGGCCGCAGCCAAGACTCTCGGCATCGATGTCGCCTATACCGAGAACGTGGCAGACGCCGACGCCGAGCGCGTGCTGCGCGACTATGCCTCGCGCGGCTACGGGCTGATCTTCGCCCATTCCTTCTCGTTCGGCGATGCGGCGCTCGCGGTTGCCGCGGATTTTCCGGATGTGAAGTTCATGGCCGGCACCGCCCAGCATCTGGCGCCCAATGTCGGCACCTACGACAATCCGGACTACCAGGGCGCCTATCTCACTGGCATGCTCTCGGCCGGAGCCAGCAAATCCGGCGTCATCGGCTGGGTCGGCGGCAATCCCGCGCCCAACATGCTGGCCAACTACCATGCCTGGGTCGCCGGTGCGAAGGAGATCAACCCCAAGATCGACGTCAAGCTCTCCTGGCTCGGCTCATGGTTCGACCCGCCCAAGGCCAAGGAAGCTGCGATCGCACAGGTCGAGCAGGGTGCCGATGTGCTCAGCGCCCAGTCGGTCGGCGTGATCGATGCGGCAGTCACGAAAAATGCGCTCGTGATCGGCGCTGTCTCGGACCAGAACCATCTGGGCCCGAAAGCCGTGCTCACCAGCGTGCTCTGGGACCTCGGACCGCTGGTGACCGACGCCGCCAAATCCATCATCAACAACAAGTGGGAGAGCAAGGCCTGGTCCTACGGCATCAAGGAAGGCTCGATCAAGCTGGCCGATTTCCATGGTCTCGACAGCAAGGTCGATCCCAAGGTGCTGGCGGCGGCCAATGCCAAGTTCCTGGCGATCAAGGACGGCCAGTTCGTGGTCCCGCACGACACGTCAATGGTCAAGTAGCCCTTGTCGGACTCGATCGGCACCGAACCAGCACCACTCGTCCTTCGCCGCGTCACCGTTCGTTTCGGCAGCTTCACCGCAAACGATGCGATCGACTTTAGTGTCGGGCGCGGCGAGATCCATGCGCTGCTCGGCGAGAACGGCGCCGGCAAGACCACGCTGATGCGCGTGGTCGCCGGTCTGCTCGTTCCACAGGACGGAACGATCCAGATCGATGGCCGCGTCGTCCGTCTGACGTCGCCGCTCGACGCCGCGGCACATGGCATCGGCATGGTGCATCAGCACTTCATGCTGATTTCCACGCTGAGCGTCGCACAAAACGTCTGCGTCGGGATTGCGAAGGCCGGCCGCCTGTTCCCGAACCTCAGCCAAGTGGCGCGCGATCTCGACGAGATCGGCGCGCGCTATGGCCTGCATGTCGATCCGCATGCGCTGGTGGGCTCACTCTCCGTCGCCAGCCAGCAACGGGTCGAGATCGTCAAGGCGCTCTATCGCGGCGCGCGCATCCTCGTGCTTGACGAACCCACCGCCGTTCTCGCACCACAAGAGGTCGAGGGGCTGTTCCGCGTGCTGCGCATGCTGGCCGCGGCGGGAACAGCCATTGTCTTCATCAGTCACAAGCTCGGCGAGGTCATGGCGCTCAGCCATCGGGTGAGCGTGCTGCGCGATGGGCGCCTCGTGACGACCAAGGCGACGGCCGACACCAATCCGGCCGAACTCGCGCGGCTGATGATCGGCGAGGATCTCGTTCTTCCCCAGGTCGACGGGAAACATGCGTCCGGCCCTGTGGCAATCGAGACGCGAAGCGTCCATCTGCGCGACGAGTTCGGCGTCCCACGGCTTTCCGACGTCTCGCTCGCCGCCCGATCGGGCGAGATCGTTGGCGTCGCGGGAGTCGACGGCAACGGCCAGCAGCAACTCGCCGAAATCCTGGCCGGGCTGCAGACCCCCAGCTCGGGCTCGGTGATCATGACGTCGCCGGACGGGCCGATCGACGTCAGCCACAGTGGTCCGGGGGAGCGTATCGCGCTCGGCCTCTCGCATATTCCCGAGGACAGGCATCGCACCGCGCTGGTCGACATGTCGATCGCCGACAATGCCGCTCTCGATTCCATCGATCGCCCGCCGCTGGCGCGGTGGGGATTTCTGTCCCACCGGGCGATCCGCGCTTTCGCCGCGCGCCTGATCGCAGCCAACGATGTGCGCTGCACCGGACTGGACCAGCCCGTCATGACCCTTTCCGGCGGCAACCAGCAGAAGGTCGTGCTCGGCCGCGCACTGGCGCACTCGCCACGCGTGATCGTCGCGGTGCAGCCCACGCGTGGCCTCGATCTCGGCGCCACCGTATTCGTCCATCGCCAGCTTCTGGCCCAGTGCGCAGCAGGGGCCGCCATCGTGCTGGTGTCGACCGAACTCGACGAGGTGCTGGCCCTTTCGGACCGCATCGTCGTCATGTTTGCTGGCCGCATCGTCGGATCCATGACACGCGCGGAGGTGACGCTGCAGCGCCTCGGCGCCATGATGACGGGGCAGACCGCATGAGCACGAGCGAAGCCGCAAACTCTGCTCCGTCTGCCGCTATAGCCGGGAGCGCGGAGTTCGTTTCCAGCCTTCTCGCCGTCCTGCTGGCGCTCGGAGTCGGCGCAATCCTGATCATCGCCTGGGGCGCCAGCCCGCTGACCGCCTACGCGGCTCTGCTCGACGGCGCGTTCGGTTCGTGGAACAGCCTCGCCGAGACGTTGCTGCGCGCCATACCGCTCACCTTTACCGGGCTTGCGATCACCGTCGCCTTTCGCGCTGGAACCTTCAACCTCGGGGCCGAGGGGCAGCTCTTCCTCGGCGCCACGGCCGCGACCTGGATCGGCCTCGCCCTCCCCTCTTTGCCGGCACCCTTGCTGATCCCGGCGATGATCGCCGCCGCCGCCGTGGTCGGCGCGCTCTGGTCACTGCTCGCCGGCGTCCTGAAGCTACGCTTCGGCGCCAATGAGCTGATCACCACGATCATGCTCAACTACATCGCCATCCTGTTCGTCTCCTATCTTCTGCGCGGTCCTTTGCAGGAAGCGGCCGGCTACCTGCCGCAGACGGAGCGCCTCGCCGCCAATGCCCGCTTCCCGGCTCTGATTGCGGGGACGCGGCTGAACGCGGGCTTCCTGCTGGCGCTTCTCGCTGTTGTGCTCGCCCATATCGCTTTCTGGCACACCAGCTGGGGATTCAAACTGCGCGTGATCGGCCTCAATGCCCGCGCCGCCCTGAATGCCGGCTACAACGTCACGGCGATCACACTCTCCGCCTTCTTGATCAGCGGCGTGCTGGCGGGCCTGGCCGGCTATATGGAAGTCGTCGGCGTGCAGCGGCGCATGATCGAGAACCTCTCCCCCGGCTTCGGCTATACCGGTATCATCGTCGCCCTGCTCGGCCAGACCAATCCGTTCGGCGTTCTCGCTGCCGCGATCCTGTTCGCCGGGCTGCAGGTCGGCGGCAGCACGATGCAGACCGCCTCAGGCGTCCCGAGCACGCTCACCACGATCATTCAGGGGCTGGTCGTGCTCTTCGTCATCGGCCGCGGGGCGGTGGATCTGGTCCTTGCACACCGGGCCAAGAGGCAACCATGAACCCGCTCGCCTTCCTCACGGATCCGGTGACGCAGGGTTTCCTGCAGGCCACGACGCGGCTCACGATCCCCATCATGCTGGCGGCGCTCGGCGGCATGTTCGCCGAGCGTGCCGGCGTCCTCAACATCGCGCTTGAGGGCATGATGCTCGCCGGGGCGTTCGTGGGGTTTGCCGTCGCCTATGCGAGCGGCAGCCTGTGGCTCGGCGTTGGCCTGGGCATGATGGCCGGCGCCATCATCGGTCTGGCGCTCGCCTTCTATACGGTTCGGCTGAGCAGCGACCAGGTCGTGGTCGGCATCGCGATCAACCTGACGATGATCGGAGCGACGAGCTATGCCTTCCGAGCGGTTTTCGGCCCGGGCGCTGCGTCACCGCGCGTCACCCCCTTCCCGGCCTTGAACATCCCGTTTCTCTCCGACATACCGATCGCCGGACCGCTCTTGTTCCAGCAGGGAATATTGGTCTACGCCGCCTTTCTGCTCATTCCGGCCAGCTGGATCGTGATGTCGCGCATGTCCGCCGGCATGGCCATCACCGCCGTCGGCGAGCACCCTGAAGCTGCCGAGACGCTCGGCATCTCCGTTGCACGCGTGCGCTCACTCTGCCTCGTCGCCTCCGGTCTGATCGCCGGCCTCGGCGGCGCCTTCCTGTCGTTGAGTGCCACCGGGCTCTTCCTCGACAACATGACCGCGGGACGCGGCTATATCGCGCTCGCCATCTTGTTGCTGGGGCGGCGCAATCCATGGGGCATCGCCGCAGCGGCAGCCCTGTTCGGCGGCGCCGACGCGTTCCAGCTGCGCGGTCAGGGTCTCGGCAGCGGCATTCCCTATCAGTTCCTCGTCATGCTGCCCTATATCCTCACCATCGTCGTGCTGATCGGTTTTGCCGGCAAGGGTCACAATCCGGCAGCACTGGGCCGCCCGTTCCAGCGCAACCGCGCCGAATAGAGGTCCGCCATGTTCATCGACAGCCATCTTCATCTCGACTTCGACGAGTTTGCCCCCGACCGCGCAGCCATCATGGCGCGTGCCGCCGCGGCTGGGGTCGAAGCCTACGTGACGATTGGCATACGGGTGCGGGATTCGGCCCGCGTCATCGCCGTCGCCGAGGCTTACGACAACGTCTTCTGCACGGTCGGCACTCTCCCCCATTTCGCCGATGAGGAGCGCAACGTCACCGCCGAGGAGATCGTTGCCTTGACAACGCACCCCAAGGTCGTCGGCATCGGCGAGGCGGGGCTCGACCGCGTCTTCGGAGACGCTTCCTGGCCTGCGCAGCAGGCCGTGTTCGCCGCCCATATCGTGGCAGCGCAGCAAACCCAGCTGCCGCTCGTCATCCATTCGGTGCGCGAGGACGAAGCGATGGCGCAGATGCTGCGCGCCAGTAGCGCGACGACGCCCTTCCCCTTCGTCATCCACGCCTTCTCCGGCGGCCCCCTCCTCGCCGAGGCGGCGCTGGAACTCGGCGGCTATTTCGGCTTCGGCGGCCTGCTGACATATCCGGGCAACGACCTTCAGCGCGAGATCGCCGCCGGCCTTCCGGACGACCGCCTCTTGCTGGAAACCGACTCGCCCTCGCTCGCCCCCGCGCCCCTGCAGGATGAACGCAACGAGCCGGCGAATATCCGGATCACGGCAGAGCTTCTGGCGAGACTGCGCGGAAGCGATGTCGAAAGCCTCGCCGCGCAATGCAGCGCCAATACGCGGCGGCTGTTTCCCAAGGCCTTTGCGGCCCGATCGCCCTGACGCATCGCAGCCTCGCGCGACGGATCCCTCTGTCGGCGAGACCGCCCTCCCAACCGTTCCGTCACCACAAGGCCATTCGTCATGACCCGGTTCCCGATCCCCGACGACCTCGTGCTGAACGCCCGCGACGAGGTCGCCGTCCGGCAGAATCTGCTGCTCGTCGCGCTCGGCAGGCGGCCCGCCGACCGGATTCTGCGCGTCGGACGGCTGTTCGAGGCGGCGACGGGCAGCTGGATGGAGGACGCCGAAATCGTCATCGCCGGCCGGCGCATCGCC
This sequence comes from Ancalomicrobiaceae bacterium, assembly GCA_031291575.1. Classification (GTDB taxonomy): domain Bacteria; phylum Pseudomonadota; class Alphaproteobacteria; order Rhizobiales; family Ancalomicrobiaceae; genus CAIYYN01. The sequence continues at coordinate 8,505 of JARLIT010000045.1, forward strand.
TTCGTCGGCCCACGCGGCAGCTATCCCGGCACGGCGGCAGAGATTGTCGAACGCCCGGATCTCAGCGCCGTCCCCGGCTTCGGCGAGGTGCACAAGCATATCGAATCGAGCCATCTGACGCCTGAATACGAGGCGGCTCTGGTCATTCCGCGCGGTTGCACCTGGGCCTGCGAAGCGAGCCACGAGTATTCCAACGTCAACGGCCCGCGAAATCTCGAATTCTGGCTGACGGCGCGGGCCGCCGGCTCGCCGATGAAGATCTTCCCCCTGCCCGGCTCGGCCGTTCCGCCCACCGCCTATGAAGGGGGCGGCGGCTATTTCGGCCATGACGAGCAGGCCGGGTTCATGGCGAATCCGATGGTCGCGGGCCTCGACGAAGTGATGGACTGGCCCGCCGTCTGCAATGCCGACAATCCGAGCCATGGCCGGCTGTGGGGCATGATCGAGGCCACGATCGCCAGTCGCGGCGTGGTCGAAGGCCATGCGGCCGGCCTGAAGGATCTTCCCAACATCAACGCCTTCGCGGCAGCCGGTCTCGCCTCGGACCACGAATCCTGGACCGCGGAGGAAGCCTGGGACAAGATCCGCCACGGCCTCTTTCTCGAGATCCGCGTCCATTCCATGCCGGATATCGTCAAGGGACTGCTCGAGCGCGGCCTGACCGACTGGTCGCAGGTCGCCTTCGCGACGGACGATCGCTCGGCATCGGACACGTTGAAGCTCGGCGCAACGGACCACAATGTCCGCACCGCGATCGCGGCCGGTCTTACGCCGGAAAAAGCCTTCCAATGCGTGACGATCAATCCGGCACGCCATATGCGCCTGACGCCACATGTCGGCCTGATCGCCCCTGGCCGTTTCGCCGACATCGTGCTGATGGACGATGTCGCGCGGGTCTCGATTGTCGAGGTCTGGGCCGATGGGCGGCCAGCCGCCGAAGGCGGGCGCTATGTCGGCATCCTGCCACAGATCGAATGGCCAGAGTGGGCCCGCCGGTCGGTCAACATACCACGCGATATCACGGCCGCCGATTTCACCATCGCGCATGCGGGCCCCGTGGCGAAAGCCGCACTGCTGCGCCCCTTCCATTGGGCGCCCGATTTCATCACCACCGAACTGCCGGTCGCAGACGGCGCCGTGCAGCGCGACGGCGACAGGAACATCACCAAATTCGCCATCGTCGATCGTCATCGGGGTTCGGCGCGCGTCGCCCGGATGTTCTGGCTTGGCTGCGGTCCGAAGACGCCCGATACGGCCGTCGGCTGCACCGTCGCGCATGACCAGCACAATCTCTGGATCGTCGGCTCGTCCGATGCGGCGATGGCGCTCGTCGCCAACCGGATGCGCGAGACGCAGGGCGGCTGGGTGCTCGCCTCTGGCGGTACCGTCCGGGCCGAGGTGCGCTACGAGATCGGCGGGCTGATGACGCATCGCAGCGCCGAGGATCTGCACACCGAGATGGAGGCCTTCTATGCCGAGGCCAATCAGATCGACTGGCTGTACGAACCGACCTTCTCGCCGCGCTGGTGGCCGGGCTTTCCCGAGCGACTGCAATTCGCCACTCTGACCTGTGCACCCTGGGCCTGGGCGCTCGTCGCGCCAACCGACGATATTCCCGAGGGCTTCGTCAACGTGCAGACCGGCACAACGCATCCTGTGGTCTGGTAGTGTCGGCCCCGGACGCCGCCCGCGGCACGATCCCGCCTTCGAACTCGCCTGCTGCCCTCCCGACAGTGGCGTCGATCTCGCCTCACAGCCGACGCCGTCGCGCCCGGAAGATACCCCGTGGAGCGATGCCCCCGTAACCAAACCTCACAACACAAAAAGCCGGGCAGGAGCAATCGCTTCGCTGGACTTTGTCGTCTCTCGACCCCACCGAAAACGCGCCAAATCGGCGGGGAGCCCGATTGTTGCGACGCGGCCCTACGTCGGCGGCCGCACGGCAGGGATCGCTGCAGCCTTGATGAGGGCTTGCGTGTAGGGTTCACGCGGGCTGTGCAAGACCGCATCCGCGCTGCCCCACTCGATCAGGCGCCCGCCCCGCATTACCCCGATGTGCGTCGCCATGCCGCGGACGACCGCGAGGTCATGCGAAAACAGCACGATCGTCAGCCCGGCTGAGCGGTTCAGCGACCGCAGCAGGTCGAGGATCGCCGCCTCCGACAGAACGTCGAGTGCGGAGGTCGGCTCGTCGCAGATCAGCAGTTCGGGCCTGGAAATGAGGGCCCGCGCGATCGCCACGCGCTGACGCTGGCCGCCCGAAAGTTCGCGCGGGCGACGAGCAGCGAGCTCTGCCGATAAGTCGACCTGTTCGAGGAGGCTGCCAGCGCTGGCGGGGGCCTGCCGGAGCGCGATCACCTCGCTCAAAGCCTGACCGATCGTTCGGCGCGGATCGAATGTATTGACGGAGTCCTGGAAGACGATCTGGACGCGCTGGTGCCAGCGGCGCCGCGCCGCTGCCGACCGGTTGGCTGTCTCGTCGCCGTCGAAGCGCAAACTGCCGGAGCTTGGTGTCGACAGGCACGCCATGACGCGGGCGAGCGTCGATTTGCCGGAGCCGCTTTCGCCGATGAAGGCCGTAATCGAACGGCGCGGCAAAGCGAACGAGATATCTTCCAGGATCGTGCGCGACTTCTGGCGGCTCAACAATCCGAGCCGTGTCGACACCGTGCAACCGACGGCACTCGCCTCGATAAGCGGCGCCTCGCTGCCCTGGCGGAACGGCGGCGGCAATCTCCGGCTTTGCCGCGCTGCCACCAGCGACGCCGTATAGGGGTGGACCGGCGATCCGATCACGTCCCCGGCGCGACCTGTTTCCACTATGCACCCGTTCCGCATCACAATGATCTGGTCGGCGACGTGCGCAACCCGATCGAGATCGTGTGTGACGATGAGGATGGCCATCCCGGACCTGCGCGCCAGGTCCATCAAGATTGAAAGCACATGGGCTCGCGAGATCGCATCGAGTGATGCTGTCGGTTCGTCGGCGATCAGAAAATCGGGCTCGGCGGCGAGCGCCATGGCAATCAAGGCCCGTTGGCGCATGCCGCCGGAGAGCTGATGCGGATAGGCGGCGGCAATGGCGGCGGGATCTGGAAAGCCGACGCGCAGAAGCAGACTGTGGACAACAGGCTCCCCGGCAGCGTCGTCGAGGCCATGCGCCGCACGCGTCTCGGCGATCTGCGCACCTATCCGCATCAAGGGGTTGAAGGCGGTGGCCGAATCCTGGAACACGACGCCGATGTGCCTGCCGCGCAATCGATCGAAGGCGCGATCCGGAGTGTGGGCGATGTCAATGCCATTGAGGGCGATCCGCTCGGCGTCAAAGCGGCACTCGTCCGGCAACAGTCGGGCGATGGCCAGCGCGGTCAACGACTTTCCTGCGCCGGATTCGCCGACGAGGGCGGTGATCGTTGCCCGCTGCAGCGAAAACGTGAGCCCCTCCACCACCGGCGGACCGCTGCCAAAACAGATGGTCAAATTGCGCACGTCGACGAGCGGAGGAGCGGCCTCAGCATTTTGATGTCCCGCTGCTCGCTGGACTTGCGTGGACGGACGCTGGATGCTTTCCATTGCGAGCCATGGCTGTGGGGCGGGGGCATGATGGTACGTTGGCTTGTCAGGCGCGTGTTGGCAATCGTGCCGACCCTGTTCGGCGTGTCTATCATTGGGTTTTTCCTGATGCGTCAGGTGCCTGGCGACCCGGCAACGGCGCTGCTCGGATTCGAAGCGAGTTCCGACGCCGTGTCCGCTCTGCAAGCGCGGCTGCATGTCGACCAGAGTTGGCCGGTGCAGTACTTCGCGTGGATCGCCTCGCTGTTGCAGGGCGACTTCGGGCGCTCGCTGCAAACCGGCCGACCAGTCGGAGAGATGCTGGCACAGTCGTTTGCACCGACGGCCCTGCTGGCCGTCAGCGCCTTGGGCGTGAGCCTTGCCTTTGCGATTCCCGCCGGTGTCGTTGCCGCCACGCATCCGCGCTCTGCAGCCGACCGCCTCCTCACGCTCATCGGCATCGTCGCCCAGTCGATGCCGGCGTTCTGGCTGGGGGTGTTGTTGATCTTGGGCTTGTCCGTCGGCCTGCATATCCTGCCATCGTCCGGCTACATCTCGCCCGTCGTCAGCCTGTGGGGCTGCGCGATGCATCTGATTTCGCCGATGTTGACGCTCGCCGCGGGGCTTGCGGCCGCAAACATGCGCACAGTCAGATCCGCGGTTCGGCAGGTTCTGTCCGCCGATTTCATGCGGACGGCCAAGGCAAAGGGTCTGTCGCGGGCCGCAATCGTCTGGCACCACGGCCTTGGCAATGCGGCCATGCCGATCGTGACCGTGATCAGTCTGCAGTTCGGCCAACTGCTCAGCGGCGTGGTCGTTGCCGAGACGCTGTTTGATTGGCCCGGAATTGGCAAGCTGGTCGTCGAGGCAGTCTTCGCTCGGGACTATCCTGTCGTCGAAGCCGTCGTCTTGTGCACCGCCGCCGTGTTCGTGGCGATCGGTCTGGCAACAGACGCGCTTTATGCCGCCGTTGATCCGAGGGTGCGCCTGCCATGAGGACGGCCGACCCAACGAACGGCAATTTGGCTGGAAACGAGCAATCGGAGACCTCTGCGCGTCGGGCCATCATTGGCGGTGGTGTTGTCGGCGTCGTGGTCGTCCTGGCCGTGTTCGGTGCCGCGATGGTGCCCTATGACGCCAATCTCCCTGATTTCGATCATCTTCTTGCCGCACCCAGCCTCGCGCATCCACTTGGAACCGACGACCTGGGGCGGGATGTCCTGTCACGTCTGATCGTCGGGGCACAGGCAAGCGTGTGGGTCGGCTTTATCGCCGTCTTGACCGCAACGGTGGTTGGAACGACCGCAGGCATCGTGGCGGCCTGGCTGGGCGGCGCCGTCGATGCGGTCATCATCGCCGCCGTCAACATTGTTCTGGCATTCCCCGGTCTTCTGCTGGCGCTGTCGTTGACGGTCGTATTGGGACCGGGACTCGGCGTTGTTGCGGCGTCACAGGCCATCGTCAATCTGCCGCTGATCGTGCGGACCGCTCGCGGCCGGGCGTTGCTCATCCGCCAGATGCCCTATGTGGAAGCACGTCGGGCGCTCGGCTTTTCCGAATTCAACATCATGCGACGGACGATCCTGCCGAACAGCCTGGCGCCGGTGATCGTTCAGGCATCGCTGATCTTCGCCAATTCCGTCATTGCCGAATCCTACCTGTCGTTTCTCGGATTGGGCGTGCAGCCGCCAACCCCCACCTGGGGCACCATGCTGCGAGGCTCGATCGGCTTTCTCGACCGGGCGCCGTGGATTGCCACGTTCGCAGGACTTTCGATCTTTCTGACTGTCTTGGGCTTCAATCTCATCGGAGACGCTCTGCACGATAGTCTTCAGGAGCGGGATATATGACCATCGCTGCCGTCTATCGTTCCGCCGCCGTCGCTGCCGCGCTCATTTGGTCGACCTCGACATTCGCAGCCCCACCTGATCCGGATACGCTCATCGTCGGCATCGCTTCGGACCCTGTCACGCTCGATCCCGGCTTGATGGCGTCCTATTTCGAGGTCGCGGTCCAATTCAACGTGCACGAAGCCCTCGTCAGCCAGCGCCCCGATCTCAGCCTCGAACCGGGCCTTGCCAGTTACGAATGCCCCGATCCCACGACCTATGACTTCAAACTGCGACCTGGCCTGACATTCCACGACGGCACGCCGATCGATGCGGCTGCGGCCAAGTTCAATCTCGACAGACTTCTCGATCCGGCCACCGGATCGCCCCGTCGACCCGAATTGGAGCCGATCGACAGCGTCACTGTGACCGGGCCGCTGACATTTGAAGTGAAACTCAAGCATCCCTTCGCGCCTTTGCTGCAGATCCTTGCGTTACGCGCCGGCATGCTGATCTCGCCGACGGCGCTGAAGGCGCTCGGGCCGGATTTTGCCGCGCATGCCGTTGGCGCCGGTCCCTACAAGGTCGTCAGCTGGACCAAGAACTCGGAACTGGTGCTCGAGCGCTTCGACGGTTATTGGCGCGGCCCGGCGCCGATCAAGCGCATCGTGTTCCGACCAATGCCCGACGAAACCGTTCGGCTGATGAACCTCAGGTCCGGCGCTTTGCAACTCGTCGACAGCGTCCCGGCACAGTCCCTATCGAACGTCACCGGCGATCCGACATTGGCGCTGAAGCAAACCTCTGGGCTCGGCTTCAATGCATTTTCCTTCAACACCACCCGGCCGCCGTTTTCCGATCGCGATGTGCGGCGCGCCTTCACCTTGGCGGTCGACCGCTCGGTCATTCAGCATGCGGTCTACTTCGACACCGCCACGATCGCCTATGGCGCCATCCCCCCCGGCGCGGCCTGGGCCTATGATCCGGCCTTCGCCCCGCTGAAGACCGACTTGCCGGCGGCGCGCGCGCTGTTGGCAAAGACCGGATTGGCATTGCCGATCGCCGTGTCGCTGACGGTGACCAATGATCTGGCGCAGGTACGTGCGGCCGAGATCCTGCAGGCACAGGCGGCCCGGGCCGGCTTCAAAGTCGACATTCAGCGGACCGACCTCACCAGCCTGATCACCCTGCTCAAACGTCGCACCTTTGACCTGGCGATTTCGCCGTGGTCAGGCCGCTCGGATCCGGATGGCAATCTGTTCGGCTTCTTCACCCGTTCCGGTTCCGCGAATTTCTCCGGCTATTCAAGCCCGTCCGTCGACGACCTCCTGCAAAAGGGCCGCACGGCGCTGGATCTCACGACGCGGGCTCGGCTGTACCGTCAGGCGGAGGCGGAAATCGCCGAAGATGCACCCGTGCTGTTCCTGGCATTTCCCGCCATGTTGCAGGCCGCCGATGCCAGCCTCGACTGGATCCAGTATCCCGACGGAGCCCTTCACCTTGGTTTCGCCAGATACAAGTGAGGGCAAGTCACTCACGGACCTGGAGCAGAGTTGCAAAACCGTGGTGACTTCAGCCTGAATACGTGTCATGCTCCATGACATGAACCAGAGCGGTAAATCGAGTGGCTATAACTCTCCCCTGAGGGCGAAGCAGAAGGAGCAGACAGGCACGCTCATCCTGGAGGCTGTCGGCCGCTTGCTCGCCCATGGCGATCCGATGGCGGTCTCGATGGCCGAAGTGGCACGGGCTGCCGACGTGACCGAGCGGACTGTCTACCGCCATTTCGAAACGCGCGACGATTTGCTCAGGGCGTTCTGGAAGTGGCAGTTGGAGCGCGGTGGCGGCGAACGGGTCGTCGATCCGCGCACGCCGGACGAATTGCGTCAGAACATCATTCGTCTGTTCACCAGCCTGGACAAGGACGAAGGCATCGTCCGCGCCTTGATGCTGTCGCCGGAAAGCACCGATATCCGCCGCAGCACGAACCAGCGACGGATGGCCCATATGTTGGCATTCCTCGACGAGCACATCCCCAACCTGGAGGATAGCGATCGACATCAGTTGGCTGCCGGTATCGTGTCGGTGGCGAGTGTCCAGTCCTGGATGTTCATGCGCGACAATTGCGGCTACTCGGGCCGGCAAGCCGGCGAGGCGGCCGCGCTCACCGTCGACATGGTGCTCGAAGCCGCTCGGCAAAGGGCCGCACGCCGCTAACGTATCATCCGGTTCAAAGACTTGACCTGTCGGCACACAGGCGCCCCTCGGTCATGCGCGAGCATCGATCGCGGGGATAGTGGCTCTTGCGCTTATCGGCGGCAATCGGTCAGCCGAACTGACTACGCCGCAGCGTGCCGCACCGGTCACGATCCAACCCGCCGACGCCCGGCGAGAGCACGATTGCCGAGGCGGTCGCACCTCGGCTTGTCCTGACCGAGCGGCCGCCGGGCGGTCGGATCGCTGGGCGAAATCGGCCGGCGATCGCTCGATTGTGCGAGACCTTTCAGTTGATTGACCGTCCGGTGCAGCCATGTCTTGACGGTCGCGACGGGCGCTCCGATCTGCGTAGCGATCGCGGCTCGGCTGGTGCCGTCGACATAGGCAGCGACGAGGAGATCCCGGCTGCGCTGTGGCAGGGTCTCGATCGCCTGGGCCAGCGACGCCTCGGTTTCGGCGGCGATGAGACCGGTGAGCGCGTCATGCGCAGCTGGGATCGTCTCCAAATCGAAGTCTTCCGCCATCGGCATGCGGGAATCGCGTCGGAGCATTGAAATCGACGTATTTTTGACGATCGTCATCAGCCACGTCATCGGCAATCCGCGCAGCGGGTCATAGAGACCGGCTCGCTTCCAGATGGCCTCGTAGGCCTCCTGCAGCACGTCCTCGGCCGTTTCGCGTCGACCGGTGATGCGAATGGCGAACTTGAGCAGAGCCCTGTTGGTCCGGTTGTAGACCGCGGTGAACGCCGATTCGTCCCCCCGAGCCGTTTGTGCCAATAGAAACATCAGGATCTCGTCGTTGCTCGGACCCGTGTCGATCCTGCCCATGCTGCCCCCTCGGCGATGACGCGCAGCTGCCCGGTGCCAAAGCAGTCTTCGGCTGAAGCTCGTTTGCGCTGGTGTTGATAACTTGATGACAGTATCTCTGACATTAAATATCGGTTCCTGTCAACCGGCAATCTGATCTGGAGGTGGGAGATCGAATGCTGCCCGCCGAGCGGCCAGGCGGCTCGATCGTTGTCATGCGGCGATCATCGCGACTGGAGCGCGATGCTGTCGCATGGAATCATGTGACAGCTGAAATTGGCGCTCTAAGCTTTTGATAGAGCAGTGATTCAGCTTTCAGATGGATCGCTTCGGCGATTCCATCTGAAAGCACCCTCTGGACACACGCCAGAGTTCGCCGAACGTGGCGAGCTGTTTCGCGCCCCAGTTCGGAGCGTCAGGGTCGCTTCACTGCTTGGCGGCGGCGCGGAACGTCGAGGCGAATGTCGCAAGTTCGGCGGCATTCAGATCCGAGACGGCCTCGAAGACCAAGTCACCCTCGACCCAGCCAACAAGATGATAGCCGCCACGGTCCTCTGCTGGCGCGCTCGCGGTGCTGCCCGGCCAGACGAACAGGTTGATGACGTGTCCGTCGTGGCGGAACACCAGCGCCGCCACCACCTTGCCGCCGACATAGTCCAGCCGGCCGCCCTGCAACGGGAAGCCTTGGCTCTTGAGATCGAACACCGGTGGCGAGAAATCGGTCTTGCCGTTGAACCAGGGTTTGACCTGGTGTCGGTCGGATGTGGCGATGTCGGTCAGGTGGTCGGCAAGCAGCGACCGTACGTGTCCGGCGATCAGGTCTGCCTCGAGTTCCGGTATCGTGACCGGGCGCGGCCAGACGACAAGCGCGAGGCTCACAGCCAGGACCGCGACCGAGGCCGGCAGGCTGAGCCGGTGCAGAACGTCGAAAAGCCCCAGGATGTGATCGCGGATCGAGCGTCGGCCATTTTGGCCGAGAGCCGACACCAAGCGTTGCCGCAAGGCGATCGGGGCGACCAGCGGCGGATAGGCACCTCGTAACAGCCGGCCGCTCTGCTGCAGCTGCTCCAGCTGTCGCGCGCAGGCCGGATGCTCGGCCAGATGCGCCTCGACGCGGCGGGCATGTTCGGCGTCAAGTTCGCCGTCGATGAGCCCGTTCATCAACTCGCGCCATTCCGGGCAGGGGCGGTCAGCGGTATCGCTCATCGGTTTGCCTCCGCCTCGAGGCCGGCCCAGATGCGGGTAAACAGTTCCCGCGCCCGCGCCAGCCGCGACATCACGGTTCCCATCGGCGCGCCCGTCATCTCAGCGATCTGCCGGTAGCTCAAGTCTTCGAACTCGCGCAGCAACAGCACCTCGCGCAAAGTCTCGGGCATGCGATCGACGATATCGCGCACCCGCTGATCCTCCTCGCGACGCATCAATTCGGCCTCTGCCGACCGCAGGTCGGCGGCAATGGCCATGATCGCCGCCGCATCGACCGCGTCGTCCGGCGCATCGTCGTCGAGCGCCAGCGGGACGAAGCGGCGTCGCGCGAGGCCCTGCCGCTGGCGCCAGTCGCGCGCGCAGTTTCGCACGATCGTCAGGATCCAGGCGCGGTCGTCGCCGCCGCGAAAGCTGGAGAAGGCGGAGAACGCCTTCAAATAGGCTTCCTGCACGATGTCCTCGGCCGCCTCGGCGCTGCCCGACAGGTAGCACGCCAGCGAGTAGGCAGCATCGAGATGCGGCAAGACGAGCCGGGCAAATCCGGACTCGGCGCGTGCGGAAGTGGCGGTTCGCCCCCCGTCCCACCCCGAGAACCGTTCGGCAAAAGCGATGAGCCCGCGCCACCAATGGGCGCCAGCCGACACCAGCCGGCCCGAGGCAATCGAAAACAGTTGCATCGTCTGGCCGCCGAGGGCAAGCGATCCGACCACTATTCGCATCTCCCACCTGTGACCTGACGATCGGTCATCGCGCTACGGTCACTGTGCCGACCATGTGTGGATGTAACCCGCAGAAATAGGAATAGACCCCTGGCTCGGCAAAGGTGAAGGAAAAGCGGTCGCCAGTGTCAAGTGGCTTCGACCGGAAGACCTTTTGCGGGCTCACCACAGTATGCGGAATGTCGTCGTTGTTCTGCCAAGTCACTGTTGTTCCAGGCGGCACCGTCAATCCGGCTGGCGTGAAGCTGAAGTTTTCAATGCGGATGACGGTGACGTTCGGGGCGGCATCCTCCGCCGCTGCCGGGATGTGGATAAAGAGCGGCGGCATCAGCGCGGCCAAGAGAGCGGCGCGGCGCGTCAATGCACTGTCGGACTGGATGGGCGGCATGGGCATTTCCTCATCGGGCAAGGGTCTGGGGGGCGCGCGGCAAGTTGGCCGGCCGCGCGGAAGGATTCTGGACGCCTCGGCTGGCAGGGCTGGCCGGTCGAATGCGGTCGCTTCGTGCGGCGCGGCCTGGCTCAGCCGTCGAGCGGTCGGTCAATGATGGCCAGCGGCTCGCTGCCGCGAACGAAATCGACGGTCGCGATGCCGAGGAGCTTGCGCAACTCGCCCGCCGGCACCTTTTGCGGTCCAGGCGACGGCGCGGTGCCCGGCGCCGGCTGCGGGAAAGCGGTCGAGCGTGCTGTATGGAAGGCGATGGCTCCCTCGACCTTCTGCATGACCTGATGGATATGGCCATTCAGCACGGTGACGGACCCGAAGCGCCTGAGATAGCTGAGCGCTTCAGCGCCGTCGGACGTGCCCCAGCCCCAATCCGGATAGACGGTCCACAACGGGATGTGGGCGAAGACGACGATCGGCGTCGAGGCGCTCTGCCCGGCAAGATCGTCCTTCAGCCAGGCGAGTTGCTCGTCGCCGAGATTGCCCAGGCCGCCGGCCTTGAGGTTCACCACATTGACCAAGCCGACGTAGTGGATGCCGTTCTGGTCGAACGAGAACCAGCCGGCACCCTTGGCATTCTTGCCGTAGCGCGCCAGGTAGGCCGCACCGGTGCCTTCGTCGATCAGGTCGTGCTCGCCCGGCACATAGAAGACGGGGATGCCGGCCTCGCCGATGATCTGGTCGGCATCGTCGAACTCCTTGTCCTTCGACAGATGACTGATGTCGCCGGTGTGAATCATGAAGGCCGGCTTTGAAGGCAAGGTCTTGATCTTGGCGATTGCCTCACGCAGCGTCGCCCGGGCGTCCGGATTGGCCGGCTTGTCGAAGCCGACATGGCTGTCGGAGATCTGCAGAAAGGTAAACGGCGTCGCTGCCGGCGCAGCGAGTGCCTGGCGCATGCCGATCGCTGCCGGCAGGCCGGCGGCAACCGACCACAATAGGCCGGTGCCTGCCCATGTCATGCATTCCAGGAAACCGCGCCGATCGATGCCGTCGGGGTCAAATCTGGGGCCGTCGTCGCCGTCGATGGTCATGCCTTGCTCCGTTGGTGTGAGTCCCGGAAGGCGCTGGTGTGCCGTCCTGCGCATCCAGACGGACCAAGGCAGCGGTTTATTCCGGGCGAGACCGACAAAGTCACAGCGACGGCGCATGCGACGTGTCCGCGGCGGCTCAGGTCATCCTAGCTCGGCATCTGGATCACAAGACCGCGATTGAGATGGTCTTCCGCAATGGCTATACGTATGAACATATATCCAATCGCGGGGATCGACCGGTCGACACGCCGAAGACGTGCGGTCACCGCGAACTGGCCGAACGACGGAGCTGCATGGGGCGATGGCCAAGAACGCGCGCAAGGACTTGCTGGCCAGCGAATGTGCGATCAGCTCGCCGGCCCGCGCTGAATTCCGCCGCATCGCCCGACAGGCCACGATCAGGATATGCTCTGTCGATGACAGCAGCCGCGCGAGCCGGGCGGCGGCCGGGCGATGAGCGAGGATCATCCGCTGGCAAAACTACTCGCACGCGCTGCCGGCGGCGACCGGGCTTCATTTCGCGCGCTGTACGACGCGACCTCGGCGAAACTTCTCGGTACCATCCTGCGTATCTGCAAGGACCGAGACTTGGCTCGCGATTTACTGCAAGAGGTCTATGTGAAGATTTGGCAGAATGCTCGAAGCTTTGATGCCACGCAATCTTCGCCCGTGACTTGGATGGTAGCGATCGCGCGCTATCGGGCCATCGACGAAATGCGGCGTCGCAAGCCGGAGACAAGCGGCAGCGAACAGGAGCTGGACGACGCGGCGGCCGAGTTCGTCGATCCGTTGGCAAGCCGGGATCGCCGTGAGGAAGCGGCGCGCCTGAGCCAGTGCCTCGACGGGCTGGAGGCCGAGCGGCGACAGGCGATTCTGCTCGCCTACTGCTATGGCGCCAGCCGGGAGAGCCTTGCCGAGCGGTTCGCACGTCCGGTTGCAACGATCAAGACGTGGCTGCGCCGCAGTCTGACCCAATTGCGGGGGTGCCTGGAAGGATGAGCACTCCTGATGATCTCGATGCCCTGGCGGGCGAATATGTGCTTGGCACGCTCGACCTCGTCGAGCGCCGCGCGGTCGATGCGCGTCGATCGCGCGAGCCTCTGCTCGATGCCGCCATACGCGGTTGGGAAGACCGGCTGGCGCCCTTGAACGAGCTTCTGCCCGAGGCCACGCTCGAAGCTGACTTGTTTCCATCGATTTCCGCCGCGATCGACCGCCTCGGCGCAGACCAGGGAATCGCCCATCTCAATCGACGCATCAGGCGCTGGCAGTGGGCCGCGGGTCTGGCAAGCGCCGCAGCGGTTGTCCTGGCTGTGGGGCTCGGCGCGTCGATGCTGTTGACCCGGACGGCGCAAACCGAACTCGTCGCTTTGCTCGCCAAAGACGCAACGTCGCCGGCCTTCGTCGTTTCGGTCGATCTCGCCTCGCGCCAGTTGACCGTGTTGCCCTCGGCGGTCGAACCGCCGGCCGGCAAGGCCTACGAACTCTGGCTCGTCAACGCGCGCTATGAGGCGCCGCGCTCGCTCGGCCTCATCAGTCCAAGCGCTGCCACGCGCTCCGACCGGCTCGCCTCCTATTCAGATGAGGTCATCGCCAGTTCCACCCTCGCCGTCAGCCTTGAGCCCGACGGCGGCTCGCCGACGGGCAAGCCGACGGGGCCGGTCGTATTCAGCGGCCGTTTCGTTCATCCAAAGATCTGATATCGCAAGAGAACTCAGATATTTCTCGGATAGACGAAAAATTCTGCGGCCGCGCTGAAACCCTAATGGGAAAGCCCCGTATCTCCTTTCGAAGGCGGATGAAGAGCCGAGCGCGTCATCCCCTCCCGGCCGAAAGCCGGTTCCAGTCTGTCGAGAGGAAGATATCATGACCACCCTTCGCACGTTCATCCTGTCCGCCGTCGCCGCCTCGCTGCTGTCGGCCGGCACCGCCTTCGCCAACCCGATGGTCGGCGGCGCCCCGATGTACGAGAGCAAAAACATCGTCGAGAATGCGGTCAACTCGAAGGATCACACCACGCTGGTTGCCGCGGTGAAGGCCGCCGGCCTCGTCGATACGCTGATGAGCGCCGGCCCCTTCACCGTGTTCGCGCCGGTCAACGCCGCCTTCACCAAGCTGCCGGCCGGCACGGTCGACACCCTGCTGAAGCCCGAGAACAAGTCCAAGCTCACCTCGGTGCTGACCTACCACGTGGTGGCGGGCAAGCTCTCGGCCGAAGACCTGAAGCAGAAGATCGAAGCCGGCAACGGCAAGGCCCAGCTGACCACCGTCGAAGGAGAGACGCTTGAGGTGCTGATGAAGGGCCGCTCGCTCGAGATCAAGGACTCCAAGGGCGACATCGCCAAGATCACCATCGCCGACGTCAACCAGAGCAATGGCGTGATCCACGTCATCGATACCGTTCTCCTCCCCTGATCCCGCGAGGGCCGGGCGCACCTGTCGCGCCCGGCCCATTTTCACAGGGAGGCGACCATGCCCGGACCGCGTCCGATCCATCCGCTCATCGTTCGGCTCACCCACTGGGTGAATGCCGCTGCCGTCGTCGTCATGATCGCCAGCGGGCTCGCCATTCATAATGCCCACCCGACGCTGCCGTTCGCCGTACCGGACTGGCTCACCGTCGGGGGCTTCATTTCCGGCCTGCAGTGGCATTTCGCCGCCATGTGGGTGTTCACGGCGAACGGCATCCTGATGCTCGGCTTCGGCATCGCCTCCGGCCGTTATTGGCAGAAGCTCTGGCCGATCCGGCCGGGCGATGTCGTCCGCGACGTCCGCGCCGCACTCGCCGGCCACCTCGCCCACGCCGACCTCTCCGTCTACAACGCGGTGCAGCGATTGCTCTATGCCGGCGTTCTTCTGGCGCTGGTGGCCGCCGTGCTGACCGGCCTGTCGATCTGGAAGCCAGTGCAGTTTCGTCTGCTGACGGACGCC
>JARLIT010000046.1 GCA_031291575.1 Ancalomicrobiaceae bacterium
ATGGCGCGTTCAATCCTTCCCGGAAGTCCCATTCGCCCCCTCCCCATCCGTCTCGATCAACCGCACCCGCTGTTCCGCCAGCAGCACCCTGAGGCGCGGTGAGGGCAGGCAGTCGGTGACGAAGGTGTGGATCTGGTCCATATGGGCGATGCGGACGGGCGCCGAGCGGCCGAGTTTGGTGCGGTCGGCGACCAGGATGACGTGGCGGGCGTTTTCGATGATCGCCTGCGCCACGCGGACCTCGCGGTGATCGAAATCCAGGATTGAGCCGTCCTCGTCGATCGCCGAGGCGCCGATGACGGCGGTGTCGACCTTGAACTGGCTGATCAGATCGACCGCCTGCGCCCCGACCACGCCGCCGTCGGCGCGACGGACCTGGCCGCCGGCGACAATCACCTCGAAGGAGGGATGACGGTAGAGCTGCATCGCCACATTGAGGTTGTTGGTGATGATCATCAGGTCTTCGTGGTCGGCGAGAGCGGCCGCCACTTCCTCCGTCGTCGTGCCGATATTGATGACGAGCGACGAGCGGTTGGGGATCAGCGCCGCCGCGGCGTGGGCGATGCGGCGCTTTTCATCAGCGGCCACGAAGCGGCGCGCCTCGTAGGAGATGTTCTCTATCCCGGAACCGATGGTGGCGCCGCCATGCGTGCGGTTGAGGATGTTGCGCCCGACGAGTTCGTTGAGGTCCTTGCGGATCGTCTGCGGCGTGACGCCGAAGCGCCGTGCCAGATCGTCGACCTCCACTCGACCTACCTGCCGGGCGAGCGTGATGATGTCGTGCTGGCGGGTGCTGACATCGGTCATGGAAGAGCCCCTGGAATGGTGCGGCGCAACGCTCAGTGGAGTCTGGCATCGGGGCAAGCCGAACGCAAATTCGGCCGAATGCCGACCCGGATCACGTCGAACCGGTCCCAGGGCAGGTGCCAATCGGTCGGAGGCGGGGCTTTGCCACCCGGCCGGCACCATTTGGTGGGGAAACGCGCCTGGGCCCTTGACGGTGCCGCCGTGTATACGGGTAAAGTGCTATGACGGTCAGGGCACCGTCATGTTGCCGGGCCATCATTGCGGCCGGTTCCGTGCGCCAGCGGTTGAGGAGAGCATCAATGCAGTCGTCGAGACGCCATTTTTTGAAGCATGCCACGCTTGGGGCCGTTGCGGCCTGCGCTTGTTGCGCTGGTGCTGGAGCGGCACTGGCCTCGGGCGTGCATTGGACCTACGAGGGCGAGGAGGGACCGGAGCATTGGGGTGATCTGCAGGCCGACTTCAAATCCTGCAAGATCGGTCTGGAACAGACGCCGCTCGATCTGAAGGGAGCGGTCAAGGCGACCATCGGGGCGCCGGTCGCCACCGACTATAAGGTGCAGCCGCCGAAGATCCTCAACAACGGCCATACGATCCAGGTGAATGCCGCCCCGGGTTCCTCGGTGACGATCGAGGGCGAGAGCTACGACCTGTTGCAGTTCCACTTCCATCACCCGAGCGAACACCTCCTGTCGGGCAAGCCGTTCGAGCTGGAGGTGCATTTCGTCAACAAGTCGGCTGCCGGCAATCTTGCCGTACTCGGCGTATTCGTCACCCTCGGCGAGGCCAACCCGGCGCTGGAGACGGTGTTCTCCGCCATGCCGGCGAGTGAGGGCGAGGCGACCGGCAAGGCGCCGATCGATCCGACCGCCCTGCTGCCGAAAGGGCGCGGCTATTTTCGCTATTACGGTTCGCTGACCACGCCGCCCTGTTCGGAAGGCCTCGTCTGGACCGTATTCAAGGAACCGATCACCGCATCGAAGGCGCAGGTCGAAGCCTTCGCGAAATTGTTCGAGAACAACGCCCGGCCGGTGCAGAGACAGAACCACCGCTATCTTCTGGATGTGGCGGGGTGAGCGGCGACGGAAGCTTGCCGCCGTCAAGACGCTCCAGTGGAGCGTCTTGAGCCGCGAACGCGTTCGAAGCTTGAGCGAGGCGCCGGGGTGTTCGGCTTCGGCCGGACCCGGCGGACCTGTTGGCAGGGTGAGCCGCCGGGCGGTCACAGGCCGAGGAGTGTCCGCGCCGCGGCGAGCGTTGCCTCGGGCATGCCGCCGGCATCGACCGCCGTCCAGTCGATCGGGCCGGTGTCGTAGCCGGCCTGCATGTCGACGACCGCCGCATCGGCGTCCGACGCATCGCGCTCGCGGCCGCTGACCCGCAATTTCAGCGTATCGGTGTCCGCTTCGAGCCACAGGCCGGTGAAGGGGACTTCCTCCGCCGCGGCCAGATCGGCGAGCGCAGCGCGCTCGTCTGTCCGCGAGGAGACCCCGTCGACGATGACCGGCCAGCCGGCGGCGAGCGCGGCGCGTGCCGTCTCGCGGATCAGCCGGTAGACTTTCGGTGATACGACCGGCTGGTAGGCTTCCGGCCCCAGCCGGTCGTATTCGCCGGCCCCGAACAGAAGCTTGCGGATCACGTCGGTCCTGAGGTGGAGCGCACCGGGACTGCGGCCGACGGTTGGCGCAAGGCTCGCCGCAAGCGTCGATTTGCCGCTGCCCGACAGGCCGCCGATGGCGATCAGCCTTGGTGTCGACGGCTCCAGATCGCTGATCGCCAACTCGAAATAGTGCCGCGCCTCGGCGCGGGCCTGGCGAGCCGCGCGGGCGTCGAGATAGGGCAGCTTGGCCGCCGTCACCTTGGCGCGGATGGCGGCGCGCATCATCAGGAAGAACGGGAGGCAGGCCAGGCCCGCCGCCTCGCGCGTCAACACCGCCTCGATCAGGCCGAAGCGATCATTGCCGGGCACGGCCGTGGCGGCGGTCCGTGCCGTCTCGACGATCAGCCGCCAGAGGAGGACGTTGGCCGCGCGCCCCTGGCCGCGCCCGATCAGGTCCATGATCAGGAAGCCCGAATCGTAGAGAATGTCGCCGGTGGCGATTCGATCGTCGAACTCGATGGCATCGAAG
>JARLIT010000047.1 GCA_031291575.1 Ancalomicrobiaceae bacterium
GCCGCTCGGCCCGCTCGACAGCGTCGCTGCCGCCACGGTCTCTCCGTGGGCAAAAGCCTTCAGCCCGGCAAGGAAGGCCCGACGCAAGCTGGCAGCTGCCGTGATCTCGGCGAAGGGCGTCGCGATCCCCGCCCATGCCGGTCCGAAGGCGACGAGATAGGCGGGATCGGCGGCAAAGCCCTCGGTGAAGGCAAGATAGTCAGCCAGCTGTTCGAGCAGCCGCAGGTCCGCCCCCGCCGGAATGGCAAGCTTGCGGATGACCGCGCGCGCCACACCGGCGTCGGCGCCAAGACCGGAGAAGACACGCGACAGGCCGTTGCGCGCAAGCCAACGGGCCGTCTGCCGGACCTCGCCGGAGCGTGGCGCATCGGCGAGCGCAAAGCCCGGGAATAGGTTGCGCCAGTCGGACTCCGCGGCGCTGAGGTCGTCGAGCCGGGCCTTCGCTTCGGCGACAATCGCCTCGTCGAGCCGCGCATATGCGGCGAGCCTCACCCGCCCCGCTGACGGCAGGCGTGCCAGCGTCCGGCAGACCGCGGCGATCGCCTCGTAGATCTCGCCGCCGAGATCGCGATCGAGGCCGATGAGGGCGACCGCCGGCTCGAGCCCGGAAACCGCCTCGATCAGCTCCTCGGCTTCGGCGATGCGCCGGCGGGTCACGCTGGACAGATCCGCCGGGATGCGATCGCCGAGCGCCGGCCCGAGCCGCGAGGCCATCAGTTCAGCCGCCCGGGCGGTTACCCGGCGCGGCGCCTCGGCCAGTTCCGGCGTGGCCGCGATGCGGGCCTGGCAGTCGGCGAACCGGACGAGGCAATCGAGCGAGGCCTCAGCGGCATCGAGTTCGAAGGCAGCCATGTCGGCGACGAGGTCCGCCTCGGGCGGCACCCCGAGCTCGGTCTCGGCAGCGGTGAGGCCGACGAGATCGGCGAGCGTCCTGACGCCGAGATCGCCGCCCTCGCCCGCCACGATCGCCAGCTGGCTCAATGGCTCACGCCATTGGATGAGTGCCGCGCGGACCCTGAGGAGATCGAACGGGGGGATGTCGGCGAGCGCCGTGCCGGCCCAGGGGGAGGCACCGACCGGCCCATGCGAGCGGGCGAATTCCACGGCGGCATGGGCGTAGAGATCGAGGGCATGGACGACGGCCGCCTGCTGGGATCCCCTGCCCATCCAGTCGGCCGACGGCAGCACCGGCCGCAGCGCCTCGCATTCCTCCGGCGCGGCGGAATAGCCAGCAAGCGCCCGCCAGATCAGCCGGAATGGCGTCTCGCCGTCTTCGGCCGGCGCGTGCAGATCGGCGACATAGGCAGAAAGCGCGGCGCGCGAGGAGGCATGCGCGACATCGTCGGTCCCCGCCAAAGCCGCCGCCGCGACCGACTTCGGATCGAGTTCGGCCCGCTCCTTCAACGCCGCGACCACAAGCTTCGGCACCGCCTTGTCGGAGTGGAGTTCGAGACAGAAATCGCCGAGCCCGGCCGAATCGAGCCGGCGCTTGACCACATCGAGCGCCGCCTGCTTCTCGGCCAGAAACAGCACCCGCTTGCCCTCGCCGATCGCATGCGCGATCAGATTGGCGATGGTCTGCGACTTGCCCGTCCCCGGCGGCCCCTCGATGACGAGATCGGCCCCGCGCGCGGCATCGATCAGCGCCGAATGCTGCGAGGCATCGGCATCGGCAACCAGATGCGGCACGACCGTCTCGATCTCGGGCGCGTCGATGTCGTAGTCCTCGGGCGGGCGCAGGTCTGCCACCTCCGCTCCGGGCCGGTCGGTGCCTTCCAGGATCGCTCGGACGAGGCGGTGCGTCGTCGGAGGCTGACGCCAGTTTTCCCGGGACAGATCCTGATACAGCGCGAAACGGCCGGAAGCGAAATGGCCGATGACCGCGAAGCGCCGGACCTTCCAGCGCGGCAGTCCGTCGATCGCCGCAGCGACCGCGGCAAAATACGCCTCGATGCCGGCCAGCTCGTCCTCGTCGTTGGCACCGAACGCCGGAAGCTGGCGACCCTCGGTCTGCTCGACGAGCTTTTCGAGGCTGAGGTTGGTGTCGGCAGCGCCGGCGGTCGGCACGATCGAATAGATGAGGCGGCCGCGCAGCCGTCGTTCCTCGAGCCTGACCGGCAGGAGGAGGAGCGGCGCCAGGAACAGCCGCTCGGAGGCTTCGCTCTCGCTGCGTTCCAGAAAGCCGAGGGCGAGATAGAGGGTCGACAGGCCGGTTTCCTGCGCGGCGAGCCGGGCATCGTCGGAGAGCCGATCGAGGGTTGCTTCGAGTTCGTCTGGATACTTCAGCGTCTGTAGTCCGCGCGCTGCGGCGTGCGGTGCCTCGCGGGCCGCCGGCAGATCGAGCGCGGGATCGATGCCGAGCGAACGCGCGTGATCGGCGCGCGCCATCTCCGTGGTGCCGGGGCGCGGCGGCAGGCCGAGGTCGTCGCGCAGTTTGAGCCGCAGCGCCTCCTCGGCGGCGGCGAGGCTGGCTTCGTCGTCGCGACCTTCCCGTTCGAGGTGCGCGACGGCTTCGAGGTACTCCGTATCGGCGAGTTTGGCATGGGCAAGGCTCGACAGGAACTCTTCCGTCCGCTCGTCCGCCGGCAGCCGGTCGGGCTCGGACAGCGCCAGAAGGTCGAGCCCGGTGCCGTTGCCGTCGATCAGCCGGCGATAGATGTCTTCGGGCGCATCATCGACGATCTGCACGAAGCGGCGCGATCTCAGCCCACTTAGCCGGGTATTCAGCATCGGGTTGCGATTGGACAGGTCGAGCAGACGCTCTCTGAGCCGGTCGTAGAGACCGTTCAGCCGCTCGTCGCCTGCATCCGGGGGAGACTTGACCGACGTCGCCGTCATCACTCCGAAATCGCTTGCTCCAAATGGAACCCGAATCCCGCGGATGTTCCACTTCTGTGCCTAGCATGAATCGGACGGGACGGCGCGGCAAATTCACGCCGCACGCGTGTCGTTCCCGCCGGAAGCGACCCGCACGGCACATGCGGCACCACACGGGAGCCAACGTTGCAGTCGAAGGACCTTAAGCCGGGCCCGAAGGACGCCGGCCGGGGGGCGAGGTGCAGAGCGGATGCGCTCAGTCTTTCTTGACGAAGTCCGCAAAGGCCGCGCCGTAGTCCTTGTGCCAGCGCGACAAGGGGGGCCGGTTCTCGACGATGTCGCCGGCGGCCCACAGAATGCGCTTCTCGTCGAGCGACCGCGCCACCTCGTTGTCCGGGCACAGGATGTAGAAATCACCGGCGGCAAGGTGCTCCAGCATGAAGTCGACCGTCTCCTCCGGCGTCCAGGCGCCGGCCGGCTTCTCGCTGCGGCCATGCGCGGTCAGCGGCGTGAAGACGAAGCCGGGGATCAACAGATGCGCCGTGATGCGGCCGCCGGTGGTGGTGCGGAGCTCGTGTTCGAGCGCCTCGGTGAAGACCTTCACCCCGGCCTTGGAAATATTGTAGGCCGGATTGCCCGGCGGCGTGGTGATGCCCTGCTTGGAACCGGTGTTGATGACGAGACCGGGCTTGCCCGAAGCGATCATGCCCGGAACGAAGACCTGCGAGCCTTGGATGACGCCCCATAGGTTGGTGTCGATTACCGCGTTCCAGGCATCGAGCGGTCCGAACACGGCGCTGTCCGGGCCGATGCCGGCATTGTTCATGAGAACATCGACGCCACCGAAGCGCGCCACGACAGTCGCCTCCAGCGCCTCGAGTTGATCGCGCCGCGATACGTCGATCTCGACGGCCAGAACATCGGTCGCCCGGCCGGGAGATGCGGCGCGGACCCGGGCCGCCGCCGCGGCAAGCTTGTCGGCGCCGCGGTCGACGATCACCACCTTGAGGCCAAGGCTGGCATAGCGCTCCGCCGCGACGAGACCGATGCCGGAGGCCCCGCCGGTGACGACGGCGACGGCGCCAGCTTTCAGCACTGGATGGGTCATGGCTCTCCTCCTCGGATTTGGCCGAATTCGGGTTGGCGATCGCCGCTCCGGTGCAGGGACGATACCGACGGACATTCGCAGGCCGGCGACAATGCGCTGCCCCCGAACATGCGTCAAATTGATTGTAGCGATCAGATTAATCGATCAGGTAGATCGAGCCGGCACGGCCCCGCCGGTGAGGCTGGTCCGGCCAGCGCCACCAGGATCGCGCCGCCACCGGTCCCGCCGCCGTTTGGGCGAGCCCGCGTCAGGCGACGTGCAACTGGTACATGGCGGCGTAGCGACCGGCCTGTGCGCGCAGATCGTCGTGCGAGCCCTGCTCGATGATGTGGCCGTGCTCCATGAAGCAGATCTTGTCCGCCCGCTGGATGGTCTGCAGGCGATGCGCGATCACGATCGTGGTGCGATTGGCTGACAGCACCTCGAGCGCGGACTGGATCGCCCGTTCGCTCTCGGCGTCGAGCGCGGCGGTGGCCTCGTCGAGGACGAGGATCGGCGCATCCTTGAGGATCGCCCGAGCGATCGCGATACGTTGGCGCTGGCCGCCCGACAACTTCAGTCCGTTCTCGCCGACCTGACTACGGTAGCCGTCCTCAAAGCCGATGATGAAGTCGTGCGCATAGGCCGCCTTCGCCGCCGTGATGATTTCCTCCTCGCTCGCGCCCGGCCGCCCGAGCGCGATATTGTCGAGGACCGTCCCCTTGAACAGGATGGCACTCTGGCTGACGTAGGCGATCTGCGACCTGAGCGACTGCCGCGAGACGCTGCGGATATCGCTTCCGTCGATGCGGATCGCGCCGGTCTCGATGTCCCAGAAGCGCAAGAGAAGGCTCAGGATCGTCGACTTGCCGGCGCCAGAGGGACCGACCAGCGCCGTCGTCTTGCCGGCTTCGGCGACGAAGCTGATCGACTTCAGCACCTCCTCGCCCGGCCGATAGGCGAAGCACACCGTGTCGAACTCAACCCGCCCCCCATCGATCTTGAGCGCAGGCCGATCGTCCGCCGCCTCACGCCCGGGCGTATCCAAATAGCTGTAGAGGATTTTGACGCCGACCATCTGCGCGGCGAGGTTGACGTTCGTCTGTGCCAGCCGCTTGGCCGGCTCGTATGCAAGCAGCAGCGCGGTGATGAAGGAGAAGAACGCGCCGGGCGAAGAATGCCACTCGTTCACTCTCCAGCCGCCATAGAACACCATGGCGGCGATTGCCAAGCCGCCGAGCGTCTCCATCAACGGAGAGGACCTAGCGCCGACCCGCGCCAATTTGTTGGAAGCCGCCTGCACTGAGGCAATCGCCGCATGCATTTTATCGGTGAGCAATTTCTCGAGCGTGTAGGCCTTCACCGTCTGAATGCCCTGCACGGTTTCCTGAGTGACTTCCATCACCACCAGGCCCTGCAGAAACTCGGTCTTCATCACTTTCTTGGCGCGCAGGACCAAGCGTTGGACACCGATGATCGCCGGCGGCACGATGATCAGACCGAATACCGACAGCACCGGATCTTTCAACACCATGACGGCGACAAGGCCGACAAGTGACAAGGCATCGCGGCCGACCGACGTGATGATCGTGTTCAGCGCCGCAGCGGCGCTGCCGGAAGCGAAGTTCGTCTGGCCGATGAACTCCGCCGTGTGCCGATCGGCGAAATAGGGTACGTCCATGTCGAGCGTGTGGGCATACAAGCGCCTCTGCACGGCCGCCACGATAGCGTTGGCGACGTAGGACAAGGTCACCTGCTGGCCGTAGGTCGAGCCACCTTTGACCAGGAAGATCACCAGGATGGCGATCGATACGAAGACCACCGCTCCCCAATTGTGGCCGATGAACACCTGATCGATCACGTCGCTCATGATGTAGGCGGTCAGCGACGTTGACGTCGCCACCAGAACCAAGAAGAAGGTCGCCAGCAGATACAACGCTACATGCCGCCGGCCATGATCGTTGATCAGCCTCGACAGGAGGTGCAGCTCCTCGTTCGATCCCAGAATCCGACTCAATATCCCTGCCATGACCCCTCAGGACCCAAGTCCACACACGAGCTTCCGAACCGTGACTGCTTCTAATGCGGTCAAGGCCGAATAGGAACCGAAAAGTCCGAACCCGACGGCAATGCTCCTTGCGTCAAAGTCAACGCCAACCGCACTTCCCGCTCCTTCTGCCGGGCCCGGACCTAATCCGCCTGCCAGGCATTTGCCGGTCAGGCAGGAAGCGTTCCGGCCCCGCGGCAGGCCCCTGGTGGTCCGGCTCCGACACGTGCATCCTGCATGCTGCGCCTTTTTGTGCAAATGTCGGAATCTCGGGACCACCGGCAATTCATTGAGTCTCGTGGATCTTTGAATTTGCTATTTGAGTTTGGCCGCGCAACTCGCCCGGACTCACATGTCAAATTCGCTCCGCCAGCACCGGCCAACCTAATGGATCGATGCTGACGCGGCGCTGACCTTATCACGGGGGGCGGCGGCGATCACTCGCCAGGCCGGCAGCAGTCTCGAGTCGGCCCGAGCCTGGCAAGGCTGCAACGGGCTCGCAGCCGCCAGCGGGCGCAGCGGGGCCGCCAGGCGCTCGCCGACCTCCGCTTCAGGCCGAAATTCCCATGCGTTTCATGGCGTTGGCAAGATGATCTCGCATCAGGTCCGCGGCGCGGTCCTGCTGCCGCCCCTCGATCGCTTCGACCAGAAGCGTGTGCTCGTCGATGATCCGGTTGAGCGATGCCCGCTCGGAAATCGCCCGGACACCCTGGTAGGAGGCATTGCGCAACGACGACTGCAGCGACTCGACGATGTGGAAGATCAGGCGGTTGCCGCTCGCCTCGGCGATGGCCAGGTGGAAGGTCGAATCATGCAGGGAGAAGGCCGAAGCGTCGCCGAGCGTCTCCTTCATTTCGATGAGTGTGCCGCGCAGGACGGCGACATCCGCGTCGCTGCGATTGCGCGCGGCGAGCGCCGCCGCACGAGTCTCGATGCCGACGCGCACGTCCATCACCTCGCGCACGGAATCGTCGACGACCTGCAGCGCCCGACCGAAGTAGACGCTCAGCACCCCGTTGTTGAGGTCGCGGATCACCGCCTTCTTGCCGTTGGCGATCTCGACGATGCCGAGCGCACGCAGGGCATTCAGCGACTCGCGCACCACCGGGCGGCTGACACCGAGGCTTGTGGCCAGGGTGGCAACCGCCGGGAGCGTGGTGCCGGGCTTGAGGTCTTTCGTCAGGATGTGATCGAGCAGAGCTTCCACCGCGCGCTGCGACAGAGAACCGTGCTCCAGACGCTTGAGGCCGAGGGTCGTCATGGCGCAAATGTGGCATGAATTGGCCTGACTTGCAACCTATTTGATAGGTTGACAGGATACCCCCTGAGTGACATGCTAGCTACGCTGCCGACGAGACGATCGCCGCTGGTGAATGGGTTCGGCCCAACCGCGCAAGCGCGTCGCGCTACCGCGGTCTCGCAGCGAGATTGACGACAAGACGACGGCCGGCGGCGGGTGAGGAAATGACGATGCGGGTGGCCGTACTCGGGGAGTGCATGGTGGAGATCCGGCATCTCGACGCCGAATTCGCCCGCTTCTCCTTCGGTGGCGATGTCCTGAACACCGCGATCTACCTGACACGGCTCGGCTTCCCGACCCGCTTCGTGACCGCTCTCGGCGACGACGCCTATTCGACGCGCATGCTCGCGGCGTGGAGATACGAGGGCGTCCTGACCGACACCGTCCGTATCGTGCCCGGCCGCCTGCCCGGCATGTATGTGATCGAGACCTCGCCGGAAGGTGAGCGCCGCTTCCTCTATTGGCGCACCGATTCCCCTGCCCGCGACGTCTTCACCGCGGCAAACGCCGAAGAGACGACCAAGGCGCTGATCGATACCGACGTTCTGTTCCTCTCCGGCATTACGCTGTCGCTTTACGGCGAGGCTGGACTGTGGCGGCTGTTCGCCGCCTTGAAGATGGCGCACCGCAAGGGTGTCCGCATCGTCTTCGACACCAATTTCCGCCCGCGCAATTGGCCCGACCTGTCGATTGCCCGCGCCGCCTTCGCCGAACTGGCCGACGTCGTCGACATCGTGCTAGCCGGAGACGAGGACACGTCGCTCCTGTTCGGCGGCAACGACGCGGAAGCCGCTTTACGCGACTGGCTCGACTTCGGCAGAACCGAGGTTGTGCTAAAATGCGGCGCGCATGCCTGCCGCATCTGGTCGGGCGGTGCGACATTCGAGGCAGCGCCCGAACACGTCGACAAGGTGGTGGATACGACCGCCGCGGGCGACAGTTTTGCCGCCGCTTATCTCGCAGCCCGGCTGAAGGGCGCCGCCCCCGATGTGGCTGCGCGTGCCGGCCATCGACTGGCCGCCACCGTGATCTGTCACCCCGGCGCCATCATCCCCAAGTCGGCGATGCCGGAACTGGACATGGCCGCCACCTGAACGAGACATTCTGAATTCAAGAGATTCCATGACAACGGAGACACAACGTGAAACATGATCGCATGGAAGTTCTCGCCACGATGATGGACCAGGGTATCGTCCCGGTTTTCTATCATCCGGACGTCGAGATCTGTAAGAACGTCATCCAGGCCTGCGCCAACGGCGGTGCCAAGTGCATCGAGTTCACCAACCGTGGCGACTTTGCTGCCCACGTCTTCCTGGAGGTCGCCCAGCACTTCGCCAAGGCGGACCCGTCCGTAATCATGGGCGTCGGCTCGGTCGTCGATGCGCCGACAGCCAGCCTGTTCATCGCCAACGGCGCCAAGTTCGTCGTCGGCCCGCTGCTGAACCCCGACGTCGCCAAGGTCTGCAACCGCCGCAAGATCCCGTATTCGCCGGGCTGCGGTTCGGCGACCGAGATCGGCTATGCCGAGGAACTCGGCGTCGAGATCGTCAAAGTGTTCCCCGGCTCCTCGGTCGGCGGCCCGGAGTTCGTCAAGGCCATGCTCGGCCCCTGCCCGTGGACCAAGATCATGCCGACGGGCGGCGTCGAGCCGACGGAGGAGTCTTTGAAGAAGTGGTTCGGCGCCGGCATCGTCTGCGCCGGTGTCGGCTCCAACCTGATCACCAAGGAGCTGCTCGCCGCCAAGGACTACGCGGGCATCGAGAAGAAG
Organism: Ancalomicrobiaceae bacterium; assembly: GCA_031291575.1. Classification (GTDB taxonomy): domain Bacteria; phylum Pseudomonadota; class Alphaproteobacteria; order Rhizobiales; family Ancalomicrobiaceae; genus CAIYYN01. The sequence continues at coordinate 9,020 of JARLIT010000047.1, forward strand.
GTGCGCGACACGATCGCTCTCGTGCGCTCCATCCGGGGGAAATGAACCAATGGCCGATTCCGTTCTGACCATTCGCAAGGCCGAGGACTGCAAGTGGGACTGCGTCTCGCTTGGCGAAGTCATGCTGCGCCTCGACCCTGGCTTCGGCCGCATCCGCACCACCCGCACCTTCCAGGTGTGGGAAGGCGGTGGCGAGTACAATGTCGCCCGCGCCATGCGCAAGTGCTGGGGCAAGCGCTCCTCGGTCGTGACCGCCCTGCCGGTCAACGACGTCGGTTGGCTGGTCGAAGACCTCATCATGCAGGGTGGGGTCGACACCTCGCACATCATCTGGCGCGAGTTCGACGGCATCGGTCGCAACACCCGCGTCGGTCTGAACTTCACTGAGAAGGGCTACGGCCCGCGCGCCGCGCTCGGCTGCAACGATCGCGGCTACTCCGCGGCTTCGCAGATCAAGCCCGGTGAAGTGAACTGGGAGAAGCTGTTCGGCGAAGAGGGCGTGCGCTGGTTCCACACCGGCGGCATCTTCGCCGCGCTCGCTCCCAACACGTCGGAAGTGGTGATCGAAGCGGTGCAGGTGGCCAAGAAGTACGGCACCATCGTCTCCTACGACCTCAACTATCGTGGCCAACTGTGGAAGAGCCAGGGCGGCAAGGAAGGCGCGCGCAAGATCAACCGTGAGATCGCCAGCTACGTCGACGTTATGCTCGGCAACGAGGAAGACTTCACCGCCTGCCTCGGCTTCGAAGTCGAAGGGCTCGACGAGCACATCTCGAAGATCGATCCGGCGAACTTCAAGAGGATGATCGCCACCGCGGTCAAGGCTTACCCGAACTTCAAGGTAGCGGCCACCACGCTCAGGAACGCCAAGACCGCGTCGGTCAACGACTGGGGCGCCGTCATCTATGCCGGCGGCCAATTCTACGAGGCTCCGATGCGCGAGAACCTCGAAATCTACGACCGCGTCGGCGGCGGCGATGGTTTCGCCTCCGGTCTGGCCTACGGCTTCCTCGAAGGCAAGGGCCCGCAGGCCGCCGTCGAATATGGTGCCGCCCACGGCGCGCTCGCCATGACCACGCCTGGCGACACCTCGATGGTCAACGTCAAGGAAGTCGAAGCGATCATGAAGGGAAAAGGTGCCCGCGTCATCCGCTAGGGAGATCGTCCATTTCCCCAAGCGACCATCACGCTTGCGCCTACAGCCGGCCGCGGAGCCTCCCCCGCGGCCGGCTTTCTTTTGCAGAACCGAGGCCGCCGCTGCCCGTCTGGCACGGAAGATGCTGTGTGTTCGCGGCCGAACGGGATCGTGTCCACGCAAGAGAGGTTCGAGCATGCAAACAGTCAGCGGAGCACTCGACGTCCGCCTGTTGCGCACGCTGCTTCTGCTCGTCACGGAATGCAGCGTCTCGCGCACGGCCGAGATCCTCGGCCAGACCCAGCCGACCGTCAGCCTCGCCCTGAAACGCTTGCGAGAACTGATCGGCGATCCGATTCTGGTGCGTTCGGGCGGGTCGCTGGTGCCGACCGAACGCGGGCTCGAATTGAAAATCGTGGTCAAGCGGCTCCTGGCCGACATGGACTCGCACCTGACGCCGCTCTCCCAGTTCGAGCCGCTGAAGAGCTCGCGCCGCTTCCGCATCGTTGCCGCCAATTGCCTCGGCGCCGTGTTCTTGCCGCTCATTTTCCGGGCAGTCGCCCGCTCGGCGCCGCATGCGCGTATCGACGTGGTGCCACTGCAGACCCATGCCCAGATGATGGAGAATCTCGCCGACGGCTCGATCGACCTCGTCATTGGCAACTGGCCGAACCCGCCCGACCAACTGCGCCGCGCACCGCTCCTGTCGACAGCCATCCAGTGCGTCGTCGCCGAGAACCACCCGTTGGTCGACCTCGACGGGCCGCTCGACATCGATCGCTATCTCGAAGAAGGGCACCTCTCGCCCAGTTCCGACGACTGCCTGTCGATGAGCCCGATCGACGGCCGCCTGCTGGCCCTCGGCCTGAAGCGCCGCATCGTCGCTACCGTGCCGGAATATGCCATCGTGCCGCATGTGCTGGCCGGCTCCGACATGGTGTTCACCACCGGCGCGCCGTTTGCCCGCGAACTCGCCAGGCAGGCGCCGTTCCGCCTCATTGATGCGCCGCCCGAACTCGGCCGCATGGAGTTCTATCTCCTGTGGCACGA
>JARLIT010000314.1 GCA_031291575.1 Ancalomicrobiaceae bacterium
CGCCTCGATCGAGCGGCCGTTGATCAGGTGGGACATGACGGCGACCGCCACCGCGCGCGAGCGGCTGTTGAACTCGGCTGCACCGCCGTCGAGAACCGGCATCTCGTCAAGGCCAAGCTTGACGTAAAGTTGTTGCAGACGGCCCTGCACGCTGCGCAGCGAAATGTGATGACGGTTGGCGATTGCCTGATCGGTCAGACCGATGGCGATGTCGAGCAGCACTTCGTATTCGATCTCGCTGAGACCTTCCGTCGTGTCGGTTCCGCGTTGCTGAACGCCGCGGATCTCCCGGTCGACGATGTTCTGGCCCTCGAGAAACACGCACTGGATTGACCTGAGCAGCCGTTCCTTCGAGGAGGTCTTCAGCAGATAGCCGTAGTTGGCGCAGGCCGGCACGATCTTGGTGATGCCACGCACATAGGCCTCGTCGGCATAGTTCGACCAGAACAGGATCGGCATCTGCGGGTTGTCCGCCCAAATGGCACGGGCCGCCTCGACGCCGGTTTTCTTCGGCATCTGCAGATCGAGCACGATGCCGCGCGGCTCGACTTCGCGAGCAAGGCGGATCGCCTGTTCGCCGTCTTCCGCCTCCACCAATCGGGTGCAGCCGAGGTCGGACATGGTGATGACTTCGCGCAGAAAGCCACGATGCAGCGCGTCGTCCTCGACGATCAGGAAAGTGCTCATCGTTCGGAGTTCCTGCGGATGTCGCGAGCGGGCGGAGGCTCGGACAGGATCAGTTCCAGCCGCGTGCCGACGCCGTCGGTGCCCGGTCCGGTCAGAAGGTCGGCGCGGATCAGCGAAGCGCGGGTGCGCATGTTGCTGAGGCCGCCGGTTCTGCGGCAGGCAGCCTTAGGCAGACCGCGGCCGTCGTCCTCGACCACGATCCGGGTGCGTCCGTCGGCGGACTCGCGCGACAGCCGCACTTCGACCCGGCTCGCTTCGGCATGGCGCAGCGCGTTGTTCACCGCTTCCTGGACGATGCGGTAGAGAGCGACGACGGTGGACTGAGGCAAATCGTCGATGCCGGTGGTGCCGTCATCGACGAGCCGTACGGTGATCTCTCCGGCAGTGCTCGCCGCGGACCGCTCGAGGAAGGCCTCGACTGCCTGACCGAAGCCGAAAAACTGCAGGACCGAGGGCTTGGCACTATCGATGATCACGCGCAGCTCGCGCAGACAGTGGTCGATGTCCTCCTGTAGCGGTTGCAGTTCCGCTCCGTGCAGCAGGGTGCGACCGGTCAGCCGCTTCAATTGTCGCGAAATTCGGGTGAGATCGGCCAGCGTCTGGTCATGCAGGTCCATGCCGATCGCCTGGCGGGCGTTCTCGAGCTCCTCGGTCAAGTGCAGCGCACCGATTCTCAGCCCCTCCGCCCGCGCTTCGGCTTCGACCTGCTGCAGTTCGCTGCGCTTGGCGAGTTCGCTCTGCTGTAGCGCGTAGATGTAAGATGAGAGAATGTCGCCGACGATCCGGGCGGAATCGACTTCCGTCGGGCCGTAGGAGCCGATCTGCTGGGTGGAGAACGACAAAGCGCCGATGGTGCGGCCTTCGACCTTGAGGGCGACATGCAGGCGGCTTCTCAGACCGGCCGCGAAGATCGGCGTGGAGAAGGCCCCGGTAAAATGGAAGCGGGGATCCGATTGGGCGTCGTCCGTCAGGATATGATCGACCTCGCCGCAGAACAGATCGCGGATTGGGCTGACGTCGACGGGCTTGGTCGCTGTGGTGGCGGCGTCCCATTCGGTGTGGAGGCCGGTCTCATAGGCCGTCACCTCGGTGCGGTCCGGACTGATCAGGGCGACGTCGAGGTGATCGTGAGGGATGAGCTCGCGGATCGCCGTGGAAGCGGCCTGGATGACGGAGCGAAACTCAAGCTGGCCGGCGACCACCCTGAGGATCGAAAGGATTTCCGCCATGTCGATGGAACGGTGCGGCCCCGGCATCACGCCTCTCCTGCGATCGGAGCGACGTTCGCACGTCCGACCGCCCTTGGGGAAGCGGAGATTCACGAACACGCTTGCGGGATCCCGCAAGCAGGATTCGCGGATGGACGTTGGCTTGGCCCATCGGCTCGTGAAACAGTCGCTCCGTCTCGCAGAGCCGAAATGGCCGAGAGCGAGGCACCCCGGGGGAGGCCCATGAGCGTCGCGCGTTTCACCATTTTCGATCCCCGCTTCAGGGATCTCATCCTGCCCGGCGCCGCGCTCGAGGTTCTGCAGACGGGACTATTGTGGGCCGAGGGGCCGGTCTGGTTTCCGGCCGGCGACTATCTCCTGTGGTCCGATATTCCCAACTCCCGGCTCTGGCAGTGGATCCCCGAACTTGGCGCACGGGTGTTCTCCCATGCGTCGAACAATTGCAACGGCAATAGCCGCGACCGGCAGGGTCGGCGCGTCACCTGCGAGCATCTGACCCGCTCGGTGGTGCGCATCGAACCTGACGGATCGCGTACCGTTCTGGCCGATGCCTTCGACGGGCGCCGGCTCAATTCGCCCAACGACGTGATCGTCGCCTCCGACAGCGCGGTCTGGTTCACCGATCCCACCTATGGGATCCTCTCCGACTACGAGGGCAAGCGGTCGACGCCTGAGCAGCCGGGCTGTTTCGTCTATCGCGTCGATCCGACGACCGGCGTCGTCGAAGCCAAGATCCGCTCGATGAAGAAGCCGAACGGGCTCGCCCTGTCGCTCGACGAGCGGACCCTCTACGTCGCCGACAGTTCGCTCAGCCACGATGCGGCCGGCGATCACCACGTCTACGCCTTCCCGATCGCGCCCGACGCTTCGGTCGGTTCTGGTAAGGTCGTCGTCACGATCGAGGAGGGGGTGCCGGACGGTTTTCGACTGGATCAGTTCGGCAATCTTTGGGTGAGTTCGGCGCGTGGCGTCGAAGTGTTCGCCCCTGATGGCACGCCGCTCGGCTTGCTGCATATTCCTGAGACGGTCAGCAACCTGACCTTCGGAGGGGCAAAGAACAACCGTCTGTTCATCACGGCAACGACTTCGGTCTATGCCGTCTACACGGCGGTCAGGGGGGCGGTCTAGGCCGGCCTCCGGGGAATACGCATCGAGAACAATAATCATTTGATGGAGAGAGACATGTCCAACAAGGACGACACCCTCAACGGCGGCGACCGGCGCGATTTCCTCAAGGGACTGGCACTCGGATCAGCCGCGCTCGGCGCAGCGGGTGCGGGGCTGTTCGGGGTTGACCCCAAGACCGGTTCGATCGGACCGTCGTCGGCGATGGCTGCCGGCAATATCAAGATGGCCTTCATCCAATGGCAGCCGCACACCGTGTCCTCGGCCTGGTCGAAGGGCATGGAGGAAGTGCTGAAGACCCAGCAGACCGTCGATTACCGGCTCCTCGACGGCCAGAATAAGGTCGAAGTGCAGGTCAGCCTGATGGACACGCTGATTAACGAAGGCGCGGCGGTGATCTTCCTGCAGCCGATCGACTCGGTCGCACTCGCCCCGTCGATCGCCAAGGCCAAGCGCTCCGGCATCTCGGTCATCACGCTCAACATCGACGCCACCGAGGCACACGCCGCGCACGTCGAGATGAACCACTATTACGGCGCCATGGATATCGCCAAGGCGTTCGGCGACAAGCTCGGCGGCAAGGGTGACGTGGCCATCCTCAACGCGCCTCCCGGCATCATCATCCGCGACCAGCGCACCAACGGCTTCCTCGACGGCTTGAAGAAGTATCATCCGGCCATCAAGGTCGTCGCCGATCAGTCGGCCGACTGGTCGCGCAAGAAGGCCCAGGACGTCATCACCACGCTGCTGGCCGCCAACCCGAACCTCGCCGGCGTCTACGGCGTCAATGATTCGATGGCGCTCGGCGCGGTCGACGTCGCCAAGGCCAAGGGGCTCACCGGCAAGCTGGTGATCTTCGGCAACGACGGCGAGAAGGATGCGCTCGAATCGATCGAAGCCGGCGAACTGACCGGCACCCAGTACACCGACGTCTATCAGCAGGGCCGTTTCGCCGCCGCTGCCGCCACCGTGCTCGCTTCCGGTCTCGTCCCGGCCACGGCGTTCAAGCAGCAGGGCAAGCTCCTGATGCCCTACGTAATCGCCACCAAGGAAACGGTCGGAACCATCCAGCCGAGCCAGCGGTGGTAAGCTTGGTCGGTATCCCGCAATCGAAGGCCGCGGCGTTTGCCGCCGCGGCCCCCCATTCCCCTCGAGCTGCGACGAAGCGATGACTGCCCGATCCGCCGCATTCGCCCTTCTCGCCTTCTTCGTGGCGACGTTCATCTTCTTCTGCGTTGCTGCGCCGCGCTTCGCCACGGCCTCCAACATGGAGAACCTGATGAGCGGGTTCTCCTTCGTGGCCATTCTGGCAATCGGCCAATCGTTCCCGATCCTGCTCCGAGGCATCGACCTGTCGGTCGGCGCGATCGTCGCGCTGGCCGGCATGATCGTGTTCGATCTCGAACTGATCTTTCACCTGCCCGGCTGGCTGATCCTGCCGATCGCGCTTGTCGCGGCGACGCTGGCCGGCGCCTTGAACGGCTGGCTGGTGGTCAAGCTCAAGCTGCAGCCGTTCATCGCCACATTGGCAACGCTCGCCGCCTACCGCGGCCTGGTCTACTCGATCTCCGGGCGCCAACTGGTGCCGGGCCTGTCGACGACGCCGATCCGCGATCCCTGGATCACCGGGCTCGAGACTTATTTCGACTTCGGCAGCCTCCTCGGCATCTCCGACTGGGTGACGCTACCGTGGGTGCCGCTGTCGTTCTTCATCATGCTGGTCGTGTTGGCGGCGTTTCACTTCCTGCTCGGATCGACCCGCTTCGGCCGCAGCCTCTATACGGTCGGCGGCAATCCGGAGGCCGCGCGCCTTGCCGGCATCGATACGGCCAGGGTGACGCTGGCTGGCTATGCAGTGAGCGGCTTCTGTGCCGGTCTGGCCGCCATTCTCCTCGTTGCCCGGCTGACGACCGCGACCGAGGCACTCGGTACGGGCATGGAGATGTCGGCGATCGCCGCCGCCGTGATCGGCGGGGTGAGCCTGTCGGGCGGCATCGGCTCGGTCGTCGGCCCGGTCATCGGTGCCTTCCTGCTCGGCACCATCCTCATCGGCCTGACGCTCCTCGGCATTTCCCAATACGTGCAGCAGATCCTGACCGGTGCCATCCTTGTCGCTGCGGTCGGCTACGACCGGATCCTCGACCTGCGCCGCCGCCGGCGGCTTGTCGCCAATCTCGCCGAGGAGACCCACGCATGACGACCCCGCTGATCCGCGGCCGTGGGCTCGGCCGCATCTATGGCGCGCTGACCGCGCTAGCCGATGCCGATTTTGAGGTGATGCCGGGCGAGGTCCGCGGCCTCGTCGGGTCCAACGGAGCCGGCAAGTCGACGCTGGTGAAGATTCTGACCGGAGCGGTCGAGCCGACGTCCGGCACGGTCGAAATCATGGGCGAGCCGGTGAAGCTCGGCGACCCCAGCGAGATGATCCGGCGTGGCGTCGCCTGCATCTACCAGCACTCGAACCTCGCTCCGGCGATGTCGGTGATGGACAACGTGTTTCTCGGCCGCCAGCCGGTCGGCCGCTTCGGCCGCATCGATAAAAAGAAGCTCGAGGCCGACACGCGCGCGCTGATGGCCAAGCACGGCATGGCGATCGACCCCTTGGCGACCGTCGGCAACCTGCCGACGGTGAAGCAGAAGGAGGTCGAGATCCTCAAGGCCTTGGCGCTCGAGGCTCGCGTCCTGTTGATGGACGAGCCGACCGGCTGGCTCTCGGCCGCCGACGTCGCGCGCCTGCACCAGACCATCCGTACGCTCAGAGCTTCCGGCGTTGCCATCGTCTACATCAGCCACATGCTCGACGAGATCTTCTCTGTCTGCGACACGGTCACTGTGATGCGCGATGGGCGGGTGATCGCCGAATGCGGCATTGCCGAGGTGCGCCGCGCCAGGCTGGTCGAACTGATGGTTGGCGAGAAGCTCGCCCGCGACAGCGCGGCGGCGGCAAGCGTGGCGCGCCGGCCGGGCGGCACCGGCGAAATCCGCTTGGCGGTGCGCGATCTCAGCAAGAAGGGCGTCTTCCGCGACATTTCCTTCGACCTCCACGCCGGCGAAATCCTCTGCCTGACCGGGCTGATCGGTTCGAAGCGCACCGAATTGATGCGGGTGATCTTCGGCGCCGATCGGGCGGACGGCGGCTCGATGACGGTCGCCGGCCAGACGGTGGACTTCCACTCGCCCGGCGCGGCGATGGCGGCGGGCATCGGCTTCGTGCCCGAGGATCGCCACCGCGACGGGTTGATGCTCGGTCTTTCCATGACCGACAACCTGATCATGTCGACGATCCCGCAGGTCTGCCGTTCGATCTTTCTCGATCGGTCGCGCGTCGCCGCCACGGCCAAGCGCCTCGTCGCCGACCTTGCCATCCAGCCGCCGGACGTCAACAAGCCGGCCCGCCTGTTCTCCGGCGGCAATCAGCAGAAGATCCTGGTCGGCAAATGGCTGAACCTTGGCCCGAAGATCCTGATCCTCGACGAGCCGACGGTCGGCGTCGATGTCGGCGCCAAGGCGGAGATCTACGGCATTCTCCGGGCCCAGCGTGACGCCGGAGCGGCGATCCTGGTCGTTTCCTCCGACCTCGAAGAGGTCACCACTGTCGCCGACCGGATCGCGGTGATGGTGTCGGGGCGGATGGTGGGGATCCACGACGCCGACGCGATCGACCGATCGCGGCTCATCGAAGAGATCGGAGGTGTGGCATGATCGCTTCGGTCCCGGCACTCGGACGCCGCCTTGCTCCCCATGCCCTGCCCTTGGCGATGCTGGTCATCATCATCGCCTTCGCCGTTTCCGAACCGGCGTTTCTGAAGCCGGACAACCTGATCGGCATCGTCCGGCAGGTGGCAATCACCGGCATCATGGCGGTCGGCATGACCTTCGTGATCATGACCGGCGGTATCGATCTGTCGGTCGGGCCGGTCTTAGCACTGTCCGGCGTCATCGCCTTGTTCAGCCTCGACGCTGGCGTACCGCTTCCCCTCAGCATCGTCGCAGGTCTGTCGGTCGGCCTCGTCGTCGGCCTCCTCAACGGCTTCATCGTCGCTCGGCTGGAACTGCCGCCGATCATCGTGACGCTCGCCATGCTGTCGATGGTGCGCGGCTCGGCGCTGTTGATCGGCGGTCCGGACCTGCATCCGATCCGCGGCCATGAGGCCTATGCCGCCATCGGTTCGGGCGATTTCCTGGGGCTGCCGATCTCGGTGCATCTGTTCGCCGCGGTCACGGTGCTGATGGTCCTGGTGCAGAAGTTGACGCCGCTCGGCCTGTTGGTTGCGGCGATCGGCGAGAACGAACGGGCGGCCCGTCTCAGCGGGCACCGCACGCGGCTGACCAAGATGGCGCTCTACGCCATCTGCGGGGTGGGCGCGGCGATCGCCGGCATCGTGCAGTCATCGCAGGTGCACACGGCTTCGGCTGTTTACGGCGAATTCGGCACCGAACTCGACGTCATCGCCTCGGTCGTGCTCGGCGGCACCAGCCTGATGGGGGGCAACGGCTCGATCGCCCGCACCATCCTCGGGGTGATGTTCCTCGGCATCATCAACAACGGCATGAACATCCTGAACGTGCCGATCGACATTCAGCTGATCGCCAAAGGCGTCATCATCGCCGTATCGCTGGCACTCAGCGAATGGCGTGCATGAGCGGCGCGTTCGCGAGACCCGCATGTCGTCGAGCGGTCTACTCGGTGCCGCCGCGCTCGGGCGCCTTGGCAAAGTTGATCCGTTCGGCCTCGAATACGATCGGCTTGGCACGTACCTGCGCATAGACGGCCTGCAGATATTCAGCGACGACGCCGATGGCGAACAGCTGGATGCCGCCGAAGAAGAATAGCGCCGTGATGATCGTCATGATGCCGTTTGGCGCCAGCTCGTGGTAGTAGATCAGACCGACGATAATGTTGAAGGCGGCAAACAGTAGCGACAGCGCGGCGATCGTTCCGCCGACGAACAGGACGAGGCGCAGTGGCGCCGGCGTGAATGTCACCAGTCCATTGATGCCCTGGTCGACGAGCCGGGCAATATTGTTCTTGGAGAAGCCGCGTTTGCGCGCCCCCCATGTATAGGGCACGCCCACGGCCTTGAATCCGCACTCGAAGGTCATCATGCGCATGAACGGGTAGGCGTCGCGGATCTGCCGCATCGCTTCGACCACCTTGCGATCGACCAGCTGGAAGTCGCCCACACCCATGGGAACGTCGAGTTCGGAGAAGGTGGTCAGCGCGGCGTAATAGGCCGCGCGCACCCGGCGCATGGCGAGCGATTCCTCGCGCACGCGGCGGATGCCGTAGACGATGTCGTAGCCCTGCTCGTAAAGCGCCACGAACTCGGGGATCAGTTCTGGCGGGTCCTGCAGATCGGCGGGCAGGAACAGCAGCACGATGTCGCCCGACGCCGCCATCACGCCATTGTAGTTGGAGCGCATCGGGCCGAAGTTGCGGGCGTTGACGATGACTTTCACCGACGGGTCGGTCGCCGCGATCTCGCGCAAGATTGCGACCGTCTGGTCGCTCGAGGCATTGTCGCAGAAGACATGCTCCAGCGCATAGTTGGGGAGCTTGTCGCGGAAGACGGCGCTGACGCGCTCGTGACATTCGCGGATGGTCAGCTCTTCATTGTAGCAGGGGGTAACGACGGAGATTGTCTTCATGGCAACTCTTCCACAATCGAGCGACGTATTGATCGGATGCGGCCCGTTTGTGCCGCTCATCGGGCGAGTCGCGATGCCGCGGCGGCCAGTTGGTCGACCATGTAGGCGCGATGCGGAGCTTCGATGCCGGGCCAGACGCCGATCCAGAAACTGTCGTTCATGAAGGTGTCGGCCACATCGAGAACGCCGACGACGCGATGTTCGACGTTGCGGAAGGCCGGTTGACGGGTGAGGTTGCCGCCGAACAACAGCCGCGTGCCGACCTTGCGCTCCTCGAGGAAGGAGACGACGGCGCGCCGGTCGAGTTGCCGGCGATCGCGGATGGTGAGAAGGAAGCCGAACCAGCTGGGTTCGGTGTCGGGCGTCGCTTCCGGCAGCACGAAATACCGGTCGAGACCGGCGGCCAGCATCGAAGCCTTCAGTTCGGCGAAGTTCTCGCGGCGGCGGGCGACGAACTGGTCGAGCTTGCGGATCTGGCTGACGCCGATGGCCGCCTGCATGTCCGACATCTTCATGTTGTAGCCGAGATGGCTGTACGTATATTTGTGGTCATAG